>JANTFI010000153.1 GCA_024763505.1 Gammaproteobacteria bacterium
GAACGGGTTCACAGTTCGTACAAAAAAAGGGGGCTTATGCCCCCTTTTTTTGTACTATTGCCAGACTCGAAAAATTTCAGAAGCAGGTAAACGATCATGTCCCTGAGCATTGTCATTTTGGCGGCCGGAAAGGGCAGCCGGATGAAATCGCGTCGTCCCAAGGTGATACACTCGCTCGCAGGCCGCCCCATGCTGCAACATGTGGTCGATACCAGCCGCAAGCTCGATCCTGACCAGATCATCGTGGTGGTCGGGCACGAAGCCGATCAGGTCAGGCAGGCGATGTCTGGACAGCCGCTGTCTTTTGTCGAACAGGCCGAGCAATTGGGAACAGGTCATGCAGTCATGCAATGCAATACTACCTTGCGGCCGGGCAATGATATTCTGGTTCTGTATGGTGATGTACCGATGATTCGCCTCGAAACTCTGCGGCGACTTGTGCAGCAAGGGCTGCAGGAAAACGCCGTCGCCTTGCTCAGTTTCTTGGCCAAAAATCCGACCGGTTATGGCCGTATCATTCGAGATCACAATCAACAGGTTATCGCTATTGTCGAAGAAAAGGATGCAACCGACGAGCAGCGCAAAATTACAGAATCAAACTCCGGAATCCTGTACATCAAGGGCAACGAATATAGAGCGTTGCTGTCAAAGCTGGATTCAAGCAATGCGCAGGCTGAATATTATCTGACCGATGTAGTTAAACACGCCGTTCATGCGGGACATAAGGTATCTTCGGTGGTATGCGAAGATGAATCAGAACTGTTGGGCGTTAATAACCAGAATCAGTTGGCGCAAATTGAAAACCTGTACCGGCAGCAACATGCAACGGCGCTGATGGAGGCTGGTGTCAAGCTGTCAGATCCGGCCCGTATTGATGTACGCGGTGAGTTGATTACCGGAATGGATGTCGAAATCGATGTCAATTGTATCTTCGAGGGCCGGGTCGAGCTCGGAGATGACGTGGTTGTTCAGTCCAATTGCGTGTTAAAAGATTGCGTTATTGGCGCAGGAACTATCATTCAGCCGATGACCGTGATCGATCAATCGGAAATAGGCAGGAAAAACGACATTGGCCCATTTGCTCGCATCCGGCCTGAAACCCGAACGCTGGAAAAAGCCAAGATCGGTAATTTTGTCGAGGTCAAGAAATCGCAGATCGGAACCGGCAGCAAGGTTAATCATTTGACCTATATCGGAGATACTGAAATGGGTGCGCGGGTGAATGTCGGTGCCGGGACGATTACTTGCAACTATGATGGCGCCTACAAGCACAAAACTATTATCGAGGACGATGTGTTTATCGGTTCCGATACTCAGTTGGTGGCACCGGTCAGAGTTAGTGAAAGCACCACGATTGGCGCAGGTTCGACCATCACCAAGGATACACCGGAAGGGCAGTTGACTTTTTCCCGGGCCAAGCAAGTAACAATCAGCGGCTGGATCAGGCCGAGTAAAAACAAGCAGGGATAAAATATGTGCGGAATCGTCGGCGCTGTAGCGCAAAGAAATGTCAATTCAATCCTGATCGAAGGTCTTCGGCGACTGGAATATCGCGGCTATGATTCGGCCGGTGTCGCACTCATCCATGACTCTGCGCTGCAACGCTTCCGCTCACTCGGGAAGGTGCAACAGTTGGCCGATAAGATTCCGCCGGAGCAACCGGGAAACGTCGGCATCGCCCATACCCGTTGGGCCACACATGGTGAGCCTTCCGAGCAAAATGCCCACCCGCATATTTCACGCGATCGCATTGCCGTTGTACATAACGGCATCATCGAAAATTATCTGGAGTTGACCGAAGAACTGAAGGCGAAAGGCTATCAGTTCAGTTCTCTGACCGATACCGAAGTGGTCGCGCATCTGGTGGATAGTTTTTATCAGGGTGACTTGCTGCAAGCTGTTATGCAGGCTACTGAAAAATTGCAGGGAGCCTATGCGCTGGCCATACTCGCGCTGGATCAGCCGGATACGCTGGTCGCCTGTCGCAAGGGAAGCCCGCTGGTGCTCGGCATCGGCTTTGAAGAGAATTTTATCGCCTCCGATGTTTCCGCGTTGCTGCCGGTGACTTCTCGTTTTATCTATCTTCAGGAAGGGGATATTGCACAGTTGCAAGGCAAGCATTATCAGGTTTTCGGACAAGATGGTACAGCAAAAGCGCTGGAAATCTCCGTCTCGGAATTGACCAGCGATTCTGTCAGCAAGGGCAAATTCCGCCACTACATGCTGAAAGAAATCTATGAACAGGCACAGGCGATTCGAGATTGCCTGGAAGGCCGAACCACCAGCAGCGATGTGCTCGATGCCATTTTCGGGCCGGACTCCGACGCGATTTTCGAACAGGTCGAAAATATCCAGATCATCGCCTGCGGAACCAGTTATCATGCCGGGTATGTCGCCAAGTACTGGCTCGAAGATTTACTGGAAATCCCGTGCCAGATCGAAGTTGCGAGTGAATTTCGTTATCGCAATGCCGTGGTTCCGCCCAATACGCTTTTTGTAACCCTGTCCCAATCCGGCGAAACGGCTGATACGCTGGCCGCACTTCGCGATATTGGTGGCAAGAATTATTGCGGCTCTTTAAGTATCTGTAATGTGCCGGAAAGTTCTCTGGTACGCGAATCCGATCTGGTGCTGATGACGCGCGCCGGCCCGGAAATCGGGGTTGCATCCACCAAGGCCTTCACAACTCAATTGGTCGCCTTGATGCTGATGGTGCTGACGCTGGCCAAGAAACGTGGCATGGATGCGGCTGTGCGGAAATTGATCGTTGAAGAATTGAATGACTTGCCACGCAAGATAGGATATTTACTGAAGCTGGATGAAAAAATCGAGCTGATCGCCGAGGATTTTATCGACAAGCATGATGCCCTGTTTCTCGGGCGCGGCGAGCATTATCCGATCGCGATGGAAGGCGCGCTTAAACTTAAGGAGATTTCCTATATTCATGCCGAGGCTTATCCGGCCGGCGAGTTAAAGCATGGCCCGCTGGCGCTGGTCGATGCGGAAATGCCGATTATCGTAGTCATGCCCAATGATGAAATGCTGGAAAAATTGCACTCGAATATGCAGGAAGTCAAAGCCCGTGGCGGACAACTGTATGTGTTCGCTCATGAAGGTGTGGCAATGAATGATAACAGCGATGATGTAGTGGTCAGCATGCCATGCAGTGCCAAATACACCACCCCGGTGCTATCGACCATTCCGCTGCAGTTATTGAGCTATCATGTCGCGGTGCAGCGTGGTACGGATGTCGACCAGCCGCGCAACCTGGCCAAGTCGGTTACGGTCGAGTAGTGCCTCAGCGCACCAGTCCGGCTTCCACCGAGTCTCGCAAGGCTTTGTCGGCCAGCTGCTCGATCAATTCCAGCGCAAAGTCCATCGCGGTACCCGGTCCGCGAGAAGTCACCAGATTGCCGTCGATGACGACTCTCTCGGCGGTAATTTCAAAATCTGAGTGATCCACTTCTTCGAGCGCTTGCGGATAGCAGGTGATTTTCTTCCCCTTCAATACGCCGGCGCTGGCCAATGCCCTGGGTGCGGCGCAAATTGCCCCGAGCAATTTCCCCTGTTCATTTTGACGCTGAATCATCGATTGCAGCAACGGGTGATCGCGCAAGTGATCTGCGCCCGGCAAACCGCCGGGTAATACGATCAAATCGAAATCCCGGTTTTGTACTTGCTCAAGCGTAGTATCCGGTATCACTACGGTTCCACGGCTGGCGCGTACCGGTTGATTATCGAATCCGGCGGTGGTTACATCGAAGCCGGCTCGTCGCAACAGGTCGATGATGGTGACGGCTTCTAGTTCTTCAAATCCTTCTGCAAGCGGGACAAGTATGTGGGCCACGGGAGGTGCTCCTGTCTGTGTTGAATGAGCTGTGAAATGGTCATGAATTGATAATCATCAGCGATCTCGGGTAATTTTTTCTGTAATAGCTCGATCGTGGAAGAATACGGGTGGGCGATTGCAATGGCTACACCCTTGCGGTCAGCCTTTTGCAGCCATCGCTCAAACTGCAACTGGGTGGATAGCGGGTTATTATGGTCGTAGTCGAGAAAGACATCGCGTTTGAGCGAGGGGATGCCGGCACGTATTGCCTGTTGATAAGCCTGACTTTGCGCTGTGGTCCGGCTGTCGAGAAAATAGAACTTCGGGTTGAACCGATGGATCGATTCCATAATCGGGCGCATGACATAACCCAGTTCAGTCAATTTGCTGCCCATGTGATTATTGATGCCACGAATATATGGGACTTCTTTGAGCATCCGGTTCACATTGTCGGTAATTTCGAGCTCATCCATGCTGACATCCAGCGTAGTCGACTCGGCATTGCCACCGGCTAGAGACTGCATTGGCATGTGCAGTATGATTTCATGGCTATTGCGTTGGGCAAATTCAGCTATCTTGCGGTCGTATGTCGTGCCAGGAATAATGGCGAAAGTGTGCTGGCCGGGTAATTCGAGCACTTGCCGGGCCATTTCGAAAGAATAACCCAGATCATCAATGACCAGTGCCAGCACCGGCTTTTCAGCCGCGGCGCTGGTTAGAAAAAAACCGCTGATCAGAAAGACGAGGACTCGGATCATCCCTGCTGCTGATTTAATTTTAGCGCGATATCCATGCCTTTGAGCAGATTCAGGGCTTCAAATAACTGGTAATCCGTTTCCGATAAATCCTCGTTCTCGGTAGCCGCATCGGGCGAAGATTCATTCTGGTCTTTTTTATCAGTCGATTCTTCCGGGTTGATCGGGTTGCTTAAATGACCGGTCAAATCCTTTTCGGATATGGTCTTGGGTGCGGTTTTGGAATCCGTTACTTTCAAGTTGTGCAGCTTGATATCCGGCACAATTCCTTCGGCCTGGATAGAGCGGCCATTGGGGGTGAAATAGCGAGCGGTGGTTAACTTGACTGCGGCGCCATTACGTAGCTCTTGTATGGTTTGAACCGACCCCTTGCCGAAGGTTTTGAAACCCATGATGATGCCGCGTTTGTGATCCTGAATGGCACCGGCGACGATTTCTGAGGCTGAAGCCGAACCACCATTGACCAGCACCACCAGCGGTGCTCCGTTTAATGCATCCCCGGGCGTTGCGGTGTATTTCATGCTGGAGTCTTCAATGCGGCCATCGGTGTACACGATTAACCCGTCATCTAGAAAGGCATCGGAAACGCCGACTGCACCATTGAGTACGCCGCCCGGATTGTTGCGTAAATCAAGTACCAGACCATTCAGTTTGTGCTTTTCCTGCAGTTTGGAAATCGCCGCCAGCAAGTCAGTAGTGGTGCGTGATTGAAAGCTGGAGATTCGGACATAGCCATAACCCGGTTCAAGCATCCGATTTTTGACGCTTTTTACGCGTATGACTTCGCGCGTGATGGTCAGGTTGAGTGGCTTGCTCTCGCCTTCGCGCACGATGGTGAGTTTGATTTCGGAGCCGGGTTTACCACGCATAATCTTGACCGCGTCATTCAGTGTCATTCCTTTTACCGGCTTGTCATCGAGTTTAATAATCAAGTCCTTGGATTTGATTCCGGCGCGCGAGGCGGGGGTGTCATCAATCGGTGAAATTACCTTGACGAAACCATTTTCCATGCCGACTTCAATCCCCAGTCCGCCAAATTGGCCGGTAGTGCCGATGCGCAAGTCATTGAATTCTTCCGGGTTGAGGTAGCTGGAATGGGGATCCAACCCGGACAGCATGCCGCGGATGGCGTCTTCCAGCAACTTTTTATCATCGACCGGTTCGACATAATCGGCTTTGATGCGGGAATAGACATCGGTAAAAGCCTGCAATTCCTCAAACGGAATCGTGGGCTTGTTTTCTTTCAGTGCGTAGACACCATGCCCGATAGCCATAGATAGGCCGAGAATGATCCCGGCCAGAAAAAGAGTGGAAGATCTGAGTTTCTGAAGCATTTAGCTCTCCGTAAGTATTTGGTTATTGTAGACCAAACTTGATGGATTTAGTTGTGAAAATATCGATTCCCGGGGACTCGACGGCTGTGATCATATCTGTCGAAACCAGTTACCCGCCTTGCACCAGCGAGTCGGGTTTTGTGGCTTCCCTTTGCGCCGAATCTCGAAATAGAGCCCGGGTTTTTGATGCCCGCCGCTATTGCCGATACTGGCGATAATCTCACCGGCATCGACCCACTCTCCTGCCGACTTGAACAAGGATTCATTATGACCATACAGCGAAAGATAGCC
>JANTFI010000154.1 GCA_024763505.1 Gammaproteobacteria bacterium
AAGCAACGGTTGGAAAAGCTGCGTGAACAGCAAATGGCAGATAAGCAAAAGCCGCGTTATGATGGATGTTGCCGGGACAAGGAGTTAAAGCCGGGAGATGAAGATGAGCTAGTGGTACGTTTTAAAACACCTCTGGAAGGGGAGGTCAGTTGGCAAGACCTGGTCAAAGGAGAGATTACCGTTCGCAATGACGAACTCGATGATTTGGTGATTGCTCGCGCTGATGGCACGCCAACATATAATCTGACCGTGGTAGTAGATGATGCCGATATGTTAATCTCGCATGTGATTCGCGGCGATGATCACGTCAACAATACGCCACGACAAATCAATATTTTCAAGGCGCTGGAGCTTGCCATACCGCAGTTTGCGCATGTCCCTATGATTCTGGGTGAAG
The DNA here is from genome assembly GCA_024763505.1 of Gammaproteobacteria bacterium. GTDB lineage: Bacteria > Pseudomonadota > Gammaproteobacteria > JACNJF01. The sequence continues at coordinate 398 of JANTFI010000154.1, forward strand.
ATGGCAAGCGACTTTCCAAACGCCATGGTGCGGTCAGTGTGATGCAATATTACGAAGACGGCTATCTGCCTGAAGCGCTGTTGAACTATCTGGTGCGTCTGGGCTGGTCGTCCGGTGATCAGGAGATTTTTACCCGCGAAGAAATGATCGAGCTTTTTTCTCTGCAGGGCATTAACCGCGCGCCCTCGACCTTTAATCCCGAAAAATTGGCCTGGCTAAATCAGCAATACCTGAAATCGTCCGATCTTGAGCGAATTGTCGATCTGGTTCGCCTGCGATTGATAAAAACCGGAGTCGAAGTCGATCCGGCGATCGATCTTTCCGCGATTGTCGATGTCTACCGGGAGCGGGTCAAAACCATCAATGAGCTGGCGCAGAGTATTCTCTATGTCTTTGTCGATTTCTCGCAATACGATTCCAAGGCTGCCAAGAAAGCGCTGAAGACGGCCGCGCTGGCACCACTGGAACTTGTTTTGCAAAAACTGCAGGCGGTAGAAAAGTGGGATGTGGAATCGGTACATGCCGTGATTGAACAGGTAACCGCTGAACTGGAGGTCAATATGGGAAAAGTGGGGCAACCGGTTCGGGTCGCGGCGACGGGTGGTTCTTTTTCTCCTCCCATTGATCAAACGCTGGTGATGATCGGCCGGGAAAAAACCCTGCAGCGTCTGGCCAAAGCAATTGATTACATAAAAACCAGTGCAGGTGATTGATATTTTAAGTTCGGGTTATAAAAAATCTCCCGTTAACTCAATATGATGCTATAAAAAAGCAGTCTGAAACTCATTTTAAGGGCAATAGGTTCAAGGACAGTATGAAAGAGCAATCAATACAATGTGTTGTCATGTTTGCAGACGTGGCCGGTAGTACCGCCATGTATGAAAGTCTTGGCGACAATGTAGCTCGAGAACGAATTTCCAAAGCCTTGAACTCGCTGATCGCGATTTGCCGCCGCCACAAGGGGCAACTGGTCAAGACAATAGGTGACGAGATTCTGGTTTATTTCATGGATTCCGATCTGTCGCTGCTGGCTGCAACCATCATTCAGGAAACCATTGAGGATGACCGCTCGCCCGAAACCGTCGGGCTTTCGATCCGTATCGGTCTGCACTATGGTCCGGCGATTCTTGCGGATGACGATATTTTTGGTGATACCGTCAATGTGGCAGCCCGCGTCGTAGCCATGACCAAGGCGCGCCAGATTCTGTTGACCGGTTCTTTGGTTGAAACGCTCAGTTCCCCCGAACTCAAGGCCAAGACCCGACCTTATGATCGCATCCAGGTGAAAGGCAAGGGGCAATTACTGGACGTATATATGCTGGCCTGGGAAGAAGAGTCGGAAATCACCAATATGGCGACCGGCAGTATGACCAACCCGTTCAAGATCAAAAAAGATGATGGCTTGATTCTGACCTATCGTAATGAAACCACCCGCATGAATAGCGAAAGCGATACTCTCAATCTGGGACGGGGAAAAACCTGTGGCCTGGTTATACAGGGGGATTTGATTTCCCGCTTTCATGCCAGCATCTCGGTGCGTCGAGGCAAGTTCGTGTTGACTGATCAGAGTACCAACGGCACTTTCGTGCGGACTCTGGATGGACAAAATGTCTTTTTACGGCAGGAAGATTTGACACTGTTTGGCAGCGGCGTGATCAGTCTGGGCAAAAACGTCGATAAAGGCCGGGATAATTTGCTCTATTATTCCTACGAATAACTTCAGCGGCTAAAACCCGGTGCCTGCTATTCACATCTTTGTCTGTATAGCTGATCAATAGTATTCCTGTAATCTTTCATTCCTTCTTTATCTGCAGAAAATTCTGTGCCAGCACCCGGTACAGGGATTGAGGGCAAACCAATGAAGAAGCCCCGGAACCGATAAAGGAAGCGATCATCAATGGAAAAATCATATTCTGGTTCGCGGTCATCTCCAGAATAATGACCATCGCCGTAATCGGTGCCTGAATCACACCCGAAAAATAAGCCACCATGCCGATCAAAATCATGAAGGATTGCGGAGCAATCGGAATAGCGTGTGCGATATTCTGTCCGATTCCGGCACCGGTCGCCAGCGAGGGAGCGAAGATACCGCCGGGAATGCCGGTGAAGTAGGAAGCCAGGGTGGCCAGAAATTTATACACCGGATACATGGGGTCAAAAGCTGCATCGGGGTTGGAGAGAATCTCATTGGCGACTTCATAGCCCGTGCCGAAACTGCTGTGGCCCGATAAATGGCCGATAGTCGCGATCAGCAAGCCTAGTAATAAAGTGACTCTTAGTGGATAACGGTCCAGCCAGGGCTTGATCAGGCGACTGCCGACAATCAACGATTGACTGAACATACCACCGATCAATCCACCGATCACCCCGCACAGTAAAACGCTGACGACTTGATTAAATGTCAGATCGAAGGTGGCCTGACTGACGCCGAAATAATGGTAATTACCCAGCATGGCCATTGCAGTTAAACCGGCAAAAATTACAGCAGACAAGATGATGCCATTGGTTCGGGATTCGAATGATCGGCTGATTTCCTCGACTGCAAAGACGATACCGGCAATAGGTGTATTGAATGCCGCCGCAACACCGGCAGCTCCGCCGGCTGCAATCAACCCCTGTCGATAATAAAAGGCCGGAAAATTGGCAAATCGGCGCAAGGAATACATGATTGAGGCTGCGATATGAACAGTCGGGCCTTCACGTCCGATTGAGGCTCCGCTGAACAAACCGAGCGCGGTGAGAAAAAATTTACCGATCGCAATACGAAACGACAGTACCGGAGATTTATCCTTCAGTTGCATCGCCGCAATCGTTTGCGGAATGCCGCTACCGCTGGCCCCTGGAAAAAAATGTCGAGTGAGCCAGTTGACCAGCATCAAACCGGCCGGAGTCAGAATAAACGGCAGCCAGATATATTGTTCTGCCAGCGATTTGAAACCGTGATCTGCGGCACTCGACAGCAGCGCAAAACTGGCGGCCACGATACCGACGAGTAAAGCGCCAGCCCAGAAAATCAGGCGAATTTTCCAGGCGTTGATGGAAAACAGTTTACGCCGGGAACGCCTTATATGATGCCGCATGGGAGTAGTCGTGAAATCGGTTGCATGGGTTATACTGCGCTTTAAAATAAATCAGTTGTACGAACAATATCCACAGCAATGACGAAAACAAAAAAACCGGTTTTAATCAGCATTCTGGAGTTGGGGGGATACCCGGACTTCACACGCCTGTATCAGTCTCTGGGTTATGAAGCCCACTTGTTGCCGTCGATGAGAAAGGCTACCAAGTTTATCAAAAAAAACAGGGTCAATACGATCATCGCCGAATTTAATTTCCAATCCGATTTTCGTGATCGTAGCAGTCAGGTCGAGACCCTGATGGCTTGTTTGGCGCAAACGCCGGATGTGGATGTCATTATCTTTTACGACAAGGATCAGCAACATCAATTCGACCGGTTGGCCGAGCGCTTTCACTTCAAGGCTGCTTTACCTTATCCAATCGAAGAGCAGGATATTAAAAATGTGCTGCAGTGTTGAACTCGCCGAGTTAGGCACCCATGGTGAATTTGGTGCCTGGAGGCCGGTGAGTGGTGATTTTCTGGCCCTTGATTGCCAGTATGCGATGCTGGTCGAGTAATAGCTGGTACAGAAACATCAATTCATCCTGTGCCTCGACCGGAAACCCCTGCCGACGTTTCCCGCCCTCGACCAGAATCAATTCCTCCAGATATTTCTGGCCTTCACGATATCGCCATAAACCGGTAATGGTTTTTACAACCCTAGGAAACGATTCGAGAGCGGCTGGCTTGCCCGCGCGCTTGCGTTTCAGCTGTTCACTCTTGCGGAAGAGTTGCTGCGCAATGGCGGGATTCATGACTCGGTTATCTATTGGCATTCGAGTGGAGGTACAACTTGAGTTGGCGTTATGGGTGCAAGAATAGTACAAATAAATGCAAATGGATAGTGAGAATCGATTCTCAATTTCATTTGAAAATCGATTGAATTTTCGGGACTATCTTTCCTTTTTCTTTCGAATTCTCAGAAAGTTAAAGCGAAAAGTCTGTGTGATATATGATAAATATCTCCTAATCAATTGAAATTTAATGGGTTTTTATAGCAGTTATATCCTTGTTGACCGTTTTATCAGGGTGTAACTGGTACAGTGGGATACTTAAACCACTGTCGTTGACGATGCGCGCATGAGAACGGTTTAATTCCCGTGGCTGCTTTACGCCACAGGCATGTGCGATCATGCCGACTTCGTACACCATTTGTTCGGCATAATTGGTAACGCGCCGAGCCTTGTCCCCGGGTTCCAGCCCACGCTGCAATTTCTTGTTGTGCGTAGTGATCCCGGTCGGGCAAGTATTCTTGTTGCACTGCAAGGCTTGAATGCATCCCAGCGCGAACATGAAACCGCGTGCAGAGGTAACGAAATCGGCTCCCAGACACAAGGCCCAGGCGACATCGGTTGGTGTAATCAACTTGCCAGAGGTGATGATTTTTATATGAGGACGCAAGCCATACTCGGTTAACACATCGACGACGATCGGTAAGGATTCGCGCAGAGGCAAGCCCATGTCATCGATCAATGCCATCGGAGCCGCACCGGTTCCCCCTTCGGCACTGTCGATGGTGATAAAATCAGGAGCGTATTCCAATCCTTTCTGGACGATCAACGCACATAGTTGGTCAATCCACAACCCTGACCCCATCACCGCCTTGAAGCCGACCGGCTTGCCGGTCACTTCGCGAATATGGTGAATCATTTCCAGCAAGTCTTCATCGGATTTGATGTCGTAATGCCGGTTCGGACTGATCGCAGACTTGCCTGCCTCGATGCCACGAATCTCGGCGATCTCCGCGGTAACCTTTTCAGCAGGCAGTATGCCACCTTTTCCGGGCTTGGCACCCTGACTGAGTTTTATCTCGAACATTTTCACTTGCGGGTGAACTGCAACCTCTTCAAGTTTCTGGTGATTCAGCCGACCTTCCAGGTCGCGGACGCCATTCTTGGCAGTGCCGATCTGGAAAACAATATCGCATCCGCCTGACAGGTGATAAGCTGACAAACCACCTTCACCGGTATTCATCCAGATACCGGCACCAGCCGCACCTTCGGACAACGCAAGAACAGCCGGTTTTGACAGGGCGCCATAACTCATACCGGAAATATTAAACAGCGCATTGGTGGTATAAGGATGTCTGCAATTTGGCCCAATGGTGACTTCACCTGGAGGTACCGAGTCTTCACCCAGCGTTGGGTAGGGGCTGTTGACGAACAAGACACTGCCAGCCTTGCGAATATCGCGGCTGGAACCGAAAGCAACCGTATTATTGATGCCTTTGGCTGCGCGGTAAGCCCAGGAACGCTGGGCTCGATTGAATGGCATTTCTTCACGATCCATGGCAAAAAAGTATTGACGAAAGAATTCGCCTACATGCTCGAAAAAATAGCGGAACCGCCCGATCACCGGATAGTTGCGACGGATCGCATGGTGGGTCTGCGTTCTATCAATAAAATAAATGACGATGACGTACAACAGCAGCGTCAGTAGCCCCATGATGAGGATAGCAGCCAAAAATATTAGAGTGCTGTCAAGCCAGTTGCTAAGATTTTCTGTCATCGATTGCATGTAAGGATTCTCGTTGATCATTATTTTCTACCCTACCCAATAGCTTATAAAAAAGAGATAACAAGATTTAAATGAAGCCATCTGATAAATATAATGAATTTATGCGTCAAGCAGGATATTTGGCGGATGAATCCCAGCATCACATACTGTTTTTACTCGACCACCTTTTTAC
>JANTFI010000155.1 GCA_024763505.1 Gammaproteobacteria bacterium
AGTCTGATCTCGATACGCAGAAAAGCTGGTTTGACAGCCTGAAAAAACAGCAGGAGTAAGACTGTGAAACCGTACATGAAGAAAAACCAAGAGGTACAGGACATTGGAGAATAAATCGGTTTTCTGGCACCAGGGCCTGTTCCTGCAGCCGCAACATTTTCAGTTAGCTGATCGTTCTCAGGAAGCTCGGCTATACCCGTATCAGAATTACCTGCAGCCGCATTTCTGGGGCGTTTGCCAGCTTGAAATGCTGGCGTCGTCGCTGGGTCACCGCACCTGCGAAATCGAATCGGGTGAATTTATTTTTCAGGATGGCACCTTTGTTTCGATTCCTCAAAACGCCATTGTTTCTCCTCGCTCGTTCGAAGATGAATGGGTCGATCCCGACAAGCCTTTCACCATTTATCTGGCGCTGCACAAGCATAGTCAGTATGACGACAATGTCACCATTTTGAATAAACTCGACGAGCACTCCGACGTGACCACGCGCTATGTCAGTACGGTCAACCCGGAAAGCATCAAGGATTACTATGTGCAGGGGCCGGAAGCGCAGGTCAAGTTTTTGCGTTATGCACTGAAGATCGTGTTCGACAATGAAAAAGACGACATGAATGATTACGATCTGATTCCGATCTCGCAAGTCATTCGCGATGGCGACAGCATCGTCTATAACCAGCGCTACCTGCCGCCGAGCGTGATGATTTCCTCGACGCCGGAATTGCTGCGCATCGTCAAGGAAGTGCGCGATGAAATCACTGGTCGTGCGATGCAATTGTCTGCCTACAAATCGCCAACCCATGCCAAATCCGGCTTCGATGCCAATCTGCTACGCTACAAGATGGCGCTACAATCACTGAGCCGGTTCGTGCCGCGGTTGTTTCATATCAGCGAAGCGCAAAGTGTACACCCGTGGGATGTGTACGGTGTGCTGCGCGAATTGATCGGTGAGATTTCCACCTTTACCGATCGCATGACCCTGCTCGGAGAAACCAATGATGGCGAGCGCCTGCTGCCGCCTTACGAGCATTGCGATCTGGGCGACTGTTTTTATTCCGCTTCGCAAATCATCAGCCAGTTGCTGAATGAAATCACCATCGGTCCGCAGTATCTGGTCGAAATGAAAAAAGATGAAGCCGCATTCGCTGCCGATGTGCCGACCCAGTTTTTCACCGAGCATGTCGATTTTTATCTGATCGTCAATACCACCTCTGAATTCGAGCAAAGCGAAGCATCCCTGCTGACGGCGGCCAAGCTGTCATCACGCGATACCGTCGAGATTCTGCAAGAGCGATCTCTGCCCGGAGTCGGCATGGTGTATATGCCATCGGCGCCGCCAGGTTTGCCGCGTCGCCCCAATTCCTATTATCTGCGGCTCGATATCCACGACGACCAATGGTCTTCGGTGGTGCGTCAGGAGAATATCGCACTGCTGTGGAATGAAGCGCCGGAAGACACCAAGGTTGAACTGGTGATTGTGAGGAAGTGATGCGAATCGTTGATTGCTTTACCGATGTCGTTTTGTTTACCCGCAAGTTTGTGCGCGGTGAAATCGATTTGCAGACAGCCGACGAAGTGCGCGCCGAGTTACTGCGACTGTTCGAGCAGGCCGAGCAACAGGCGCAACAGCAGGGCATGGACGCGGCGTTCATCGAACAGGCCAAATACCCGGTGGTCGCGTTGGTCGATGAATTGCTGCAATGCTCGAACTGGGCCGACAAGGCACAGTGGCAAGTTAATCCGCTGCAGCGTCACTATTTTAATACCACCAGCGCCGGTGCCGAATTTTATGACCGCCTGAGCGAACTCAATAAATTTGGACCCGATCGCGATATCCGCGAAGTCTACGCCCTGTGCATGGGGCTGGGCTTTCGCGGCAAGTTTTTCCGCGGTGAAGATCGCAAGGCCTATGAGGAAATCAAGGCATTCAATCTAAGCCTGCTGTTGCCGGATGAAGCGCAGCGTAATATCGACTCTGCCACTCTGTTCCCTTTTGCCTACAAGGGACATCAGGATGCGGAAAATCATAGCTACAAGGCGCGCTTGAATATCTATCCGGTTATTATCGGCGTGCCGCTGATTATCGTCGTCAGTATGATGTTTTATTACCAGTTCAGCATTGCAGATTTGCTAAACCAGGTGGTTGCGTTGGTGAAACAATAATTATGAAAACATTTTTTACCGTCCTGTTATACATCCTCATCATCGCGCTGATCGGTGGCATTGTTTTCGGCGTTGCGATCCTGCTGGAAAAACCGCTCGATCAGGCAGCCATCGTGTATGGCTTGATACTCGCTGCCTGGCTGCTGGTGGTGCTGGTCAAGAAACTGATTATTTATTATCGGGCGCGCGCGCAAGTGCTGCGCGTATTGAAACAGCAGAACGCCGAGCGCGATGCCGATCTTGGCATGTCGCCCAAGCAATTACAGAAAAATCTGGTCAAGCGCTGGAACAAGGCGGTGCGCTCGCTGAAAAAATCGCATCTCAAATTAAAGGGCGATCCGCTGTACGTGTTGCCGTGGTACATGGTGTTCGGCAAGCCGCGTTCCGGCAAGAGCACCGCGCTGCGCAATGCCAAGCTGTTGACCCCGGCGATGGAATTGTCCGGCCATGAGGAAGGCTCGACACTGAACCTCGAATGGTGGCTCTACGACAAGGCCATCGTCATCGATACCGCCGGACGCTACGCAGTGCCGGATGTCGATAAACGCGATCGCAAGGAGTGGACCACGCTACTGCAAATGCTGTCACGGCACAAACAGAAAGAACCGCTCAATGGTCTGGTTCTGGTGATCACGGCCGACCGGCTGTTGAATAATTCCGAGCAGGAATTGATCGGTGAAGGCTTGCAGGTGCGTACCGGCATCAATGACTTGATGGAGCAACTGGAAATCCGCATGCCGGTGTACCTGATGGTGACCAAATGCGATTTGATCGACCAGTTCAGCAACTGGTGCCAGTACCTGCCGGAGGAAGCGCTCGATCAGGTTATGGGTTATCTGTGCGAAGAAGAAGTCACCGACATCGATCAAGCGATCGATCATGCGTTCGACCGTGTACTCGATCGCTTGAAAGAATTGCGCTTGTTGATGATGGAGCGCGGTGATTACCCGGATGATTCACTGATCGAATTGCCGATCAATATGGAAAAACTGCGCGCCGGTCTGCATGCCTTCGCGCAAACCGCGCTGAAGGATAATCTGTATCAGGAAACCCCGCGTTTTCGCGGCCTGTATTTCAGCTCCAGCCAGCAGCAGGAAAGTTCGGCCGGCGAAGAAAAAGTCGTCAACAAGGGACATTTTCTGCACCATCTGTTCACCCGGGTGATGCCACCCGATCGCGGCTTGCTCAGTACCTTGCCCAGTGCTGAACGCTTGCGTCGTGCGATTCGTACCTATGGCTTCAGCACCAGCGGCGCCATTCTGGCACTTTTTATCGTGTTGTTTACCTCGGCTTATCTGGCTGACCGCGACAGTATCCAGTCATTGTTTGATGTCCACGATGGAATTGTGCTGGAGCAAAAGCATATCAACCTGCAATTGAATACACTCAATCGCCTCAATGAATTGATGAAAGACCTCGAACAGGTCGAACAGCACTGGACCCTGCCGTGGTATGGCATGGCCGAATCCAGCCCGCAACGCATGACCCTGAAACGGGAATTTATCGACACCTTCAATAAAAAGCTGTTGAAGCCGCTGGATGATACGCGTATCCGCATCGCCGATCTCGACAGTGAAGCGCGCGCCTATCTGGTATCCGGCATCGTGCGGCGACTCAACCGGGTCAAAAGCAAGCTGGCGGCAGACCAGGGAGCGATCGATGCAACCCGTCCGATTCCGCCCGAATATCTGCAAGTGGTTTCCGCTAATGCCAGTGCCGATGCGGCGCAATTGTTCAGCGACCTGTACCCGGTTTATGTCAGCCTGCAGAATTCGCCGGTCGAACTGAACGATGAAAAACTCAAACTCGAAACGCTGTTGCAAAATGCGATTTCCGGCAGCCACGGTGATTTCGAATGGCTGATTAAATACACCAATCTGCAAGGATTTCCGGATGTAAAAGTCGGTGATTTCTGGGCCGGCAGCCGACAGCTGTACAAGCAGCCGACGGTTGAACCCGCGTTCACGCTGGAAGGGCACGATTTCATCGTCAATTTTCTCGATGAACTGAATCAGGCCGGCAGTGGATCCAATACCCTGTCGGCGGTCAAGCAGGAATTCATGACCTTTTACCAGCGTAAATATCTCAAGGCTTGGCAAAACTTCGCCGAGAATTTCGATGAAGGTAAAAACAAATTGCGCAACCGCAAGGAATGGCTGAATGCGTTGGAATCGATGACCGGCAAGCAAAACCCTTATTTCGCGGTGTTACGCAAGATCGAAGCCGAGATCGCTCCGGTGTATTCGGAAGGCTTGCTGCAGGCGCGCGACAATATTGAAACCTTTGCCGAAGTGCAGGAAATGTCGGGCGATGCCGCGCCGGTTGATAATTCCAAAGCCAAGAAAAAAGCAACCAAGGCCGCGCTCAAGGTGATCGGTAAATTCGGCAAGGTCGGTAAACTGGTCGCCAAGGCGGGCAAAAAAGGGCTCAAGGCGCAAAAGAAATTCGGTGGCAAAAAGGAAGCCGAAGTTAGCGACGAAATGCTCGAGCAATCGGCCAAGGCTTATCAGGCTTACAAGATTGCACTCAAGGATCTGGCCTTCAATGCCGACTCGCCGCGGTTGTCTTATGAAGAAACCGCCAGCTATTTCACCAATCCTGCCGAGGTGGCCAATGGAGACGGCGCCGGTGCCGCCGCCTGGAAAGCGATTATCGATTTGCAAAAGGTACTCGGCAAACCGCGCGAAAGCACCCGGATATTCTGGGATCTGTACGAGGGGCCGGTCAAGCTGGCGTACGATTACATGCAGGAAGAAACCGCCTGTTATCTGCAGCGCGAATGGGAAGACAAGGTGCTGGTTGAACTGGAAGGAGTCGATGAAAAGAATATCGGCAAGACCCTGATCGGCGAAGGCGGCCTGCTGTGGGCTTACACCGATGAAACTGCCAAACCGTTTCTGCGCCAGAAGCGCCGCAAGGGTTATGTGCCGGTACGGGTCGAGAAAAAATCCATTCCCTGGGAAAAGGAATTTATGACCTTCCTCAATAATGCCAGCAGCGGCAAGCACATTGTGGATGGAACCTTTGAGGTCAAGATCAATGCGCTGCCGACCGGCATCAACCAGTCTGCCAAGATTTCACCCTATGCGACGTTCATCGATCTGCATTGCGCCGACGGCGTGCAAACGCTGGCCAATTATAATTACTCGGCTTCCAAAACCTTCAAGTGGTCGCTGGAACAATGCGGTGATGTTTCGTTGCGAATTTCGGTTGGCGAATTTTCACTGGAAAAGAATTATCCGGGGCAAAAAGGCTTTCCACATTTTCTGGCCGACTTCCGCGATGGTCGACGGATTTTCAGCGTCAAGGAATTCCCGCAATTTCGCAAGGCGCTGGAGAATGAATCGGTCAGCGCGATCGATGTGAATTATGAATTCTCTGGCCAGAAGCCGGTTATTCGCATGATCAATGCCGTGCCACTATCCGCGCCGGAAACGGCCACGGCCTGCTGGACGGACAATAAATAATCATGGCTGCCAACCCGCAATCCGACCAATTCGACCGCGTCAATCTGGTCTATGAATCGACCATTGGCGAACGCAAGGAAGATATCGAATTGCCTTTTCGTGTGCTGGTGCTCGGTGACTTCACCCGTGATGACCGCTCTGAATATCTCGATGAGCAAGTGCCGGTCGTACTGAAAAAAGACAACCATGATTTCGAAGTCCTATTCCGTCAGATCAAACCCGGACTGAAGATCAAAGTGCCCAACCGCCTGCAGGACATCGACGAAGAATTACTGCTGGAGCTGGCGTTTTCGAGCCTCGATGATTTCCTGCCGCAGCAACTGGTGGCGAATATTCCGTGGCTGCAAAGCCTGCAACAATTCACCGATGTGCTGGCGCAATCGATCGATGGCAATGCGCTGGAAATCGATGAAGCGCA
>JANTFI010000156.1 GCA_024763505.1 Gammaproteobacteria bacterium
CGCCCTTTTTTTGTGCCTGCCGTTTAAGAGAACTATTCTGAGTCCCTGATTAGGCACCAGTTTAATGCGATATAATTTGAAAATAGCTGGCAAGTTTTTAAGAAAAATATTAACCCTTTGAGAATTAATCAAGAAATTAAGATGGCATGACTAATGCTTGTAAATAATTTTTTAACAATTCGAAAGGTGTATTTGTATGAAAAATCTTATTGTAAAAGCCTCTGTTTCAGCTATTTTGCTGGCCACTTCTTTCCAGGCAGCTGCCGAAGTCAGCGCTAATTTTGGTGCCGCTTCTACATATCTCTGGCGTGGTACATCGTTGAGCTTGAATGGCCCACAGGTCTCCGGTGGAGTAGATTACGCCAATGATAGCGGTATCTATGCCGGTTTATGGCAGTCGTCCGAAGGTGCTGCCGGCTCTACTGAAACCGATTTCTACGCAGGTTTTTCCGGTGAATCCGGTTCCGTCGGATATGATATCGGTTTAATTGCCTATAAGTATCTGCAAAATGATTCAGCTGATTTTAACGAAGCTTATGTTAATCTCTCTTACGGTGATTTCGGTCTGGGTTATGCGCTAGACAGTGAAAATAGTAACAGTTACATCAGCGCCAGCGCGGCGGTAGACAAGTGGAGCTTTACTGTTGGCAGTGCAATGTTTGATGACAGTGCCAACGATTACACCCACGTTGATGTTTCTTACGACCTGGGTTCCGGCGTCGCCCTGACTTTCAGTAAAAATGACATTGACGGCGATGACAATGGCCGCTTTGTTGTCTCCTGGAGCATGGACGTTGATATGAAGTAAACTTTTTGGCCGCTACATTCATACCTGCAAACTAGTGTAGGTTGTGGAAAACCGTCAGACCTTTGTCTGGCGGTTTTTTTATGTCTGTCGTAAAGGTAAAAACAGTGTTTACCCATCATCAATTTTCTCTTTGAAGGGCCAGACGGGTTACGCCGTACTGCTGCACACATTATAATGCGGGTTTATTTGTTGCTTTGGCAGGTATATGGCGCAGTACTTTGAAATCCATCCGGACAACCCGCAAAAACGCCTGATTCAGCAAGCGGTCAAGATCATCGCTCAGGGCGGGCTGGTGGTGTATCCGACCGATTCCAGCTATGCGTTGGGTTGCCATATCGGTAATAAGCACGCGATGGAACGTATCCAGCGCCTGCGCAAGCTCGACAACAAGCATCACTTTACGCTGGTGTGTAATGACCTGTCAGAAATTGGCACTTACGCCAAGGTCGACAATTCATCCTACCGCCTGATGAAAACCCTGACTCCGGGACCTTATACCTTTTTGCTCAAGGCGACTTCCGAGGTGCCGCGCCGATTGATGAACCCGAAACGAAAAACCATCGGCGTGCGGGTGCCGGACCATATCATTGCACAGGCTCTGCTGGCCGAGCTGGGTCAACCGATTATGAGTAGCACATTGATACTGCCGGGGCAGCATGAAGCGCTGGATGATGCCGAAGAAATTCGGGAACGCTTTCAGCACGAAGTCGATCTTGTCATCGACGGTGGCGCCTGTGGTACTGAACCGACCACCGTTATCAACCTGATCGATGGCTCGCCGGAGGTATTGCGCTATGGCAAGGGCGATGCCGAGTTTCTTGACTATTGATTGTTGACTGCTGCTAGCAAAAGCCGCCTGCATCTAAAAAACCATTTATCCTTTGCGTTCTCTGCGTCTTGGCGAGAGTATTTTTTTCCTGATTCTTCGGCTCATATCAGCAGTCAAATAGTCAAATCCCTTATCGACCTTTACCCGCGACAAACCTATAATTGCCAACCCGTCCAATTATCAGGAAAACTGTTGAACAACTCCGTCAGTCAGAATCAGCGCGTGCTTTCGGGCATGCGACCTACCGGTTTAATGCACCTTGGCCAATATCACGGCGTACTGAAAAACTGGGTCGAATTACAGCATAGCTATGAATGTTTTTTCTTCGTTGCCGACTGGCATGCGCTGACCACGCATTACGAAAATACCGCCAGCATTGCGCAAAGCAGCTTTGATCTGGTGGTAGACTGGCTGGCCGCCGGCGTCAATCCCGGCAGCTCGACCATTTTTATTCAATCGCGCGTGCCGGAACATGCCGAATTGCACACGCTGCTGTCGATGATTACACCGCTGGGCTGGCTAGAACGCGTGCCCAGTTACAAAGATCAGCAAGACAAGCTCAAGGACAAGGACCTCAGCACCTATGGCTTTCTCGGTTACCCGTTGCTGCAAAGCGCCGATATCCTGATCTACAAGGCCGGGCATGTACCGGTCGGTGAAGACCAGGTCGCACACGTCGAATTGACCCGCGAAGTCGCCCGTCGATTCAATCACCTGTACGGAAAAGAACCGGACTTCGAGCAAAAGGCGCAGACCGCAATCAAGAAGATGGGCAAGAAAAACGCCAGGATTTACAATGACTTGCTGCGCCGTTACCAGGAGCAGGGCGACGCCGAGGCATTGTCGGTGGGGCATGCGCTACTCGATTCGCAGCAAAATATCAGCATCGGCGACAAGGAGCGCCTGACCGGTTATCTCGAAGGTGGTGGACGCATTATCCTGCCCGAGCCGCAAGCCTTGTTGACCCGGTCGTCCAAAATGCCGGGGCTGGACGGGCAAAAGATGTCGAAGTCCTACAATAATTCCATTTCTCTGCGCGAAGCACCGGAAGCGATCGAGAAAAAGATCAGAACCATGCCAACCGACCCGGCCCGCATTCGCCGAACCGACCCCGGCGACCCGCAAAAATGCCCGGTCTGGCAATGGCATGAAGTTTATTCCAGCGACGATCTGCGCGCCGAAATCTCCAGCGCCTGCACCACTGCCAGCATCGGTTGCGTCGATTGCAAGCAGCATATCGTCGATAGCGTCATCAAAGAATTGAAACCGATCCAGCAGCGCGTGCGCGAATTCGAGCAGGACCCGTCCTCGGTCGAAAGCATCATCAATGAAGGCTGCGAAGCGGCCCGCGATGTCGCCCGCGACACGATATCGGAAGTACGCCGCGCCATGGGTCTGCGCCTGGGCTGACATGAGCGATCTGTTCGAACAGGCACAAACCAGCCAGGGAGAAATGCCGTTCGCGCTGGTCGAGGGTGAACCGCTGACGGTTATCCCGCAGGATTTATACATTCCGCCGGATGCACTGCAGGTTTTTCTCGAAGCCTTCGAAGGGCCGCTCGATTTATTGCTGTATCTGATCAAACGGCAGAATCTGGATATCCTGAATATTCCGGTCGCGCTGATCACCCGGCAATACATGGATTACATCCAGCTGATGGACCAACTGCAACTCGAGCTGGCCGCCGAGTATCTGGTGATGGCTTCGATGCTGGCGGAAATCAAGTCGCGCATGCTGTTGCCGCGTCCGGTCGATGCCGATGATGAAGAAGACCCGCGCGCCGAATTGATCCGCCGTCTGCAGGAATACGAGCAATTCAAGAAGGCCGCAGAAGATCTTGATGAATTGCCGCGCGAAGAACGCGACCTGTTTCCGGTTTCGCCGCAATTGCCCGACATCAAGGAAGAAATTCCGGAAGTCGAAGTGTCGATCAATGATTTGCTGATGGCTTTTCGCGATGTCGTCAATCGCGCCGAACAATTCGCCAGCCACCATATCGAGCGCGAAACCCTGTCGGTTCGCGAGCGCATGAGTATCGTGCTGGGCAAGCTGAAAGCGGATGACTATACTGCGTTCGAGGATTTCTTTCAGCTCGAGGAAGGGCGCATGGGCGTCGTCGTGAGCTTTCTGGCGATTCTCGAACTGGTCAAGGAGCGCATGGTCGATCTGGTGCAAAACGCCCCCTATGCGCCGATTTACGTGAAAGCCCGCAGTTGAATCTGGACTACATTTTTTATGCCACTGGAAAAACTCAAAGCCATTATTGAAGCCCTGCTCAGTGCCGCCGATACGCCGCTTAGCGTCAATCATATATTCGACCTGTTCAGCGGCGATCTGGAACAACCGGGCAAGGACGAAATCCGCAAGGCGCTGCACGAACTGGGCGAAGATTATCAGGGGCATGGCATCGAACTGGTGCAGGTGGCCAGTGGATTCCGCCTGCAGGTACGCGCCGACTACAGCCAGTATGTGACCCGATTATTCCAGCAAAAACCGCCGCGTTACTCGCGCGCCTTGCTCGAAACACTGGCGCTGATCGCCTACCGCCAACCGATCACACGCGGCGAAATCGAGGCGATCCGCGGGGTCAGCGTCAGTTCCAATATCATCAAGACGCTGCAGGAGCGCGAATGGGTCAAAACCCTCGGGCATAAGGATGTTCCCGGCAAGCCAAGCCTGTATGGCACCACCAGCAAGTTTCTCGATTACTTCAACCTCAAGTCTCTGAATGATTTGCCGACCCTGTCGGAACTGAAGGATCTGGATCAATTTCACCCAGAGCTTGCGTTGAACGACGAAAACGCTCCACATGAACCTTCAACACCGACCGGTGAAAACGAGCCCAAAGCCGAATCTGAACTCGACGCTGGCAATGACAACGAAGACGACAACGACAACGACTCGCAAACGATGCCAACCGATTCTTCAGGCGCGGACGTGGATTCCAATCCCGACCAGCCGACCGAGTCTACTACTACACCCGGGGAAACGGCATGAGAGTATTGAAAACGCTATTGTTTTCTGTGCTGTTGCTGACCCTGCTCGGCGGCTGCGGCAACCGCGGCACCGAGTTGAAACGCTGGGTGCATGAAGATACCGGTTCGTATGGCGCTGCGTTCAGCCCCGATGGAACATATTTGCTGACCGGCGCGATCGGTGGCTTCGGTCGCGTCTGGGACGTTGAACAAAATCAGGTGCTGTATAGCG
This sequence comes from Gammaproteobacteria bacterium, assembly GCA_024763505.1. Lineage (GTDB taxonomy): Bacteria > Pseudomonadota > Gammaproteobacteria > JACNJF01. The sequence continues at coordinate 4,846 of JANTFI010000156.1, forward strand.
TGCAGCATGAAGAAAGCGACGAGGGCGGCATCATCGCCGCGGCATTCTCCGCAGACAATCGCTATCTGGTCACCATCGAGCAGCAATCGATTGCGCGCTGGCGCGTGCGTGACGGCAAGCTGGTGGGCTTCTGGAAATGGCCGGATTTGCGCGATGTCGCGATCTCGTCCACCGGGCGTTATGCCCTGATCGGCATGAAACGCAATGAAGCCATTTATTTTGATATGCAAGAAGGCAAAATGGTGTATGTATTTGCCCACCATGAAAGAATCAATTCTGTGGCCTTGTCTCGCGATGGTCGATTTGCGCTGACCGGCTCCGACGATTGGCATGCCAGCCTGTGGGATCTGAAAACCGGCAAGTTCATCTGGGCGAAAAACATGACTTACAAGATTTCTCATGTCGAATTATCCGACGACGGCGAATATGCCTTCGCCAATGCCTTTGTCGGACAATCGAAGATTTTTCGCACCAGTCCCAAGGGTGATCTGATCAGCCAGTTGCCGGTCAAGTCCCGCGGTATGACCATCGTATCGGCCGATTTTTCCGATGATGGAACCTTGCTCGCCACCGGTCGCGCCAGCCGCGGAATCGATATATGGGATGTCAAAAGCGGGCGTAATCTTAAAAACTGGTTACCCGAAGTCAAACACAAGGTGCAACCGGATGCGGCCACCATTCTCGATCTGGTGATCAGCGCGGACAAGCAAAAACTGTTGTCCGAGTCTTCGACGGGCATCGGTCAACTCTGGTCGATTCAATAATTCACTGCAGAGTCAGCGAAAAAAGCGTTCCGGCAATTTTTGCGTCGGCTCTGAGCAATTAACCACAAGGTTTCCACTATGGAACGTATTCAAAAGGCTCTGGCCCATCAGGGCATCGCTTCGCGTCGTCAAATCGACCAGATGCTGCAGGATGGCCGAATCAAGGTCAACGGCAAGGTTGCACAACCCGGGGATCAGATCAGTGGCAACGAAAAAATCAGTATCGACGATAAAGCGGTACGGCTGTCGCGTCATCACATCAAGCCGAAGTTGTTGATGTATCACAAACCGGTGGGTCTGGTCAGCACTCGTTCCGATCCGGAAGGGCGTCCAACGGTTTTCAGTCAATTGCCAAAATTGCAGCAGGGACGCTGGATCGGGGTCGGGCGGCTCGATAT
>JANTFI010000157.1 GCA_024763505.1 Gammaproteobacteria bacterium
GTGGGTGGTGTGTTCATGCTATTCATCATCGGTGATGCATCCGCCGCCGGGTTGGGATTTGTCGCTTACCTGCTGTTGCTCAGCACTGGGAACCTGTACCTGTCACGCAAAATCAGTTGGCCATTGCTGGCACAACTCACCTTCGCTTTGAATCTGTCGGTGATCGAATATGTCGGCATCAGTATGGCCGCGAATACGCTGGCGGCACTGGGTTTGTTGTCGGCATTCTTTCTGCTTTTCAGTTATTTCTGGCTGTTCGATGGCTGGGCATTGCGTGAAAAACTGTCCGCCAAGACGCTGGCGATTCTGGTCGCCAATATATTTTATTTTCTGTATGCCACGTTGCAACTGAATGCACCGGTGATAATGGTCGCGGCCGATTTTATCGTGCTGGCGGCGCTGTATATCGCCTTGATGAAAGTATTGCGATTGCTGCAAAGTCATGCCGCGCCGATCGTTGTACTTTATATCGGGTTACTGCTGGCCAGCGCCATCTTTGTGCTGTCGCCGGCCGATGTCAGCAGTATTTTGTGGGCACTGGAAGGGCTGGCGATGCTCGCTATCGGTTTTCATTATCAACACAAAATGATCCGTGTCGAAGGCTATTCGATTTATGTGCTGGCGATGCTGAGTCTGCTGTGGCAGGCGGTCGATGCATTCATGCTGATGAAGCCGGGGCCGATTGGTTGGCACTGGGTCAATCTTTTAGCATTCGGCGCATTGAGTTTCGCCGCGTATCGCATCATCGAGCATTTCAAACAGGACGCGAGCACGGCCGAGATGAAGGCCGGTTTTGTGCAAAACGAAATCTTTACGCTGTGGGGCGTGCTGGCGCTTTATCTGGTGATGGGGGTGGCATTCGACCTGTCCGTATCGACGACGCTGGTGCTGACGATTATTCCCGTCGGCTGGTGTTTTTATCGCGTCGCGGTACATCGCTTGCGCTTCACCCAACTGGTCGGTTTTATGTTGATGCTGGCGTTCCTGTTGCAGATTCTGGGTGCAGCCCTCGATACCGGTTCGCTGCTGATTTCGCGCCAGCCGGTGTGGAGCTGGCTGGCCATGTTCGAGTGGTTGGCCGTGGCCTGGGCGCTGCATTTTCTGTTCAGGCATTTCGAAATCGAGGGGCGCGGCGCGCGCTGGGCGGCGAAATTGCATCACAGCGTTTTTTATATTCCGGCGCTGCTGATTGTGCTGGGCTGGAACAATATCGTTGAAACTTCGCAAGACTTTACCGGTGAGTTGAGCTTTGGCTACGCCTGGTTCGATTTATGGATCAATGCGGCATTGATCGCGGTCTTGCTGTGGCTGAAATCGAAAACCGAAAAGCCGCAAGCAGGGCAGACGCGCAGCCGTCATCGCCAGCTTTTGCTCGAATCGGCCTCGTTCCTCGGTGCCTTGCTGTTTCTATATTCGGTCGCAATTATCGGCGGCGCTTGGGTCTTTAATGCGGCGGGCCTGTCGTTGCTCGCGCTGTTGATTATCGGTGTCAAATATCATCTACCCTGGACCGAGAAACTGGCCTGGGGACATTTTCTGCTGTTTGCTGTGATGGCGTATCAGGCCTGGCTGGAGGTCGGTAATCTACATTTTTCCGAGCAAAGCTGGGCCACGCGCATCGGCCTGATTGAACTATTGCTGTCGGCCTGGGCGGTGCAAGCCATCTATCAATACCTGCGAGCCGAGCAGGGCGGGTTGCAATGGGCGCGGCGTTTGCGCATTGGCGTGTATTGTGTGATTCCGTTGCTGTTTTTGCCGCGCATCTGGCGGCTTTATCCTGAGTATTTTGCGACCGCACTGTGGGTCTCTTTCACTATCGACTGGCTGCTATTCAAAAAACTGAAAATCGAAGCCCTGCGCCGCGAGCTGGAAATCCTGTTTTTAGCCGCGGTTGCGGCCACTGTTTGGATTGCGCTGGCTGCGATTTCCGGCGCGCAGCAACTACCGGGTCTGATCGCCATTTGCTCTGGCATGGCGCTGCTGTTGGTGTTTCATCGGGTCGAAAAGACGCTGGCTCAGCGAACACTCATGGCATCCCCTTATCTTCGCATTCAACTGGCCTCGCCATATTTTTTCGCGATTGCCATCAGCGGATTGAGTTTTGCCGCAGCGCGTGATCTGTTGCTGGCGTTATTGTTGGCGGGGCTTTATTTTGTCGGCATCATTGTGGCCGGTCGCTTGCGGGTCATGCTGCGACCGACCTTATTGATCGCCTTCGCGCTAGCGTGGGTTTTATTGGCGACTATTCCGCTGTTGAGTCTTTTGGTTGCTTCGGTGAACGGCTTTATGCCTGGCGATTTTTTTCTACTGCTGTGGAATATCCTGGCCGTCGCAGGTTTGTGGATGCTGACGCATTATGCATCGCCGGTCCTGCATTGCCTGCGCGCGCGATATGCTCGCGGCATAGTGCCGCTGTGGGCCTTTCATGGCATCGTGGTGCTGGCTTACAGCGCGGTGCTCAATCAATGGTTCGGTGCGTGGAATGTGGCCTTGTCGATCGCCCTGCTGGTGCATGCCGTGGTGGTGTTGATGCTGACCCTGAAGCCGCAGTACAAGGGCTTGTTGAAGCTGTCGATTTTGCTCTACGGCCTGACCGCTAGCAAGGTACTGTTCTATGATATGAGTGGTGCGGGTAATCTGCAAAAGGTGTTCGCGCTGATGGGCATCGGTAGTATCCTGATGGCGGCGGCTTATCTGTTTCAAAAGATGCGTCTGCGTGCGCAGACAGTAAACCAGGAGAGACCATGAACAAAATCAATCTGGTTGTGTTTAGTCTGATCTTGCTGACTGGGTGTACCTATAAACCAAAAATGATTCGTTATTACGATCAGGATTGCGGTGTGATGAGCAAGCATCTGGTGCTGGAAAAAGGGCAATTGCAAGTGCTCGCCCGGGGTGAACAATGTGAAGATGAAGACTGTGCCCGTATGGCTCTGGCGCATGCGCTGGGTAGTGCTTTCTCCGGACCGATCACGGCTATTATCGCAGGTAGTATCGTGGTCGCGGGTAATACGGTTTACTGGCTACAACGCCAAATGACCTGCAACTGATTTTTTAAAGAGTACGAAAGCCGGATTACGAACCAATCCGGTCAGCGATTACCCCACATCGTCCGCCAATTGTTCCACCCACATCGCTGTAGCACCGGCGACCGCCACCGGCATGACGAAGAAATTGACCACCGGAATCGTGGTCAACGCCATTACGCCACCGCCGAAGCCCAGCGCCAGTCCGCGGCGTTTTTTCAGGGTCGCCTTTTCCTGTTTGAAAGTCAGCGCATGATTGCCCATCGGGTAATCGAGGTATTCCAGCGACAAGAGCCAGGAGCCGAATAACACCCATAAAAACGGGGCGATAAAATTGATGCCGGGGATCACGCTGATGATAAAAAGAACCAGTGACCATGCCAGTATGTAGCCCAGTTTTCCGATCTGCGACACGATACTGTCGAGGATGATTTTCAGTAACGGCACATTGGCATTGACGTCGCGACCGGTCAGTTTTTCTTCGATTTTTTCCGCCATGATCGCATTGAACGGTGCAGCGATGATATTGGCGATCGGAGTAAAGGTGAAAAATACGATGATCGCAGTCAGCAATACGATGAACAGCCACAGGATACCGCTGAGAAAACCAAGCCAGTCCGGCACATATGACATCACCTTGTCGACCAGCGGGCCGAACCCGGCATAGCCGTAGCCGATCAGACTGCCGAACAACAGGATATTCAGTGTCAGCGGAATGATGACATAACGCTTTATGCCCTTGCTCTGAATCAGTGACAAGCCCTTGGCCAGGTAAGCGGTGCCGCGCGCGGTATCTTTAATCATGTTTAGCCGTCAAGTTGAAAAGGTGCGATAGCTTGCCATGATCGATAACCGGCTGCAATGCTTGCGCTGTGCTGGCCAACTGGCTGCAGAATTCCGAATGCCAACTACAATAAAGATACTCGTCAACAGAACAGGGGTTAATCCATGTATTGCAACCCACAGAAGTATAAAAAATGACCAATAAATCCAGCCAGTTTGAAGCGATGCTCGATCAAGTCGATGCATTTCGAAATCTTGACCCGGCTACCCGGCAGCAGATTTCCAGCCGCTTCAAGATTGATCGTTATCAACCCGGCGACAAGCTGATTGAAAGTGGCAAGAAGGCACATCGCTTTTTCATCATCTCCAGTGGCAAGGTGGAATTGCTGATCCCTAATCCGCTCGGAGATATCAAGCGCGAAATCGTGATCGAAGGCGTTTCGATGCTTGGAGAAGTCGCTTTGTTGACCGGAACACCGTATTTTTCCGATGCGGTCGCGCTTGAAAAAACCATCGTGTTTTATCTCGAAAAGGCGGACTTTCAGGACTTGCTGGATCATTACCCCTGTTTTGCCAGCAAGATGAGTGAATTGATCACCGAGCGCATGGCGCATGACGGCGGAATCAACCGGGTCGGGTGCTATGTTCTGAGCCAGAAAATTGGCGAAGGCAATATGGCAACTGTATTCGAGGGCTATGATTCGAGTCTGGAGCGCGATGTGGCACTGAAAATGCTCAAATATGATTTGTCGCATAATCAGGATTTTCTCAAGCGGTTCAAGGAAGAAGCGCGGGTGGTCGCCGGTCTCGATCACCCCAATATCGTTCAGGTTTTTGAATCGATCAGTGAGTATTCCACCGAGTTCATTGTGATGGAACGCTTGCAGGGCCGGGATTTGGAACACTTGCTCAAGGATAATGGCCCGCTCAGCATCAATGAAACCAAAAACATTCTGTATCAAGTCGCTCTGGCGCTGGAATATGCGCACAGCCAAGGACCACGAGGGATTGTTCACCGCGATATCAAGCCTTCCAATATCTTTATCGATGACCAGGGGCTGGTTAAACTGACCGACTTCGGTATCGCCAAGCCGGCTTCCGAAGAAGTCACCACGATTCTCGGCACGCCCAAATACCTGTCACCCGAAATCATCCAGGGCAAGGCATTCGATGGTCGTGCAGACATCTATTCTCTGGGCATTCTGGCATTTACCCTGCTCACCGGTGCACCGCCATTCGAATCCGCCAATCTGGCTGATTTGCTGTATCAGCAAGTGAACAAGATTCCTCCGGATATCAAGAAACTGCGCCCGGAAGTGGATAATGATTTGCGTCTTTTCATCGAGGAATCGCTAATCAAGGACCCGGAAAAACGTCTGGCCGATTTCTCTGTGATTAAATCATTGCTCAAACCGGCCCCCGGCAAAGGTAAGAAGCAGGAAGGTTCGGAAGAGATCGCCTTTATCACCCACGTTCCCGGCGGTTCCTATCAGCAGGTTGCCAAAATCATCAATCAATTGCGTGAGATCCTCGAACAGGAAGGGATCGAACACAGCTTTGAAGTGCTGAAATAAACCCGTGCGGCCAAGCAGCTAACTCTTGATCCCGGCTTCGAATGCGTTGCCCTGTCTGGCCAGCAGGGCACTGCCATAACAAGCCTCGGTGTGATCCGCCTGTGTAACAGCTACGCCGAGCATTCTGCTTCTGATGTCTCGCCACTGCGAATTTTTCGCACCACCGCCGCAACTGAGAATCTGCTTCGGTGCCGGTGCACCAAGTTGCTGCAATTTTTCATAACCCTTTTTTTCGATTCGACTCAGGCTTTCCAGCAAGCCTTGCAGGAATAACACATCGGATGCCGGGCGTGGTTTCAATCGGGGTTGCATTTGCGGATCGTTGACCGGAAAGCGCTCGCCTTCGTGCCGTAGCGGGTAAAAATCCAGCCCGCTGGGCTGGTCGATATTCATCTGTTCTGACAGCTCGACAATTTCCTGCTCGCTGAAAAAACCCCGCAAAATACCCGCCCCGGCATTGGAGGCGCCGCCGACCAGCCACAGATCACCCAGCCGATGACTGTAGATACCGCTAGAAAGATCATTGACGGG
>JANTFI010000158.1 GCA_024763505.1 Gammaproteobacteria bacterium
CGAACGCAGACGTGCGCTGGTGCCGATCACCACCTGGCAATCGGCGACGGCTTGAAGCAGGGTTTCGACCTGAATGCGCTGGTCGAGAATATCGTTGGCTCCAGAGCCGCGCGAATACGCGATCTGACCGATCGGACATTGCGGGTTGACCAGCACCAGTTGCGACAGGCACATATTTTTCATCGCCCGCGCGGCCGCGCCGATATTGCCGGGATGGGTGGTTTCGACCATGACGATCTTGATGTTTTCGAGTTTCATGCGAACGGCTATCTCATTCAATCGCGGGAATTTACCATGAAGGAGAGAATATTACTCTCGCAAAGGCGCTAAGCACGCAAAGTTAAAAAACCGGTTTTACTCTACATGCCTAGCGTCTTTGCGAAAACCAATCACTTTGCTTTAGGGCACCTCTAAAAATCAGGATTTTTTTCGTCTCTGCAAGGAAGCACCGCGCGCAGAACCGAAGTATATTAAGGCATACATGAGGATATGAGCACGGAGCTGACTCAGCAATCGCGGAAAAAGACTATTTTTAGAGATGCCCTTTATAAAAATCGCGATTTTGATAGACTGCGCGGCTCTTTCCAACCCGACAGGCCCTTGCCGATGCAACCCATGCTCAATATCGCGATTCGTGCTGCACGCAGCGCCGGAGATTACATTTCACGTCAGGTGAATAATATCCCGAATCTGGAAATCGAATCGAAAGATACCAATGACTTTGTCACCGAAGTGGATCGTCAGGCCGAGCAACGCATTATCGACACCCTGCTCAAGGCTTACCCGGATCACAGCGTTCTGGGGGAAGAGTCCGGCGCATCGGGCAACAGCGAGTATCAGTGGATCATCGACCCGCTCGACGGTACCACCAATTTTCTGCACGGCTTTCCGCATTTTGCCGTATCAATTGCACTGGCACACAAAGGGCGATTGCAGCAAGCTGTCATCTACGATCCGATGAAACAGGAATTGTTTTGCGCCAGCAAAGGCGATGGCGCAACGCTGAACAACCGCCGCTTGCGCGTGTCGCACCCGAAAAACATCCAAGGCGCTCTGCTTGGCACCGGTTTTCCGTTTCGGGCCAAGCACCATTTTCCGGCTTATCAGGCGATGTTTGGTGATTTCTTCACCCAGGCCGCCGATATTCGCCGTGCCGGTTCGGCCGCGCTCGATCTGGCCTATGTCGCAGCCGGTCGTCTCGATGCGTTCTGGGAAATCGGTCTGAAGCCCTGGGATATGGCCGCCGGCGCACTGATAATCCGCGAAGCCGGCGGACTGGTCGGTGATTTCAGCGGCAATGAAAAATACCTCGAAACCGGTAATATCGTGGCCGGCAATCCGAAAATTTTCAGCGATTTGTTACGCAAGTTACAGCCGCATTTGACCGAAGCGTTGAAAGCCTGATCCACTGCTCCAACCGCTAAACCCAAAATTATTTTATATCCAGACGACGCAATGCCGGTCTTGAGGCTATCCAACGCCCTGTTTTTACAACCTTTCAAGGCTTTGGGTATATTTTGCCGAGCAACCTTATATTACCAATGGAATATAAATAAAACTCACTTATGGCACTACAAGATAAAACGAGTTGAATTCTGTGTCGAAAAGCATACCCTAGCCACCGTTTATCAATAGTAGAAGCGGCGAAACCGCCACCTTTATTATTTAACACACCAGTTGATTGATAGTTGAAATGATCTTTGTTTCAGGTGTCGATACTTTTACTGCAGTAAAACTTAGGAGAAAACAATGCCTACATTTGTACGTACCGAAAAGTGCGATGGCTGTAAGGGTCAAGATAAGACCGCTTGCATGTACATCTGCCCACACGATCTGATGAAGCTGGATATGGACGGTTCTGACACCGGCCACGCGATGAAAGCTTACAACCAGGAGCCAGAGCAATGCTGGGAATGCTATTCCTGCGTCAAGATCTGTCCTCAGAATGCCATCGAATGTCGCCACTATGCGGACGTCGTACCTCTGGGCGGTTCTGTACAGCCTCTGCGTGGTACCGATTCCATCATGTGGACGATCAAGTTCCGTAACGGCACCATGAAGCGTTTCAAATTCCCGATCCGTACTACAGCTGAAGGTTCTATCGACCCTTACGCAGGCAAGCCGGAAGCCGATATGTCTAAAATCGAAGACATTGGTTTCTTCTGCCAGAACAATGGTTTCCGTGCTGGTGACCGTAGCGAATTAATCAATCTTTAAACCTGAGGAATAATATTATGGCAGGTGAATTTGGAAATCCTGAAGTTGTCGAAGAAACAGTCGACATCTTAATGATCGGCGGCGGCATGGCGAACTGTGGTGCTGCTTTCGAAATCATGCAGTGGTCGAAAGGCACTGATCTGAAAATCAAACTGGTTGATAAAGCCGCAATGGACCGCTCTGGTGCGGTTGCGCAGGGTCTGTCAGCAATCAACACCTACATCGGCACCGAGCAGGACCCTGCTGATTATGCCCGTATGGTGTCTAACGATCTGATGGGTATCACCCGTGACGATCTGGCCTACGACCTCGGTCGTCACGTGGACGAATCCGTACATTTGTTCGAAGAATGGGGCCTGCCGATCTGGAAAACGGATGAAAACGGCGAGCGTTTTGACGGTTCCAAAGGCATGACACCTCTGGCGGACGGCGGCAAGCCGGTACGTTCAGGTAAATGGCAGATCATGATCAACGGTGAATCTTACAAGTGGATCGTTGCAGAAGCTGCGAAGAAAGCACTGGGCATCGAAAACATCGAAGAGCGTATCTTCATCGTTAAACTGATCAACGACAAGAACGATCCTTCACGCATCGCCGGTGCGGTTGGTTTCTCTGTTCGTGAGCACAAAGTAGTTGTCTACACTGCCAAAGCCATCCTGCTGGCCGCTGGTGGTTGTGTAAACATCTTCCGTCCTCGCTCTGTGGGTGAAGGAACAGGTCGTGCCTGGTATCCAGTTTGGAACGCCGGTTCTACCTACTCAATGGCTGCGGAAGCAGGCGCTGAACTGACACTGATGGAAAACCGCTTCGTACCAACTCGTTTTAAAGACGGTTACGGTCCTGTTGGCGCGTGGTTCCTGCTGTTCAAAGCGAAAGCCACCAACGCTTTCGGTGAAGTCTACATGGACAAGAACAAGGAAATGCTGAATGACTATCCTCCTTATGGTCAGGCAGCGGTTCCGGCATCTTGCCTGCGTAACCACCTGATGCTGAAAGAAATGCGTGACGGTAACGGCCCGATCTACATGGACACCGTAACCGCTCTGGCTAACCTGCGTGAGACACTGTCTCCTCGCGAAGTCAAGCACCTGGAAGCAGAAGCATGGGAAGATTTCCTCGACATGTGTGTTGGCCAATGTGGTATCTGGGTTGGTGAAAACATCGAGCCTGAGAAGAAAAACTCAGAGCTGATGCCGACCGAACCGTACCTGCTGGGTTCTCACTCAGGTTGTTGCGGCATCTGGACTTCTGGTCCAACTGATGTAGGCGCACCGACTGAAGAAACTGAAGCTGGCGTTCCCGAGCACCTGCCTTCAGGCTGGAACTGGGGCTACCGCGGCATGACAACCGTAAACGGTCTGTTCACAGCTGGTGACGGTGTTGGCGCATCTGGCCACAAGTTCTCTTCCGGTTCACACGCCGAAGGCCGTATGGCCGCCAAGGCAATGGTCAAGTACTGCCTGGATAACGCTGATTTCACGCCTGAACTGGATACTTCAGTGGACGAGCTGGTTGAAGCGATCTACAAGCCAGTCCGTACTTTCCTTGAATTCAAGGATTACACCACTGCGATCGACGTCAATCCTAACTACATCACTCCAAAGATGCTGCAGTTCCGTCTGCAGAAAATCATGGACGAATATGTAGCGGGTGTCGCAACTTACTACACAACCAACGCAGAAATGCTGAAAGTTGCCGGTGAGAAGCTGGACATGCTGAAAGAAGATGCTGAAAAGATGCGCGCGAAAGACCTGCACGAACTGCTTCGTGCCTGGGAAAACTATCACCGCATCCTGACTGCAGAAGCGCATATGAAGCACATCGAGTTCCGTGAAGAATCTCGTTACCCTGGTTTCTACTATCGTGCAGACAAGAACTTTGTCGACGAAGATAACTGGCACTGCTTCGTGAACTCAATCTATGACAAGAACACCAAGGAGTGGACATGCTTCAAGCGTGCACACGTTGACCTGGTCGACAAGTCCAAGCTGTTCAAGTAAGTTTTAAACTTACTCTAGACAGTTAGAGTTAAAGAGCCCGGGCATCGCAAGATGTCCGGGCTTTTTTTATGCCTGACGGCCGGGGTTTACAACCACCGCTGTTTAAGCCCGGGTTTCACCTAGTGCCGCTAAAGCTCTGACAATCGCCTGTGCTGCCGAATCCGCTCGGCCGGTTTCAAGCGCTGCCAACACAACCTCTTCTCCCAAAGCTTGCCGGATGCCGGACAAACGCTCGGAGATTTCCTGCTGCAAGGCTGCGATTCTCAGTGAACCAATCGAGTCACGCAAGCCTTCTGCCGCACCCGGCAATTCAAAGGATTTGATCGCCATCCTCAACTGGCTGGCGCATTCAGAATCTGTTCCATTCTGGCCTTGAATTCTAGCTCTGGTGCTTTGCCATCATAGCTCCAGACGGTCATCTTGTAGTCGCCCGCCAATCGGGATTCGACAATCTCGGCCGCCAGCATGCGCTCTATTCGCGCCCCGACCTCCTTGCCAGCCGCTTCTTCGGTGCGGGTCAGTACGATCACAAAGCGCCGGTCCCCCCAGCGGCCATACACATCGATGTAGCGGGTTTCGTTGCGAATACGCAGCGACAGGTGACTGATCAAATCGTTGAATTTTTCCGCCTGCCGCGATAAATGAATGGTGAAACAGATAAAGGTAACCGGCTCCTGGAAGCGCTGGCTTTTCCTGATTTCGAGATCGATCAATTCTTGCAAAATATTACGGTTCACGGCTCCGGAATATTCATCGCGCAACACCGTCAGGTTTTCCAGCCGGGTTAGACGAGAGCCGACAATGGAAGCCAGATTCTTGAACAGGCGTGAAGCGGTGCGGGTATGAAACCGGGCGAACCGCTCGATGCTTTCCCATCGCAGGGTTAACAGCCGACAATCCTTCGCGGCGATGACCGCAGCGGTTCGCGGAATCTTGGAAACCAGCGCAATCTCACCGAACAGGCCACCTTCGTCGATTTCACTGACGGTGATGACCGATCCACTTTCCTGGCGGATTTTGACCGACACCGAGCCTTCGAGAATGACATACATTTCATCGCCGATAATACCCTGTTCGATGATCGATTCGCCGCGGCGGCACTGCTTCACTTCACTGGCCAGAATCGCTTGTTTAATTTGCCACGCTGACAAATCCCGGAACAGCGGGCAATCATTGACGACCTGGGCTTGCAGCTTGAGAGACAGCATATCCCACATGGTGACCAGCTCGACGTAAGACAGCAGCAACGGGGTAATGACAAATGTCGTCAGCAGTGCCACCAGAATCACCATTGCGCTGAGCAACCCAAAGTATTCAATTGGGGTAAAACTGGACAGGCTGAAGGTCAGAAAGCCGGCCATCAACGCCAGCGATGTGGTGATTACCGGCTCGGATTCATCGAGCACCGTGTCTTCCAACGCGGCGGCCGTGTCGCTGCGGTTGCGCGTATTATGGTGATAGCGGGTCATGAAATGCACCGTGTCATCGACACAGATACCCAGCGCGATCACCGCCACCATGGCGGTGCCGGTATCCAGCGAAATACCGACATAGCCCATCACTCCGAACAGGATAATGACCGGGAACAGGTTCGGAATCAGCGCCACCACCCCGGCCTTCCAGTTGATGAACAACACGGCGACGACCACAATAATCACCAGCCCCATCAGCAGCAATGACTTGA
>JANTFI010000159.1 GCA_024763505.1 Gammaproteobacteria bacterium
CATGTGACACCGCCAGATGGTTATAATACTGGTTTGGTTATTTTTTTGCCGACGCGGCTTTTCTAGGACCTTCCTGAAATTTTCCAGCCGGAGCAGCTGCAGATAATTCTTTGGCAAGCTCAGGCCACAATGCAATCATTTCCTCACGCATACGCGGTTCAACATCGAGAGAAAATTGCAGAAAAGCATCGGCGACCAGAGATAATTCCTTACCCTTGGGAAAGACCAGATACCATTGGCGCATGATCGGAAAGCCCTCGACATCCAGCAAGGCAACCGGGCCATCCGGTCCTTCCAGCGACAAGGTATGCAGCGATAACACTGACAGTCCCAATCCACCGACGACCGAGTGCTTGATCGCCTCATTACTGCCCAGCTCCATACGCACTTTGGGCTGCAGACCCAGCCGTGAAAACTCTCGCAATACGGTGTCGCGAATCCCTGAGCCGGGTTCGCGTAAAATCAGCGGTTCTTCGGCGATACGGGAAAGCGGAATATTTTTTTCACCGACCAAAGGGTGGTTCTTAGGCGCTATCAGCACCAGCGGGTTGGGTGCAAAAGGATAGGACTCAATTTCCATGCCATCACCCGGCGCCTGCCCCATGATGTACAGATCGTCTTCATAGGCATACAGCCGCTCGATGATACGATCACGATTAGAAACTTTTAATGCGACATCGATGCCAGGATAAACGCGGCAGAAATCCCCGAGCACTTCAGGGACGAAATGTTTTGCGGTTGTGACCACACCCAGACGCAAGCGGCCTCGTTTCATACCCTTGTGGTCGGAGACTTTCATCTCCAGGTTGGCCAGATTTTCAAAGATTCTGCGGCAGGATTCGTAGAGCTCCGAGCCAATCTCGGTGGGACGGACATTTCTGCCAACCTGTTCGAACAGGGGTAACCCGAGTGCATCGGACAATTTCTTGATTTGCATCGAAACCGTCGGCTGGGTAACAAACAATTCTTCAGCCGCGCGCGTAAAACTGCTCAAGCGGACGCTGGCTTCAAAAATCTGTAATTGGCGCAGCGTTGCATAACGGATCAGGTACTCCGGCATGGCCGATGGCGGGGTGTAGCCGGGTTCACTGTAGGGTGGCATCGTAGTCTCTTTTTCTCGCTGGAATGAAGAACCCGTCGGACAACGACTGGCGGGGTTATTCTACCGAAAAAAGCATTCCTTTGCCTGAGCAGAAGTCAAATATAATAATCGATTGATCAGACTGCAGGATTTTAGTCCGGCCAGACACGTTGCCCGTGGGTGAAAGAACTGCCCTGACCGGATGCTGAAGCCGATGTTTCCTTGCTGGCAGTTTTAGCTTTGCTTACGGCGGTTTTGGTTTTTGCCACTTTCTTTTTTACCGCAGGTTTGCGCGAGGTTGTCGCCGGCGTTTTGGCAGCGGCCGTTTTGGCACTGCGCTCACTGGTTTTTTTCGTTACGGTTCCGGTTTTACTCTTGCGCATGGATGCGATCAGCGTGTCACCCGTCTTGTCTTTGGTGGTCATGAAATAGTCCTCTACGATTAATAATGTAAAGATAAATCAGTTGGTTAACTTGACCAACTCGTCGATCAATTGATTGATTTCTTGCGCGGCACTGGCAGCAGGCTTGCCATCGTGATGTACACTACAGCCTTTCAACATGGCATTTCGATACGCCATGCGTCTGCGAATTGCCGTGTTGGCGGTCGGAATATCGATTTCCGCCAGAGCGTCATGCACCAGTTTTGATAAACGGGTACGCGGTTCCAGCTGGTTTACCACCAACAAGCCTTGCAAATCAGGATTGGCACCACGTGCCCATTCCAGTTCTTTTTCAACATGAACCGTCGCCCATAAATCGAGCGGCGAAGGCAATACAGGAATTACCGCGAGATCACTTTGCAACAAAGCCTGACGCGTCTGCTCAGATTGAATGGAAGGCGGGCAATCGATCAGCACAAAGGAATAATGGTCCTTGTATTTCGCCACCGCCGATTCGACATCATCGACCGCGTCGTCCACATCGACCAGATCATCACGGGACGATATCTCGCGCCATTGCAGTGAAGAAAGCTGGGGATCGGTATCGAGCAGGATCGTGTCCTTTCGTTGATTCAAGCCATTGGCCAGGTTGATACTGAGTGTGGTTTTACCGGCTCCACCTTTGTTTCCGACCACTGTGATGACTGGCATATCTGTCGTGACCTCTCGAGAATGATAATGCTGGTTGATCAGTCCGGCTGAGATGAAATCAGCTGATCGAGCAATTCGGTGAATTCCAGCTGCAATTCAGAAAGCGCTTCAGCGCCCTCTTCGGCATGGATGGTAAAATTGGCGTGTTTGCGACTGAAGCCGATGTCCGGATACAGTCCTTTTTGTTCTGACAATTCGGCAGCCTGTTCCAGAAAAGAACTCAAGGATTCGTAATCATCGAATTCATAACGCTTTTCCAGGCGTAAGGGACGTCTACGTTGTTCCCATTGATCTATAGCCATCGCGATCTTCTCAGAATAATTAGGTAGCGGTCAGGCAGGCGATTCGGTAAAAATCTACCGCATTCTGCGATTGCGACGAACCGGCTGCGGGTTACGCTGTTGTGGCTTTTCGGGTATCTGCTGAAGTTTCTGCAGCCAATTATCGAGTTGTTCAAGATGCTGCTGCTCTTCTTGCAGCAGCGTCTCGAAAAAAACACGATTGTCATGGTCACCGACAGTGGAGCAATGCCGGGTGGCAGCAGAATAAAGCGAAATGATCTCCGCCTCAAACTGCTGGTTAACCCGTAGCAATCCGGAAAGGTCGGTTGCCAGTTTTACTGGACGCAATTGCGAGCTTCCGGGCGCTACGCCCAGAGCCAGCATGCGTTCGATAATCCGGTCTGAATGCGCCATTTCTTCTTCAGCTTCCTGTTGCAAGCTGGCAGCCGCCTTATTCAGCCCCCAGGTCGCGACCAGTCGCGCCTGGGTACTGTATTGCTGGACTGCAGAAAGTTCCAGGCTGAGCGCTCGGCCCAGATACCCCAAAACCTTTTCGTCAGAACGAGCTACAAACATCAGACTATCGAGTCAGGCAAACTCCGATCAGGAAGCTTTACCAGATGCTTCACCACCAGTAGGCAGTACAGGCTCAACTTCGCGATGAGGACGAGCAATGATGTGCGCTGCAACCAGGCCGTCACCGACACGTTCACAAGCATCTGCACCGGCACGAACGGCAGCGTTGACAGCACCGGTTTCGCCACGGACCAGAACGGTTACATAACCGCCACCCACAAATTCGCGGCCAACCAGACGGACTTCAGCCGCTTTGGTCATGGCATCAGCAGCTTCGATCGCTGGAACCAGACCACGTGTTTCAATCATACCCAAGGCAATACCATAATTTTCGTTCGCCATCGTTTATCTCCAATCGTATTTAAAGGTTTAGTTGAACGACCGCATTGCGGTCGACAACCCAGTCATAAGACTCTTATTTCTTGTCGAGTACCGGCTCAACTTCTTTGTGCGGACGTGCAATGATGTGTGCTGCAACCAGTCCATCACCTACGCGCTCACAAGCGTCTGCGCCAGCACGAACAGCTGCGTTGACCGCACCGGTTTCACCGCGGACCATGACAGTGACATAACCACCGCCAACAAATTCACGACTGATCAGTCGAACTTCGGCGGCTTTGGTCATCGCATCAGCCGCTTCGATGGCGGGTACCAGCCCGCGTGTTTCAATCATACCCAGTGCGATGCCGTAATTTTCAGTAGCCATCTTTGTATCTCCTATTGAGTGTTTCGTTTAAAAAGTTAAAAATTCTTACTAAATTTGCAATTTTCAGCCGTGCTTACGCATCCGGCTCCCAATGATCGATAACACCGCTGATCGTCAAATCAGTCAGTATCTCGAAATCTCCCGCAGCGAATCTTGCTGCAGATCCGCTCGCCAGAAAAACCCAGTCACCTGGCTTAGCGCCAACAGGATCGGTTGCTGCCTGTCGAACGCCGTTTTTATCTCTCACAATACGAAAGACAGAATGCTTGATACCTTCTATGCGAGAGGTGCAGACCAGCGAGCCTTCAACTTGCAGTATCTGCATCGCCGTCCTCTTCGGGTGGCCAGTGATCGATAATACCCACGATCGTCAAGTCACTCGGATATCCCTTGCTGCCCGCGGCTTCTCGCGCGGCGGAACTGCCAACGGCAATACACCAGTCACCTGGCTTGGCGCCCACCGCATCGACGGCAACCGCTTGAGCGCTTCCATCCTGAACCACTTGCAAGTGCTTGTGCTCCATCATTGCAATCCGGTTGGTCGAAACCAGTGGACGTACAATCTGAACGATTTTCATTAGTGGGCTCCCGACAACTGAGGCGTATCGGCAGAGCAATCAATCACTTCAACCATGCCATTACTTGAACAGTCCCGCACCAGTTGCAAAACATATAACAAACCTTTTTCGGCGTACTCGGCGTAGCGCGATAACATCGCACTGGTTACACGCGCACAACGCTGGACTGCGCGGTCACGTGCACCCGGCACCTGGCTGTGGTAATCAAACCGGACGACAACCGGAATCGGCAGACCGTGCGATACATTCAATCGCTTGAAAATACTGATACCGACATCAAGGTCAGCGACCGATTCTTCTACCGTATTCAGGTAGGCAAAATACATCAGGTTTCGCAATTGCTTTTCTTCAAAGCCGATGCCTGCTCCAATGAAACGCTCCTGATGACCGGAGTCTGGATAATGATCGCCGTAGGCACTGCGTACATACGCAATCTGCGAAAAATTATTCTCTGCCAAAAAGGCACAAAGTTTTTTCATACCCGGTTGCACTGTCGCATTGCAATCGAGAATAGCGGCATCGATAGTGGCTCTCGCATCCAAAGCATTCATGTCTCGCGTACGATCATACAGGTCGAGAACATCCATACTTCTGTCGAGAGAAATATCGCCGTTTTGATCGGGTACATGGATGCGAATACCATCGGTGTCCGTATCGAGGCCAATCAATAACAAATCGATCGAAGCTCCACAGCAAAAGGTATTTTCTATCGCATGTTTGAATTCGGTCAGGCGTTCGAGGCCGGATTTGGCCGCCAGCGCTGTATCTGAACCATGTGCAGCACAGCCTTCATGATCCGGATCAACTGAACTGTAATGGTATGCAACCACTTTCAAATAGCGGGTCGGCTCATCAGCCGGATTCGGCTTGCTTTCGCGAAAGCGAAGCATCTCGGTTTCAACCCATTTTTGCACATTGTTTTCAACATCAAACATGGCACCGGCATAGGATTTACGTCGTACCGAGTGATGCGGCAAGCGCAAAACATAGCGAATGAAATGGGCTAACCGGCCATCCGAACAGGGCGTAATATCAATGGTGTGAAAACCACAGTCCTGCAGGAAGGATTCAAACCCTTCCGACTGATGATTATCCAGCGGGTCATTGGCAAAAAAATCGTCACTGTAACGCTTGTAGGTCTGGAAGATACACCAGGCAAACAACCGCTTCATATCCAGTTGATCCACCCAGGCATCTTCCAGAACGGCTTGCGGCAGTTGAAAACCGAATTTCTGATCCGCCATTTGTTGCGCCCGGCTTACAAAATCCGGCTCATGTTGCAAGGCTGAGATTTCCCTGAGCACCGGCACCACGCCATCGAAAGCAGATTTAACGGTTTGCTCGTAATTGTACAACAGCTCATTCTCTGACTGATCGACCAAAGCGTGATGAGACGCTTTGGTGAATCGAAAGCCGGGTCGACCTGACCCATTCGTCGCCAAAGTCGAGACACGCGCCGCAGCCGACGAATGATCGGCCCCTACTGCACCGGGGCGACGCAAAGGTGCCCGGGTAACAGGCCGTTTCGACTTCGGCGATTGGCGACTAAAAG
>JANTFI010000160.1 GCA_024763505.1 Gammaproteobacteria bacterium
GACGATGTCATCCTCGATCGAGATAATCTGCTTCGAGCCGGTGCGCCCGAGATCGACAAACAGATTCAGCTTGCCCGGTATGGCCTTGGCTTCATCACTGATCAACGAAGCCAGCGCCAGTGCCTTTTCTACCACACCGCGCTTGATCGGGCGCAGCGGAATCGGAAAAATCTGCACATCAGTTTTCGGATTGAGTTTGAAATAACCCGCTATGACCCCAATATACTTGGCCGTTTGCGCGCGATTGATCGAAACCTTTTTCTGCTCTCCGGGACGCAGGTTGATCAACTGAAAATTGACGATACTGTCATCGATCTGGCCCTTTTGCAGTAGCTCGATCGCACCGGCCTGAGACACCGACAGGCCGCGAAAGGTATTCGGGTCATTCATCTGGAAGATACCCAGCGCCAGCGAATGCGGTCGCCCACGCACGGTATTGAGATCGGTCGATGCCTTCGCCACCAGATTGATGGCACGAATTTCATACACCCACTCTTCTTCCGCCACCGTTAATTCGGTCGGCTCGGTGGCGCAGGATGCCAGCAAAAAAATAGCCAGCAACCCCGTTAAAAAATTTTTCTTCTTCATCATTATTGTGGAATCGCTGCAGGCAGCCTTTACGGCTACCCACAGATCAATTCGTTATGCACTCTTGCTCACGCGCCAGTCATCGTTGCCCTCGGTACCGGCAATTTCATGCGTCCAGGTGATGGTGCTGTAACTGAACGATACTTCTTCGAGATGGGTAAAATGGCCATTGTTCGGGTCCTGACAATTCGGCATCCAGGAGCGGATATCGACCACTGAGGCGCCTTCGATTTCCTGCGTGAAATAATGTTCGTGAGTGCCTTCGGAAGACGTTCGATACCACTCGATCGTGCAGGTCAGACTTTCGCCGGTGACCAGCGCTTGATACAGCAACGGCGATGACTTGTCGAAAACCTTGGTGACCTTCAGTGGCATGTGGATGCGGGTGCCGGATGGCTGGCCGCTTTGCGCGTCACGCGGAATCACGATGTTGTGTTCGAACGCCTGCACCATAAAGGAATCGTCGTGTCCTTCCTGATACAGGTTGCCGACGCTGTCTTCGGACAACGCACCTTCGGTAATGACGCCCTGGGTGACGCCTTCAACGGTCATATAAGCTGGAATTGGCATGGTTTTGCTCCTGATTTACATTTTATTGATGCCTGCAAAGCAGGCGTGGTTTCTTCATGACAGGTCAACTGCAAATTCCCCGTCCTGATTGATGCTCAAATTCAGGTTTGAGTAATCACTTTCATCCCCGATATGATTCAGAATTTCGGTCGATATCAGGGGGAGTAAAGTCCGGTTGACGATATGGTCGATATTTCGCGCGCCCGATTCAATATCGGTGCAGCGCGCGGCGATCTGGTCGACCACGGAATCGTCGTAATTAAAATTCAGCGCCTGGTTTTGTTGCAGCCGCTTTGATACCTTTTTCAACTTCAGTTCGACGATTCCCTTCAGCACTTCGCCCTTGAGCGGAAAGAACGGGATGATCGTCATGCGCGCAAGAAGCGCCGGTTTGAAATGTGCCTGCAACTGGCCGCGAATCGCTTCGGTCAATTCCTCCATGCTCGGCATCGGGTCGTGCTCGCACATTTCCATGATGGTCGCCGATGCCAGATTCGAGGTCAGGAACATGATGGTGTTCTTGAAATCGATCAGACGGCCTTCGCCATCCGACAAGGTGCCTTTATCGAACACTTGATAAAACAGATTCATTACTTCGAGGTCGGCTTTTTCGACTTCATCCAGCAACACCACCGAGTAAGGTCGCTGGCGCACCGCTTCCGATAGCACGCCGCCTTCGCCATAACCGACATAGCCGGCCGGAGAACCAACCAACCGCGACACCGTGTGCTTTTCCTGGTATTCCGACATATTGATGGTGGTCATGAATTGCTCGCCGCCAAACATCAGATTGGCCACGCCGAGCGCCATCTCGGTTTTGCCGACACCGCTGGGCCCGACAAACAGAAATACGCCGTGCGGCTGGTCGGGATTTTGCAGCCCGGCCTTGGCGGTGCGGATGATCGAATCGATGATATCGATGGCGTGATCCTGACCCTTGACCCAGTCTTTCAGTTTGGCATTGAAGGTCAACAGACTGTCGGCTTCATCCTTGACGATATTGCCGACCGGCACGCCGGTCCAGTCGGACACCACATCAGCGACCACTTCTGAAGTCACTTCGTAGACAATCGGCGGGTGATCCTGCTGGAAGGCTTGCAACGCTTCGATAGCAGCGTTCAATTCTTCAGACGGCTCTCCATCGCTGGCATTCGCGCGCAGCTCGATTACCTTGTCAACCAGTCCTTTCTGCTGCTGCCAGTCGGCATTCATTTGCTTGATCCGGCTTTCATTGTCGGCGATGCGCTGCTGCAATTCCTGCAGGCGTTCGGTTTTGGCGGAGCGGCCGGTTTCCACATCGCGCTTGAGCGCCTGCATTTCACGCTCACTGATCTGGGTGTCTCGTTCCAGGTCTTCGATTTCGGCCGGCTTGGTGGTGAGGCTGATGTTGACCCGAGAGCACGCGGTGTCGAGCACATCGACCGCCTTGTCCGGCAACTGTCGACCAGTGATATAGCGCGCCGACAAGGCGGCGGCGGTTTCCACCGCTTCATCGCGGATGTACACCGAATGGGCTTTTTCATACACCGGGCGCAAGCCGCGCAGAATGACGGCAGTGTTCTCCACCGACGGTTCATCCAGCTTGACCAATTGAAAACGCCGCGCCAGCGCCGGATCTTTTTCGAAGTATTTCTTGTATTCACTCCAGGTGGTGGCGGCAATGGTTTTCAACTCGCCGCGCGCCAGTGCCGGTTTGAGCAAATTGGCGGCGTCGCCGGTTCCAGCCGCGCCACCGGCGCCGATCAGCGTGTGTGCTTCATCGATGAACAGGATAATCGGTTTTTCCGAAGCCTTGATTTCATTGATCACGGCGGTCAGACGTTTTTCGAATTCCCCCTTGACGCTGGCACCGGCCTGCAGCAGGCCGAGATCGAGTTCAATGATATCGACATTCTGGATAATTTCCGGCACATCGCCCTGCGCTACCTTGAGCGCCAATCCTTCGATGACTGCTGTCTTGCCAACCCCGGCATCGCCGACCGCGATCGGATTATTCTTGCGCCGCCGCCCGAGGATATCGATCATCTGGCGGATTTCGCGATCGCGCCCGAGCACCGGGTCGATTTCGCCATTGCGTGCTTTCTCGGTGAAGTTGCTGGTGAATTGTTTCAGCGCCGATTCGCCACTGCCGCCGGGGGCTGTCGAGGCAGCGGGCGCTGCAGCAGATTGCTCGCTGGAGACGGTCAGCAAACTATCGAAATGCTTGCTGATTTCATCCAGCGTGATGCGTTCGATCTGCGGTAATTGATTGACCCCGTAACGCAGCGGGTTATCCGCCAGTGCCGCCATCATCGCGCCGGAGCGGATCGCGCCATGCGATAATTGTACCGACGATAAAATCCACGATTCTTCCAGCCAGTTGAGCAACGTGTCGGCGAATACCGGCCGACCGGGGTTACCGTTTTTCAAGCCTTCCAGCGTTTGCTGGATGTGCTGCTTCCAGTCCGCCGGATCAATCTCGAAATGCTGCAGCAGCAGACAGGCATCGGCTTGCGGATCTTCCAGCAACTGCAACAGCATATGCTCGACCGACACTTCGTAATGCGAGCGCGATACGCACAGGCCCGAGGCCGCTTCCAGACTGCGCGTGCAGTACGAGTCGAGTCGTTCGATCAAGCCTTGCAGGTTGACTCGCATGGTTTTCCCTTAATCTCTCAGGATTTATCCAGCTTGCCAGCCAGCGACAAGGTGAAGCTCGAACCCATGTATTTGAAATGCGGGCGCACCGACATATCGACACGGAACCAGCCCGGATTACCCGGATCTTCAGTCACTGTGATTTTCGCTTCGCGTAGTGGACGTTTGCTGCGAACGGCGGCCGGTGGATTATCCTGATCGGCGACGTACTGGCGGATCCAGGTTTGCAATTCGTTTTCCAGCTCGCTGCGGGTTTTCCAGCTACCGATATTTTCTCGCTGCAATACCTTGATGTAATGCGCCAGCCGGTTGACCACATACAGATACGGTAATTCAGTGCCGAGTTTGTAATTGGTTTCTGCCTGCTTGGCTTCCGGGTCGTTGCCAAAGAATTTGGGTTTTTGCGGTGAATTGGCCGAGAAAAAGGTGGCATTGTCACTGCCCTTGCGCACAGTCAACCCCATGAACCCCTGCTCGGAGAGTTCAAATTCACGCCGGTCCGACAGTGTGACTTCCACCGGAGGCATATGTTTGATTTCACCATTTTCGGTGTATTGATGAATCGGCAAATCTTCCACCATGCCACCGCTTTGCGGACCGATGATATTCGGCGTCCAGCGATACTTGGCATAGCTGCGGGTCAGGTTGGTGGCGAAAGCGTAGGAGGCATTACCCCACAGAAAATTTTCTTTCGAGCCTTCGACATTCTCTGAATAATCGAAAGATTTGGTTTTGTTTTCCGGGCCGTAGGGCTGGCGCAGCAGAAAACGGGGCAGAGCCAGACCGACATTGCGCGAGTCATCCGATTCGCGGAAAGACTGCCACTTGGCATACTGCGGCCCTTCGAAGATGGATTCGAGGTCTTTCAGATTAGGCATGCCCTCGAAGCTGTCGAGGCCAAAGAATTCTGCGCCGGCACCGGCAATAAACGGCGCGTGCGACATCGCGCTGACACTGGACAGCTTCGACAGCAACGCCACATCCTGTGCGCCCGGGCCGAACTGGTAATCGGAAATAATCGAGCCATACGGCTTGCCACCGAACTGGCCGTATTCGGCCGAGTAGACATGCTTGTACAGGCCGGATTTGGTGATATCGGGCGCATCCTCAAAATCTTCCATCATTTCTTCCTTGCTGACACTAAGCATTTCCATGCGGATATTTTCACGGAAGTCACTGCGATCGACCACCATCTTGACGCCGCGCCAGGCGGATTCGAGTTTCTGGAATTCGGGCTGATGCATAATTTCATCAACCTGGGCGCTGATACGTGTATCGATTTCTTCGATCATCTTATCGACAACTTTCTGTTCGACTTTTTCGCCCTTGCGCGACGGCGTAAGCAAGTCACCAATAAAGGCTTCGACCCCTTTTTTTGCCGTTTCGTAACCATCATCTTCCGGCTTGAGCCGGGTTTGCTGCATGATTTCATCGAGCAGTGATCCACCGACTGCCTGGGCTTCGTCTTGTGCCTGTTGAGTTGGTTCAGTCATGTTTAATCCTCCGCCTTGTCGTCTATGCCCAGCTCTTGCATGATGACGGCACGCGACTCGTCATCGTTGAGTATCTTCTGGATAGTTTTGCGAAACGCCGGCACATTGCCAAGCGGGCCTTTCAGCGCCAGCAGCGCACGGCGCATTTCCAGCATGCTGTTGAGTTCGGGCACCTGTGCGGCGATGCTGTCCGGCCCCATGTCATTCATCGATTTGAATTCGAGGTGCACCGACATTTCATCGTCATCTTTTTCAGACAAGGTATCTTTCACCGACAAATCAACCGACAGGTTCATGCTGGCCATGACATCGTTGAAGTTATCCTTGTTGATATTGACCGGCTCGCGGTCTTCCACCGGTTCTTCACTGTACTTGCCGGTGAAATCACCGAGCATCAACAGCTTGAGTGGCAACTCGACATCTTCTGCCTGGTCGCCGGTATTCGACTTGTAAACGATATTGACGCGCTCTTTCGGCGCTACGGAACCTTCGGCCATGGGGTTATCCTCCTTTCTCGGATAAT
>JANTFI010000161.1 GCA_024763505.1 Gammaproteobacteria bacterium
TAACACCTTATGACCTGAGCAAGGGTCGCATCACTTTTCGCGAACGCTAGGAATTACTTCGAACCAATCCGGCTGCTGCCGAACGTGTAACCGTGCCTGATCAGGCCTTGGCTTTCTCGCGTTGAGCCGGTGAAGACTTGCACACCAGTTTATTTCCTTTCACGTCGACCTTGACGCTACCACCACCTGAAGACAGATCACCAAATAAAAGTTCGTTGGCCAGAATCTGTTTGATTTCATCCTGAATCACTCGCGCCATTGGTCGTGCACCCATTTTCGGGTCATAACCTCTTTCTGCCAGATAACGACGCGCCTTGTCTGAAATTTGCAGGGTGACCTTTTTCGCTTCGAGTTGGGCTTCCAGTTCGATCAGAAATTTATCCACCACATTCAAGATTACCTTGCTGTCCAGCGCCGAGAAATGGATGGTGGCATCCAGCCGGTTGCGGAACTCGGGAGTAAATACCTTTTTAATCGCTTCCGCCGCATCGCTGCTGTGATCTTGTGTGGTGAAACCCATGCTGCTGCGACTGATCAACTCAGCGCCTGCATTGGTGGTCATAACCAAGATGACATTGCGAAAATCGGCTTTGCGTCCATTATTATCTGTCAAGGTGCCGTTATCCATCACCTGCAACAGCAGATTGAAGACATCCGGGTGAGCTTTTTCGATTTCGTCTAGTAGCACGACCGAATACGGGTGTTTCAACACTTCTTCGGTCAATAAACCACCCTGGTCATAGCCGACATACCCGGGAGGAGCGCCAATCAATCGGGATACGGTATGGCGTTCCATGTATTCAGACATATCGAAGCGGATCAATTCGATGCCCATGATTTGTGCCAACTGTTTGCACACTTCGGTCTTGCCGACGCCTGTCGGACCGGCGAAAAGAAAAGAGCCAACTGGCTTGGATTCTCGACCGAGTCCGGATCGTGACATTTTGATTGAGGCATCCAGCGCTTCGATAGCGTTATCTTGTCCAAATACAACCCGCGACAGGTTCTTGCCGAGGTTTTTCAGCATATCCATATCCGAAGTATTTACGGTTGAAGAAGGAATGCGCGCAATACGGGAAACGATTTGCTCGATCTCCTGGGTTCCTATGGTTTTCTTGCGTTGCTTCTCGGGCAAGATGCGGCGTTTGGCGCCGGCCTCATCGATGACATCAATCGCCTTGTCAGGCAAGTGTCGATCGTTGATATAGCGGGCGGATAATTCGGAAGCTTTTTTCAATGCCTGCAGGGTATATTTGACTTGATGGTGTTCTTCGAACCGGGATTTCAATCCTTTCAGGATCTGGAAGGTTTCATCGATGCTGGGCTCAGGGACATCGATTTTCTGGAAGCGTCGCGCTAACGCGCGATCTTTTTCAAAGACTCCCCGGTATTCCTGATAAGTAGTCGAACCAATACATTTCATTTCACCACTGGCCAGCACCGGCTTGATCAAATTGGAGGCATCCATTACTCCGCCGGAGGCGGAACCGGCGCCAATGATGGTATGGATTTCATCGATAAACAGAATTGCGTGAGGCTCTTCCTTGATTTGCTTAATCACAGCCTTGAGACGTTTTTCGAAGTCCCCGCGATATTTGGTTCCAGCCACCAGTGCTCCCAGATCGAGCGAATAGATCGTGGCGTCCAACAGAATATCGGGTACTGATTCCTCTGTAATGCGGCGGGCCAGCCCTTCTGCAATGGCGGTCTTGCCCACCCCGGCTTCACCCACCAGCAGCGGGTTGTTTTTACGTCGACGACACAAGGTTTGCACTACACGTTCAACTTCTTCTTCACGGCCGACCAGTGGGTCAATAGTTCCAGCCAATGCCTGTTCATTCAAATTGCTGGCAAAGGTCTCGAGAGGTTTTTCTTTCGCTGGCTCTTCGGTAATACTGTCCGATTCGGCTGAATAAGGTTCTTCCTGAACATCATCCTCAATTCGCGAAATGCCATGCGACAGATAATTGGTGACATCCAGCCGTTCTATATCCTGAGAATGTAGTAAAAAGACAGCATGTGAATCCTGCTCAGAGAAAATGGCAACCAGCACATTAGCGCCGGATACTTCGCCCTGACCTGAAGATTGCACATGAAACAATGCACGCTGCAGGACTCGCTGAAAGCCCAGTGTTGGCTGAGTATCACGGTCATCACCCTCATTCAAGATCGGTGTGTTTTCATCGACAAAACGAACCAGATCGGCGTGAAGTTTTTTGATGTCAGCACCACAAGCCTGGAGCACGGCGATAGCTGATGCATTCTCGGTCAGCATCAGCAAGATATGTTCCACGGTTATGAACTCGTGGCGCTTTTCCTTGGCTTCGAGAAAAGCTTGATTGAGGGATAATTCAAGTTCTTTATTCAGCATAATCATGTGTCTGGTTAATTTTCTTAACTATAGACCTCTCTCCTGTTTATTTCACCTGCTCAGTCATGTATCACGGTATTAGATTTGACTGTTTGAAACTATACGCGTTCCATTTCGCACATCAGCGGATGTTTGTTTTCACGGGCATAATTATTCACCTGGGTAACCTTGGTTTCTGCGATATCACGGGTAAAAACTCCGCACACACCTTTGCCCAACTTGTGAACATGCAGCATGATCTGGGTCGCTTTTTCGCGATCATGATTAAAAATGCTTTCAAGAATGTGGACGACAAACTCCATTGGCGTGTAATCATCATTCAATAGTACCACCTTGAACAAAGGCGGTTTTTTGAATTTGGGCTTTGCCTTTTGTAGCAATAGCGTGTCGTCATCGTCATGTCGTTCTGTCATAGCACTACGTTCGTTTCCTGACTGGTCAGAGGGTTCACCCTGTTACATATAACCTGCGTTAAAAAATTCAATATAACCGGTCACAAGTTTGTGTAAAAAATTCATTATTTGTTAATTTTCATCAGCTATGTTGTTTATTAGGCTCTGAAATAGTTTACAATTTCTTTCGAATCATGTCCGGCATTCTTGATTTGAACGCAACAAAAATAATAATTTTTCTGGAACAGTTTCCCGGTTGGCAGCTGGGTAGACAGGTAAGACATTGAGGTAAAGGTTATGCCCACAGGTACAGTGAAATGGTTCAGTAACACGAAGGGTTACGGTTTCTGTAATTCTGACGAGAACGAAGAAGAGGATATCTTTGTTCATTTTTCTGCAATTGAAATGGAAGGCTATAAAAAGCTCACTTCCGGGCAAAAAATCGAATTTGAAATCGATGAAGGCCCCAAAGGCTTGCAAGCTCACAAGATCCGCTCCATCAACAATTAATATCTGACATCTTTCTGGAAAACTACCGGGAGCCCGTCTCCCGATAGTTTTTTGCGTCTCACCTCTTTTTGCCGGATAATCTCATCCTTTCAAAGCGAGATGTCAGAGGCCATTCATGACTTACCAGCATATTTCCGTCCCTTCCGGCGGCCAACCGATTACGGCCAACGCCGACAATAGCCTGAACGTTCCCGATCAACCGATTATTCCTTTTATCGAAGGCGATGGCATCGGTTCGGATATTACACCCGCCATGCATGACGTGGTCAATGCAGCAGTGGATAAGGCGTATGCCGGTGACCGGAAAATTCACTGGATGGAAATTTTTGCCGGCGAAAAAGCAACGCAAACCTATGGTGAAAACGAGTGGCTTCCGCAGGAAAGCCTGGACGCGATGGAAAAATTTATCGTTTCCATCAAGGGGCCTCTGACGACACCAATTGGCGGCGGTATGCGCTCGCTGAATGTCGCTATCCGCCAGCAACTCGACCTGTATGCCTGTGTGCGACCGGTACGGTATTTCCCGGGGATCGAAACGCCGCTGAAGCGTCCGCAAGATACGGAAATGGTGATTCACCGGGAAAATACGGAAGATATCTACGCCGGAATCGAGTGGGAATCCGGTTCTGAAGAAGTGCGCAAGATGATCCAGTTCCTGACTGAAGAAATGAACGTTAGCAACATCCGTTTCCCCGAGACTTCCGGCATCGGCGTCAAGCCAGTGTCGAGCGAAGGCTCCAAGCGTTTGATTCGCAAGGCAATGCAATATGCTGTAGATAATGACCGCGATTCGGTCACGCTGGTGCACAAGGGCAACATCATGAAATTCACCGAAGGTGCCTTTCGTAATTGGGGTTATGAACTGGCTCAACAGGAATACGGCGCGACCGTCATCGGTGACGGACCCTGGTGTGAATTCAAAAACCCGAAAACCGGCAAGACCATTGCCGTGAAGGATGTCATAGCCGATAATTTTCTGCAGCAGATTCTGCTACGTCCGACCGAGTACGACGTGATTGCCACGCTTAACCTCAACGGTGACTATATCTCTGACGCTCTGGCGGCCCAGGTTGGCGGTATCGGAATCGCGCCGGGCGCCAACATCGCCGATACCGTCGGTGTTTTCGAAGCGACGCATGGCACGGCACCAAAATATGCCGGCCTGAACAAGGTCAACCCCGGTTCGCTGATTCTTTCTGCTGAGATGATGCTGCGCTACATGGGCTGGACGGAAGCGGCCGACTTGATCATCAAGGGGATGGAAGGCGCCATTTCCGCCGGTCAGGTGACCTATGACCTGGCGCGCAATGCGGACAATGCCACCGAACTCAGCACGTCCGAATTTGCCTCGGCAGTCGTTGGTAAAATGTAATCGGACGGGTTGAATCCACCCTTACTGTGGATTCAACCCCGCTCCCAGGCTCGAAATATCCGGTCGGTTCAACCGATGCAATCCTGATACCTGCACCACCTTGGTAGCGATTTCCTCAATCGACATAGTGGCTGTATTGATATATGGGATCTGGTATTGCTGATACATTTGCTCGACTGCACGAATTTCGAATTTGCATTGCTCCAGCTTCGCGTATCGGCTGTTAGGTCGACGCTCTTCTCGAATATGCGCCAGCCGTTCCGGGTTGGTGGTCAAACCAAACAACTTCTTGCGAAACGGGCGAATGGTCTGGGGCAATTGCTCACTTTCCATATCTTCCTCTGTGATCGGGTAATTCGCCGCCTTAAGTCCGAATTGCAGGGCCAGATACAGGCAGGTTGGCGTTTTTCCACTACGTGATACGCCGATCACGATGATATCGGCCTTGTCATATTGTTTGGTGGTCGAGCCATCGTCATGCACCATCGAGAAATCGATCGCGGCAATGCGCGATTCATACAATGAAGGATTACTGATCCTATGGGATTGTCCGGATTCATGTATCGAATGCGCGTGCAACAGGCTTTCCAGATCCGGTAGAAATTTCTCAAACGGGTCGATAATCAAGGCTTCCGAACGCTGGATAATGGCACTGATTTTCTCATCAGCCATGGTCGAGATCACGATCGGCTTCAACCCGGTTTGCTGTTGCGACAGTGCGATGCGTTCAACTATTTTTTCGGCTTTGGCCTCGCTGTCGACAAACGGGATGGTGACAGAAGTGAAAGAAGTGTCCGGAAACTGGGCCAGCAAACTATGCCCCAGAGTTTCAGCGGTGATCGCGGTGCGGTTGGACAAAAAATAGACATGACGTAAATGAGACTTCGATTGATCGTTCATAAAGTTATTAAAACTACATCTAAGCGGTGTCGGGTTTCTAGGTTAGCATTCAAAACGTCTCAATTGAAAGTAGCTAGAAATTATGACTGCGAATCACACCACTACCGAGCATCAATGGGTTATCGGTTTGCAACATCTGGGCATGGACGATGTCCCTGTGGTGGGCGGTAAAAATGCCTCACT
>JANTFI010000162.1 GCA_024763505.1 Gammaproteobacteria bacterium
TTGGCATCGGCCTGTTCGCGCTGCCGCTGTCGGTCGGCCTTGTTGGCCAGCATTTTCTGCTTTTCAGCCGCCAGAGATTGCTCGGCCTGCTGTTCGGCATCGCGTAAGCGCTCGATGGATGCCAGCCGCTGCGGGTGTTGCTGCAGGGTTTGAATCTGCGCTGCCAGCGATAGTAATTTCGACTCGCCATCGTGCATCAGCCCATGCCGCCTCGCCTCATTGAACACCGGCGGCACGAAACCCGGCTGTTGCCAGCGCTGGTCCAGCATGCCGGAAAAGGCACTGAGAAAACCGACCCATCCGCGTTCGTCCTGCACCACCAGTACGCCAAACATCTTGCCACCGCCCGGCTGCTGCAACAATGTCTGCCAGCGCGGTGCTTGCGAAAGCCGCTGTTGCAGGGCTTCGCTGGCGCGCCGTGCCAGCGCATGCGGGCGACTGGCAAACGGGCTCGGCATGCGCTGCGGTAATTCATCCGGCGCGGGTTGCGGTGAAAAATACTCGATCAAATCCATGCCTCACTATACCCTTTTCGCCAGCATGATTGTAAGCTCGCGCAATCGCTTACAATGTGCGATTCTGAGCCATTCAATTCTTTGCAGCGTTCATCATGTCTTCTGTCAGTCATTTGCAACAACAACCTTTCTTCAAGCTGCTGGAACCGGCCACACGCGATTTTCTGTTACAACAGGCCGAGGCGCTCAAATTCTCGATGCAGGATTGCCGCCAGCTCAGCGAAATCGCGCTCGATTTTCAAATGTGGGGCGAACCGCCGCTGGCGCAGCTGTGGCCGGATTTATCAAGCAGCAAGGCGCAGGGCAAGGCGCGCAAGCAACAAGCCCTGCGACAGTTGCGCGAGCAATGGACGCAACGCCGCGATCAGCCCAACCGATATCCGGATGACAGCGCCGCGAGCAAAATCTCGGCCGCCGCCGAGCCCTGCGCCATCGATAAACCCAGCCTCGGCCTCGGCCGTTGCCCGGTCGCTTCGCCGCGCACCTTGTGCTGCAATCTGCAAACGCTGGACGCCGTCGACAACTGTGGCTATGGCTGCAGCTATTGCAGCATCCAGTCATTCTTCGACGGCAAGCAAATCCACTTCGATCGCGGCTTTGCCGACAAGTTGCGCCAGCTCGAACTGGATCCGCAAAAAACCTATCACATCGGCACCGGTCAATCCTCTGATTCGCTGATGTGGGGTAACAGCCACGGCGTGCTCGATGCCGTGATCGAATTCGCGCGCGAAAACCCGAATGTGATTCTGGAACTGAAAACCAAGTCGGCCAATGTCAATCACCTGCTGCGCGCCGATGCTCCGAAAAACATCCTGTGCACCTGGTCACTGAATACGCCGACGATGATTCTGCACGAAGAGCATGGCACCGCGTCGCTCGAAAAACGACTGGCGGCCGCACGCAAGGTGGCCGATGCAGGCTTTACGGTCGGCTTTCATTTCCATCCGATCATTCAATATGAAGGCTGGCGCGAAGATTACCCCGCCATCGTCGAACAACTGGGCGCGATGTTTGCGCCCGAGCAGGTCGCACTGGTGTCGATGGGTACGCTGACCTACATCAAACCGGTGATGCGCGAGATACGCAAC
Source organism: Gammaproteobacteria bacterium (assembly GCA_024763505.1). GTDB lineage: Bacteria > Pseudomonadota > Gammaproteobacteria > JACNJF01. The sequence goes on from JANTFI010000162.1 coordinate 1,604, forward strand.
AAGGGTATTCCCAGCCAGATTCTGAAGATGCCGCTGGTCGATGCCGATGGCAAACTCTCCTACCCCGATGACATCAAGCTGGATTTGTTCCGAACGGTGTACCGGGCATTTCCGGCGGCGTGGCGGGAATCGGTCTTCTTTTACCTGTGCATGGAAAACCGGCGCTTCTGGCAACCGGTGTTCGGTTTCGAATATGCCGACAATGATGAATTCGAGCAAGCGATGAAGGCAGCTTATCTGAACAAAATACAGCGCCAGATATAAAGCAAATCCGGCCAGATTAGTCTGGATATTCTGGTACAATCAGCGGCTCAAACAATCCCTACATACAAGGAGTTCTAATGAAAACGATTTTCCCCATAGCACTGATACTGATCGCCACCTCAACCCTGCCTTCATTTGCTGACGAAAAAAACTGGTCGGTAGGCTTTTCGAATACCGGTATACAATTTAAAAACTTGAAGAAGAATGAAAGCGGTATGTTTTTTGGCGGGTCTTATTTCTATACCAATTCAGATGGCAATGTCAGTGATTTGAACAGTGTATTCGGGGTGGAAGCGGGCTATCGTGCTTACACTGAAATTGCTGACACCAACAAATTCATCGATTCGTCAATCGAATATATCAGTATCAATAATGACACGACCAGTGACAGAGATATTTACAACTTGAATCTTCGCTATGGCGTTGAAAAATATATTGGTGAAGATATCAGCGTAGAGGGTTCAGCCGGGGTCAGAATAACCGCTGAAGATTATAACGGGGGCAATAGCACGAGTGTATTTTTTCCTGCTGCCAGGGTTTCAATAAATTATCGCTTTTAGGCGACTAGCAAGGTTACTCAGCGGATTGAGGCTTTGGCAATGTCCGCCGCTTCACATAGCGATAGCCTCGTCTGCTTGAAGCTTCGGGCACGATTCTCTGCCGGTAATGCACCGACAATTTCCACCTGACGATAAAACGCATCGAAATCGCCATTCAGGCATTCCAGCACTTGCCGAAACTGCTGCACTTGCGCGTAGTAGGTCGATACCGAGGCCAGCTTGGCATTGTTTAGTGGGCCGGAAAACCAGCGCGCAAAGCCATCCGGGCCGGTGAACCCGGCCGTCATCTCCTGGTACTGTTCGCGCAATCGCGTGAGTCGCTGCTGTTTTCGCTGACGCTTGACGGCAGGCGCCAGCGCTTGCTGATACAAACGGGATAAATCCTCGCGCGCCTGTTCGATCAAGGCAATCACTTGCGCCCGGTTGTTGAGATAATGCCGGTAACGCGCCAGCCGCTCCATTTCACCTTGCGTCTTCAGCCATCGTTCCACTCCCGCCTGTTGCACCGCCGAGGCGAAGGATTCATTGAAACGGGTATCGTCATCGATATACAGCCGCTGGTGTGCCAGCTCATGAAAGATCAGCCCGGCCAGCCGATAGTCCGGCCAAAAAATAAAGGTATTGAGCACCGGATCATCGAACCAGCCGAGCGTAGAATAAGCCGATACATTGGCGATGTAGAAGTCCTTGCCCTGCGCTTGCAGATCGGACTCGAATTCTTGCAGGCGATCCAGATCGAAGAAACCGCGATAGCCGGCGCACCCGACCAGCGGATAACACCAGCGCTGCAACTGGATGGAAAACTCATCCGCCGCGAACAGGTTTTTCAACACATAAGGGCGACCCAGATCGGCGTATTCGCGGTAGCTGTCGGAGCGCGGCAGCGCCAGTTGCTCGAAGGCAAAGCGGCGAATCTGTTGCACCTGTTGCAGTTTTTCGCGCAGGCGTGGATCGCTGGACGGGTCGGCAATGACTTCATCGATGTCGCGCGTCTGCTGCATGATCGACCATTGCCCGCGCGCGCTGTGCAGATAATAACCGAGGTCGGCGCAACCGCTGAGTGACACCGCCAGCACCAGACCCGGCAGCAAGATCAATCCGGTTTTTTTCATGGCTTTGCACACCCGCTTACACGCAGCGGGAAATTCATGGAATAATGTCCGCCTGTTGTCGTTGCCGGAAGCTCTTCGCCATGTCTGTTATCCATTGTCATCTGGTTCACCGTTTGCTCAAGGCCGCTGGTTTGCTGCTGGCGGGCGCACTGGTCACGACCAGCCTGCCGCTGTTCGCCGCCACCCCGCCGATTCAGAATTATGCCGCAATTGCCCAACCGGTGTGGGCGAAAAATGCGATGGTGGTATCGCAGCAGCGCCTCGCCAGTCAGGCCGGGCTGGAGATCCTGCAAGCCGGTGGCAATGCGGTGGATGCCGCGGTCGCGGTCGGCTTCACGCTGGCAGTGACCCTGCCGCGCGCGGGCAATCTCGGCGGTGGCGGTTTCATGCTGGTGCATCTTGCCAGAGAAAATAAAACGCTGGCACTGGATTACCGCGAAATGGCCCCGGCCGCCGCGCATCGTGACATGTATCTGAATACCGATGGCTCGGTCGATAAAAACCGCTCGCGCTTTCACGGGCTGGCGGTCGGCGTGCCCGGCACCGTGATGGGGCTGGTCGAGGCGCAGCAGCGATACGGCAGCCTGCCCCTGTCGCGTGTCATGCGCCGCGCCATCGAGCTGGCCGAACAAGGCTTTGTCGTCGATCGCGACCTGGCCCGCTCGCTGCAGGGCGCACAAAAACGGCTGACGCGCTTCGGCGCGGCGGCGAAGGTGTTTTACCACACCGATGGCAGTGCCTATCAAGTCGGCGAAACCTTGCGCCAGCCCGACCTCGCACGTACCCTGCAGACCATTGCCAGACGCGGTGCGGATGGTTTTTACCGCGGCGACATCGCGCAAAAGATCGTCGATTCCGTCAATGCCGCGGGTGGTTCGATGCGACTGGAAGATCTGGCGAACTACCGCACGCAATGGCGCAAACCGGTGAGTGGAAGCTACCGCGGCTACCGCATCGCGTCGATGCCACCACCGTCTTCCGGCGGCACCCATATCGTCGAGATTCTCAACATCATGGAAAACTTTGACATTGCCAAATCCGGCCACAACAGCGCGGCTACGATGCACGTCATGGCCGAAGCGATGCGCCGCGCCTACGCCGACCGCAGCGAATATCTGGGCGACCCCGATTTTGTCGATGTGCCGGTCGCCGCGCTCACCGACAAGGCCTACGCCCAAAAGCTGGCCGCACAAATCGATCCGGGCAAGGCCAGCGACAGCCGCGACATCAAGCCCGGCCTGAAGCTGCCGCATGAAAGCCCGCAGACCACGCATTTTTCGGTAGTCGATCGGGACGGCAATGCGGTCAGCAATACCTACACACTGAATTTCAGTTATGGCTCCGGCATCATGGCGGATGGCACCGGCGTATTGCTGAATAATGAAATGGATGACTTCAGCGCCAAGCCCGGCGTCGCCAATGCCTATGGCTTGATCGGTGGTGACGCCAACGCGGTCGAAGCGCGCAAGCGTCCGCTCAGTTCGATGAGCCCGACGCTGGTATTTTCTCCGGATAGCGACGAAGTGATGCTGGTCACCGGCAGCCCCGGCGGTTCACGCATCATCACCACCACGCTGCAAATCATCAGCAATGTGGTTGACCATAAAATGAATATCGCCGAAGCCACGGCTGCGTCGCGCTTCCATCATCAATGGCTACCGGATCACATCACGGTGGAGAAAGGGGTCAGTGTCTATACGCTGAACATACTGCAAGAAAAAGGGCACAAGATCGAAGCCAGCCGCTGGGCGATGGGTAGCACACAATCGATTTTGCGCATGGACGATGGCTGGAGCGGCGCAAGCGACCCGCGCCAGTCCAGCGGGCTGGCGGCGGGTTATTGAATACTGCGCCTAAAAGGTATAGCCCACCGAACAGCCGTAGATTCGGTAGTTGCTGCCGAGATCGGTTTTTTCCCAGATCATTTGCAGCTGGTAGGCATAGTCATTGTTTTCCACCAGTGTCGCGGCCGGGTCAGACAATGAACCGGTGATTTGCTGCGGTGCGGCGATGGTGGCACTGACATTACTGGTGAAGATGACATCCTGAGTCGAACCGGAGCCACTGAGCGGAACCCGGGTCAGTTTAACCTGCAGGGAGTTATTGGCTGAATTGTCGTACACCTTGCACGAAAGGCTATCCAGAGTCGCCCCGTGCGGCAAGGTC
>JANTFI010000163.1 GCA_024763505.1 Gammaproteobacteria bacterium
TCCAGCCTGGTGCGCGAAATCGCCCGGCTCGATGGAGATGTGTCGGATTTCATTCACCCTGAAATTCACAACCGTTTATCTGACAAGCTGGCGCTGAAGCAATCATAGCCGCTGGTCTAACCGAATTTTATATTGAACGCAGGAGTTACCCCATGGCCTTGATGATCACTGATGAATGCATCAATTGTGACGTATGTGAACCGGAATGCCCGAACGAAGCGATTTCTCCGGGTGATGAAATCTATGTCATCGACCCCGACAAATGTACGGAATGCGTCGGACATTATGAAACCTCGCAATGTGTCGAGGTGTGCCCGGTCGATTGTATTCCGTTAGATCCGTCCCATGTTGAAACCAAAGACCAGTTAATGGAAAAATATCATCATTTGACCGGCGAATAGTGTCCGTCTTTCCGCAAGACTTGCTGATGCCAGGGAAGGCGGCGGTCAATGATACCACTGACTGCCACTGAACGGCTTACACTCATAAGCGGTACTGGACAGGCGAAACCGCCTTCAGCCTAGCGCTTTTCGGATACCTCAATATAGTGCTTCAGCAGCCCGGTGGTTGACGGGTCGTGATCTTCCACATGCTTGCCATGCAATAAATCTCGCTGCAGTTTGCTGGCCAGTTCCTTGCCCAGTTCCACACCCCATTGATCGAAGGAATTGATATTCCACAGCACCCCTTGCACGAATACCTTGTGCTCGTACATCGCGATCAGCGAGCCGAAGTTGAACGGTGTCAGCTTGTCGATCAGCAGCGTATTGGACGGAGTGTTGCCGCGAAAGGTGCGGTAACGTGCGATCAATTGCTGGTGGTCATAATCCGGGCTTTCGGGTGACAGGTTTTCCAGCACTTCATCGAGATTGCGGCCCTTCATCAGGGCTTCCGACTGGGCGATCAGGTTGGAAAACAGTAAGGATTGATGATCGCGCAGCGGGTAATGGGTATTGATCGAGGCGATGAAATCGACCGGCACTATGGTGTCACTCTGATGCAGAAACTGGAAAAAGGCATGCTGGCCGTTAGAACCGGTTTCACCCCAGATAATCGGGCCAGTGTCGTAATGCGCTCTGGCCCCGTTTCTTTTCAGGTTCTTGCCATTGGACTCCATGTCGAGTTGTTGCAGGTAACTCGGCAGCAGATGCAGCAGGCTGTCGTAAGGCAAGATGGCCTGGGTGTGATGGCCCCAGAAATTGCGGTGCCAGATGCCGATCAGGGCGAGTATCACCGGAATATTGCGCTCGAAACGGCTGTTGAAAAAATGCTCGTCCATATCGTGCGCGCCAGCCAGAATCTGGCGGAAATGATCCATTCCGATGCACAGTGCAATCGACAGGCCAATGCTCGACCATAGCGAATAGCGTCCGCCCACCCAGTCCCACATGCGGAAGATGTTGTCGGGGGCGATGCCAAACTCGGTCGCCTTGTCGACATTACTCGAGATCGCCACGAAATGCTGCTGGATATGCTCGTGTTCGATCGCCGTTTCGAGAAACCATTCGCGGGCGGTCTGGGCTTCGTAAATGGTTTCGAGCGTGGAAAAGGATTTCGAGGCGATGATGAACAGGGTGGTTTCCGGGTTCATGCCTTCCAGCGTCAGGGCCAGTTGCGCGCCATCGAGATTGGATACGAAATGTAATTCAACTTCATTCAGCCAGTAGGGGCGCAGTGACTGTGTTGCCAGATAGGGGCCAAGATCCGAACCGCCGATACCGATATTGATGACATGGGTGATTTTGCGGCCACTGTAACCGGTCCATTCTCCACTGTGGATCCTTTTTACGAATTGTTCCATTTTATCCAGTTCGGCGTGTACCTCCGGCGTTACATTGCGTCCTTCAGTAATCATTTCCTGATCGGCCGGGGCGCGCAGTGCAATGTGAAATACCGGGCGTTTTTCGGTGTGATTGATGTTATGACCGGCGCGCATTTGATCCATCCATGCGCGCAAGTGACAATTTTCGGCCAGTGTGATCAGTTCTTTGAAAGCGGGTGTGTCGATCCGGTTTTTTGAATAATCGAGCAGAATCTCCCGGTGCTGGATGGAAAATTCATCGAAGCGTTTCGGGTTCTGTCGAAACAGTTCGATAGTATCGGTTTTGGCCAGCCGGGCCTGATGGTTTTGCAGCTTTTTCCAGCTGGATTTCTTATCGAGTGACAGCGCTCGTTCCATGTGTATCCCCTTGTTTTTGGGCTGATTCTACAGCAGTTGGCCGATCGGTTTTTCTACTGGTTCACTATGTGGTCAACTTTCGATAAATATCCGAAATCTTGTAGGGCAGTTTGTTGACATCATCGATCACTACATAATTGGCATGACCGTACAGATGCGGCAGATAGTCACGCGCTTCTTCATCGATGGTAATGCAAAACGGATGGATGCCTTCGAGCCGTGCCTCGAACAACGACATGCGGGTGTCTTCGATGCCGTATTCACCGTGGTAACTGTCGTAATCGTCCGGTTTGCCATCTGACAGGGTGATCAACAGTTTGGTGCGTGCCTGCACGTCGCGAAACAGATGAGTCAGATGGCGAATGGTGACGCCCATGCGGGTGTAGTCCTGCGCCTCGATGGCGGCGATGCGGGCGCGAATCTCGTCATCGTACTGGTCATCGAAGGTTTTGATGCGGTACAGTTCGCAGCGTTTTCGGGTCATGCCGGAAAAGCCGTAAATGGCGTAACGGTCGCCCAGCGATTGCAGGGCTTCGCACAACAGGATCAACGCTTCGCGTTGCGCGGTATTGATCCAGCCGCGGGTCGAACCGCTCATATCGATCATGAAGATGACTGCGATATTCCGCTCGGCGCGGTGGGCATGGGTGTAGATGCGCGAGGATAATTCCATGCCGCTGCGGACATCGGCGAGAGCGCTGACCAGCGCATCGATATCGAGATTTTCGCCATCCGGCTGGCGCTTCAATACCTTGTTTTCATCACGCATGGCTTCGAAGGTTCGGCGCAGGGTTTTTCCGAGTCCCTTATATTTGTTCAGGGTGTGGCTGCAAAAATCGCTGTCGAAATCCGGCTTTACCTCTTTTTCGCGCAGTGCGCACCAATTCTTGCGGTGCGCCTGGCGGGTGCAGTCCCACTCGTCGTACAGAAAAGCGCCTTCTTCGTGATAAGTGCCTTTCCACACATCGTCCGGGTCTTCTTCCTGCTGTTGCTGGGCTTGCCAGACGTGGTATGCACCGGCACCGGCGGCGACCAGAAAATCCTCGGGGATGTCGCCGTGGTCCTGCATGATGGAGTCGATCAGGCTTTGGGTTTCGTCATTCGGGATGGCCGAGACGCCATCGAGTTCGAGTTCATAGCTGAAGCCTTGCGGCTGCTCCGGGTCGACAACGGCCTTGCGCTCGAATCGCGCGCCGTTTTCATCCTGTGCGGCGGGTTCAGTGGATTCCTCTGGTTCGTCTGACGCCTCGTCGGCCTGATAGTCTTCATGGCCCATTTCATCCGCCATTTTGGCCAGTGCGAGGCGGAACAAGTCTTTTTCCTTGAGCTTGCGCGCTTCGATCACGGCATTGACTTGCTGCGGTTTTAACATGCCCTGATAAATCCATGGTTCCATCACGGGGGGGCTGGCTTCGAGTTGCTGCAGACAGTCGAGGCTGTCATTGGCGTCAGCGTCGGTGGCTTGCAAACGCTGCAAAATGGATTGTGGTATTGTGGTCGGTTGGCGGGAGGCGTCCAGTTGCTGCATTTGCCGGTGCAAGCCGGGAAAGTCACGCTGCAGGCAGGCGTTCAGGCGCACCGTCTCGAGTTGGTGAAAGAGTGCCAGAGCCCGCTCGGAATGGTGGAATCGCTGTAGTGCTTGCTGCACATCGATGCGCCAGGTGCCATACCAGGTTTGCGCCCATTGATGCACCGCCATCGCTTTGTAGAGTGCAAAATTCTGTTTGCTTTCGTCAAATTTGCACAGGACTGCGGGCAGAAAAATCGTTTCGGTGTCGGTGTAGCTTTGCTCGTCGGGCTTGATGTTGAGTTGCCGGCCATTGAGACCGTGCAAAAAGTTTTCCAGTACGTTTTTGATTTCCTTCAGTTCAGTGCCTTTTTGCGTCAGGTGATACTGTTCGATGAATGAATCGAGATTCTTGATCAACTGGTTGGCAGGGTACAGTCCTTGTGAAAAATAGGTGTCGAGCGCGCTTTGCAGCCACTGCTCAGCTCCCTGCTGGCCGATTTGCTCGAGTGCGCTGGAAACCCGGGCGGCATATTGGTAGGCCAACTCGGGCTGGGTTTTGGCGATGGACTTGACCCAGTTGAGCACATATTCGCGCCATTCCTGCTGCTGGCCGATGACAAAATCGGCGACTTCCTCGACCGTCCACGGGTCAAAGAAAAAAGGTTCCAAAGTTTGCTTGAGTACTACGCGATAAGAATCGTCGGTCACGGCTAGCGTCGTTTCAAAAAAACGCCAGTATAACAGTTTTGGGAGGCAGGTAAGCGGCCGACTGCTATGGGTCAGCCGACCGCTGTGAAAGATCAGGCCTGGAACTTTCCACTACGCAGACGCTGCGCTTCCATGGTTTCCAGTTCGCGCGAACCGGATACCACGATTTCCGGATCGGGTACGAAATCAAGCGCACTGTCTCCACGCTCGTACGGTACCGAGTTGAGGATGACTTTCATCGCATTGAGCCGCGCTAGATGCTTGTTGTTGGAGCGGATAATCTTCCACGGTGCATGGGTGGTATGGGTTTTGCGCAGCATCTGGTATTTGACGTTGGTGAAATCGTCCCAGCGCTCCTGCGCCTGCACATCGACTTCGCTCAGTTTCCACTGGCGAAGCGGGTCGGTCTTGCGGCGATTAAAACGGCGTGCCTGTTCTTCCTTGGTGACACTGAAATACAGCTTGACCAGAATCGTACCCTGACGAATCAAATCCTTCTCGAAGCCAGTCACGCCGCGAATAAAGTTCTTGTATTCTTCATCAGTACAAAAACCGAATACCGGCTCTACCATGGCGCGGTTATACCAACTGCGATCAAACAGCACGGCTTCGCCGCCGCGTGGAAACTGGCGTACATATTTTTGGAAAAACCATTCGGTTTTTTCGTATTCGGTCGGTTTTCCCAATGCTACGATGCGGTAGTGCTTTTCATTCATATAGCGGGAAACCCGGCGTATGGTGCCGCCCTTGCCGGAAGCATCGCGGCCTTCGAACAGTATAATCATCCGCCGTTTGCTTTCTTCAAGATATTGCTGCAGCTTGATCAACTCGGCCTGATACGGCATCAGTTCTTCTTCTCGCAAATAGCGTTTGTAGGCTTTCTTCTTGACTTTTTTGATGCGCAACTTTTCTGCATCCATTTCAAGGGCAGAAGTTTCGCCGACCAGTGACAGGGGCTCTTTAGAGGCTTCGGCTTCAGCGGTTTTTTCTGTGTCGGTTTGCATTTTTTCGATCCGGTTGTAGTGATAAACCAACTGCTTCCCGCAATCAGTTTCAATCAGCTAATGGTACGCCTGTGACTGTTATTTTGCAGCGCAATCTGCCACTTGCTTGATACAGGTCAATGCTGTTTTTCCGGATACACTTCGGGCACGAAGGTTTGATCCGACATCGGTGGGCGCACATA
>JANTFI010000164.1 GCA_024763505.1 Gammaproteobacteria bacterium
TACGTTGCCGGACATCGTGGGCTGGTAGGCTCGGCTATCATCCGGCAGTTGGAATCACGCGGGTTTACAAACCTGATAACGCGTACTCATTCGGAACTGGATTTAACCAATCAGGCACAGGTTCGCTCTTTTTTCTCAGAGTCGAAACCTGATTATGTGATTTTAGCTGCTGCCAAGGTGGGTGGTATCCATGCAAATAATACTTATCCGGCTGAGTTTATCTATGAAAACATGATGATAGAAGCCAATGTGATCGATGCGGCTTATCGCAATGATGTAAAACGATTGCTTTTTCTGGGGAGTACCTGTATCTACCCCAAAGCTGTCGCACAGCCCATGCGTGAAGATGCATTATTGACAGATGTGCTGGAACCAACCAATGAACCCTATGCGTTGGCCAAGATTGCAGGCATTAAATTATGCGAATCATATAATCGGCAATATGGAACCGATTATCGCTCCGTCATGCCGACTAACCTATACGGCATTAATGATAATTTTCATCCGGAAAACTCTCATGTCATCCCTGCCTTGATGCGTCGCTTTCATGAAGCGAAAATCAATAATGATAAAGAGGTCGTTGTCTGGGGGTCTGGAAAAGCCATGCGTGAATTTTTATTTGTCGATGATATGGCGGCAGCATCGTTGTTTGTGCTTGAGTTGGATGTGGAGACTTATAAAGAAAATACGCAGCCCATGTTGTCGCATATCAATGTAGGAACGGGCGTAGATGTAACCATTCGTGAAATGGCGGAAACCATGAAGCGAGTGGTAGGTTTTAAGGGGGATATAAAGTTTGACCACTCCAAGCCAGATGGAACCCCGAGAAAATTGATTGATGTTTCCAGAATAAATGCAATGGGGTGGAAATATACGGTTGATCTGGAAGAAGGGCTCGGTCAAACCTACCGGTGGTATCTGGAACAGCAAAGATTTTGAATAGACTTGAGATGGAGGGAAGCTAATAGGCGTTCTTATTAATAAAGCCTTTTACAATGGTGAGCAAAATAATTTTAATATCCAGCCAGATCGACCAATTGTCGATGTAGTACAGATCAAACTGGACTCGCTTATCCATTTTATCCAGCGTATCTGTTTCCCCTCGTAAACCATTAATTTGAGCCCAACCCGTAATGCCTGGCTTGACGATATGTCTCAGCATATATTTTGGGATCAATTGTCGATATTCTTCATTATGTGCCTTGGCGTGAGGTCGTGGCCCAACAATTGACATACGCCCTGTTAAGGTATTGAAAAACTGTGGTAATTCATCCAGCGATGTTTTCCTTAAAAAACCACCCAATGCTGTGATGCGCGGGTCATTTTTTTGGGCCTGCGGCACGTCTCCTTCATTTTCCATCACGGACATGCTGCGGAATTTCCAAACCCAGATTTCTCTTCCGTTAAGCCCATAACGCTTTTGTTTGAATAAAACCGGCCCGCGTGATGTGAGTTTGATGGCGGCAGCTATCAGGATGAGTGCGGGTGAGATAATGATCAATATCAGCAGGGAAAGAAAGATATCCTCACTGCGCTTGAAAAATTTATTGGTTAGATTATTCAGAGGGCTGTCATAGACGCTGATAATCGGTATGCCCCCGAGATCCGTAATTCTGGAATGGAGCAGATCAAAGGCAAAACAATCCGGAATAAATTTGACAGTGACTGTGCTATCAGACAAGCAGTTCAATATCTCCTTTATCTTTTCTTCTGCTCTCAATGGAAGAGTGATATAGATTTCATCAAACTCGTTTGCATAGTGCTTTTTAGCCAAAAAGTCTTCAATCGTTCCTTTAACGGGTACCCCGGAATAGGATTGATTTTGTTTGGCTTCGTCATAGTCAAAAAATGCCACCGGTGTGTAACCGAGAAGTTTTGCATCCTGCAATGTCTGTGCAAGCCGTTGCCCCAGGTCTCCCGCTCCAATAATGGCGACTCGAGAGTTGTGCCAACCTTTGGTGCGCAGATACCCCATTATGCCTCTGTAGACGAGACGGTAGAGATAAAGCAATGCGGGAACAGCAAATGCCCAGCTTGCGATCACCAGGCGAGAGAAGTGACTGCTATCCTTAAAGGCAAATGCAATCGCCAGTAGCGCTAACCAGGTCAAAGCCCAGGCTTGTACAACGAGCTTGAAACCAGCAAAGAGAGTTCGCCCGCGCCATTGCGAGTAAACGCCTGTCCCCTGGCAAAAGATAACCAGCAGTAGCCCACCTAAAATAGCAAGAACCTGATATTTTTCACTCCAGGGTACTCCGTAAAGAGCCATCAAGAGATAAAGCACCACGACCGGCACAATTGCATCCAGGAATCGATGCAGCCAGACGGTAAATGATGTGGACTCTTTTACGTGATCAGCCATATATAGTGCGAATATTCAGGTGCGGCGATTATAGGCAGCTAAAGTATTTATTCCAATAGAAAACGCCACTCTTAGGTTTTCATCATGTTGATAAGCAATGCACAATTTAGGGACAGCTTTAAGCGAATTCAACTATGTTGGTATCCTCAACTGATACCCATACGCAATCCTCTCAGGAGTTGTGATCCGAAGCATATTGCTCCTGCAGCCGTGATTTCTTCCGCCAGGCCAATACCCAAAACCCGATCGTCAGCGCAAAAAAGAGGCCCTGAGCCAATACAAAGTAACCCAGTCTGGCGTCGAGTATCGGCAGCACCAGACTAGCGGCCATCGAGTTGACGTTTGCCTGTATGAATCCCTGCATGGCCGAGGCCATACCTCGCCGTTCGGGAAAACAGTCCAGAGCCAGTATAGTCAGGGCTGGCATGGCGATGGCGATGCCGAGGGTGAAGAGAACCATGGGGCCGACTATGGTCAGAGTCACCGGCTCGAACAGTAGCCATTGCAGCAGATTTAGCAGGCTTGCGAACAGCATGATCAAAAATCCGAGCCGTATGGTTTTTTCCAGCGGCCAGCGGTGGGCCAGCTGTGAAGAAATAGCAGCGCCCGACATCATCCCGCCGACCAGCGGTATAAATAGCCAGGAAAAATCTTCACTGCCCAGTTTCAGAAAGTCATAAATCACGGTCGGCGCACCGGCGATGTAAAGAAACAGCCCGCCAAAGCCGCAGGACATGGTCAGTACAAAATACAGGAATACCGGCCGTTTCAGCGTTAACAGGTAACCGCTGAAAACAGCACGCGGATGTGCCGAGCGGCGATGTCTTCTGGGCAGGGTTTCCTCGACAAACAGTACGATCGCGATCAAGGCCAATGCAAACAGACACAAAAACCAGAAGATGCTGCGCCAGCCGAAAAACTGGTCCAGCCAGCCACCGAGTATCGGTGCGATGGCTGGTGCCAGCGCGAACATCAGCATGACATGGGACATCGCACGGTGCGCCGATTCACTGTCGTGGGCATCCCGGATCATCGCGCGGCTGGCGACAAAACCGCCACTGGCTGCCAGCCCTTCGAAAAAACGCATAATCAGAAAGATTTCGATATTGTTGGCCAGCGCGCAGCCGATGGTCGACAGAATGTACAGCGACAGGCTGACCAGCACAATCATGCGACGTCCATATCGGTCAGACAATGGCCCCCATACCAGCGTCGAGATTGCGAATGCGAACAAGTAAATGCCAAGGCTCTGTGACAGGATTGCCCGGCTGACATCAAAACTGGCTTCAATATCGGGGAAGGCCGGCAGATAGGTGTCGATGGTAAAAGGCCCTAGCATGGCAAGCAGCGCGGCGGTCAGCGTCAGCCGAAATTTGGGCCGGGGCGGAGTATCAGGGTTCATTATGGTGGAAATACATCAGAGAAAACAAAGCAACGCGGCAGTGTATCGGCTTTGTCTGAAAGCGTCATAGAATTTATAGTTTGAAGCATGTTCAAGGCGCAGATTTATACCTTTGTATGCCGGTGGTTGTCACCTAGCAAGCGGAATTGTTAAATCCACTGAAATCTCCGGCTACACCTCGCAATCGATGAAAATTAATGACACAATAACCCGGCAGATTTGAGCGTGCCCGGGCAAATGGAAACGATAAAAAACATTTGCACCGGTCGGTTTTGGTCAGGGAAGCCGAGAACATCTGCAGCAACCAAATCCATAATAAAACGACCTGAGCCCTATGTCCCTAGCGAACCCATATACTGATGATTTTTCACAGGCTTCCGAGTATTTACGCCTGACCCTTGCCTTTCTCTCCAAACACAAAATTCCGGCGTCCCCCTTCAATTACTGTATAGGATATGAATTTGTAACCGGGCGCAGTCAAAAACTGCAGGCAGCACTCGAGCAATTGTTGCAAGAAAACCCGCAGCCCGATCAGGACGTTTTGTTCGCGTTGTATCGTAGCCATATTCTGCAAGACGACAAGGCGCTGGAATCGGTGCGCAATGAATTGCAGAAAGTAATCGGTTCAATGCAGCAGGATTATGATGATTCACGCACGGGTCTGAACGACTTTATCTCGTCTCTGAACCATTTTTCGGGCATTCTGGCCGACCCGCAGCAACCGGGGCTGCAGCAAGAGGTGCAAAAAGTCATGGATGAAACACGCTCCACCGAATCTTCGCAGCGTGGTCTGGAAAACCGCATGAACAGTATGATGGAAGAAGTCGAACTACTGCGCAAACAACTGGAGCAGGCTCGCGAAGAATCCCTGACCGATGCCTTGACCGGAATTGCCAATCGCAAGGCCTTTGATCAATTCCTCGAGCAGACCCATCGAAAAAGTCTCGAGCAGGGGGAGCAGTACAGTCTGGTGATTGCGGACATCGATCATTTCAAGAATTTCAACGATACCTATGGGCATCTGGTGGGGGACAAGGTATTACGCTATGTTGCAACCACGATACAGGCATCGGTTAAGGGCAAGGATATGGCGGCCCGCTTTGGCGGTGAAGAATTTGTCGTGGTATTGCCGAGCACTGAGGCCGACAATGCAGCGGTTGTGGCCGAGCAAATCCGCAAGGCTGTGTCGGCGCGTGAACTCAAGGATAAACGTGCCAACAAGGATTTTGGCCGCATCACCATTTCGCTGGGCGTTGCCCAGTGTACGCCGGAAGAGCCGCCACAAGATCTTTTGAAGCGAGCCGATGAAGCCCTGTATGCGGCCAAGCGAAACGGGCGCAATCAGGTCGGCATGGCTCAGGCCAATAGCGGGTTTGCGGCCGCGATCTAGGCTGTGTTTCGCGGGGGCAATCCAGTATCATCGGATGGCAAGCACACGACCTTTGACTGACAGCAGGCCCGATGACCGGTTTACACCTCTTACCCGATTTAGCAATACACCGATGGTCGACCCGGCTACAGTCAACTACTTGCAAGATGGCTAAGTCGGCCATTCCTCTTTGCGCTCTGCCGCTCTCATGAACCCGGCTCATTGGCTACAGCAATACAAGCGCTGGCGACAGGCACGCAAATTATGCCGAAGCCGAATCCCCGAACCACTCTGGCGGCAGGTCGAGTATCAGGCGCTGGCGCATTTTCATCTGAGTTCTGAAGAATTACTTCGACTGCGTGAAATAACGGGGCTCTTTCTGCAGCAAAAATCGTTCAGCGCCGCAGCCGG
>JANTFI010000165.1 GCA_024763505.1 Gammaproteobacteria bacterium
TCGCCAGTTACCTGCTGCACAATGTTGTGGTTCTGTTTGAATCTGATGGCGATGATTTACAGGATTACAACTTCACCTGCAGCAGCAGCGAGATGGCTAAATTGCGTCATTCGCATAAAACGGCCGATTCGGCCCACAGTCGTTAAGTCGGGGTCATTCGATGGAGTTGTATTTTCTGCTTTTGCTGGTGTCGCTGATGGTCGCGGCGCTGTCTGCGGGATTTCCGGTGGCGTTTTCGCTGCCCGGGTCGGCGATTTTAACGATTGCCATCGCCGCGCTTTGCGGTTATCTGTTTGCCGGGGATCCGGATGCCTTTTTCGTCAATGGCGGGCCGACCGAATGGCTCAACGCCGGTGTTACCAACTTCCGCAGCCTGTACTGGATTGTCGAACGTGACACGCTGATCGCGATACCTCTGTTCATCTTCATGGGGATCATGCTGCAACGCTCGAAAATCGCCGAAGACCTGCTGGTGGCGATGGCGCAACTGTTTGGCCCGGTGCCGGGCGGGCTGGGCATTTCGGTTGTGTTTGTCGGCGCGCTGCTGGCGGCCACCACCGGAATCGTCGGTGCTACGGTAATCGCCATGGGGTTGATTTCACTACCGGCGATGCTGCGCAACAATTATTCCAAACCGCTGGCCTGCGGCACGATTTGCGCATCCGGCACGCTCGGCCAAATCATTCCACCTTCGATCGTGCTGATTATTCTGGCTGATCAGTTATCCAGCGCGGCCGATCAGGCCAATACCTTGCGCAAGGCGGATTACAAGGCGATGACCGGCGAGTTTTCCATGCCCAGCCAGTTCGATGTGGTGTCCGCCAGTGCCGGTGATATGTTCATGGGGGCGTTTATCCCCGGCCTGATTCTGGTCGGCCTGTACATGCTATACATTTTCGTGTCCGCTTTGATCAAGCCCGAGAATGCACCACCGGTGCCGTATGAAGGTGCCTATGATCGCAAGTTTCTGTTTCGTGTTTTCATGGCGCTAACGCCGCCGCTGCTGCTGATCTTTGTCGTGCTCGGTTCGATTGTGCTGGGTGTAGCCACGGTCAATCAGGCTGGCGCGGTCGGGGCGATTGGAGCCTTGCTGATGGGCAGTTACCGGCTGGCTCCGAAGGGTAACCGGCATGCCTATACACCGGCGATTCTGGCGATACTGTCGATTGTGGTCATCGGTTATTTACAGTCAGGACATGACCTCAATATTAAAAGTATCAGCAATGACAGTGACCGCCAGGCGATTTATCTTGCGATGGCGGCGGTGGCGGTTTTGCTGTTTGCGGTGGGCTGGTCTATTGTGCGTGCCTGGCGCACCGAGAATATTCTGTCGGATGTCATGATGGATACCGCCAAGACCACTTCGATGGTGTTTATCATCCTGATCGGTGCGGCGATGCTGACTTCGGCGTTCCGCGCTTTTGGCGGTGAAGAACTGGTCAAACATTATCTGACCAGTTTGCCGGGCGGCTTCTGGGTGCAGTTCATGGTGGTCATGCTGGTGATCTTTCTGCTCGGATTCTTTCTCGATTTTATCGAGATTGCCGTGGTGGTGGTGCCGATCGTGGCGCCGATTCTGCTGGCCGACCCGCAAGCCAATGTCACGGCTGTTTGGCTCGGCGTTATGGTCGGGCTGAACATCCAGACTTCATTTCTCACACCGCCGTTCGGCTTTGCACTGTTTTATCTGCGCGGGGTAGCGCCGGACTCGGTCAAGACGACCCATATCTACAAAGGGGCTGTTGCCTTCATCGTGCTGCAACTGGTCGGTCTGGCGATTGCCGGCGCATTCCCGTCGCTGGTCAATTATCTGCCCAACCGCACTCATCTCACTTCGGAAACCGCACCGCCGCCGAACAATCCCAAGCTGCAATTGTGCCTGGAAGACATGGTATTCGAGCAATACGGCCGAACTCGACCGGCCATCGAACAGGCCGTTTCAACCATGAAACGACAGGATTTGACCCTGCTGCCGGAGCAATACCGGCAGAATCTGCAAGCCTCGCTACAGGCAATGGAAGACATCTTTGATCGCGTGGCGGCGGTGGATGCGGCAACTACCGCTTTGCAAGAGTATCAGGTGGGTTATCAGCCGTTGCATCGACAAGTCAGGGATATCGAGCGCGATATACTCAAACTCGGCCAAAAGATCAAGCGTATCGATAACCGGATCAAGGATATTCGCTATTCCGAAGAACCGGATGACGCAAAGATGGCATTGCTGCAGCAGCAGATTGAACAGATCGAACGTGACCAGCAAACACTCAAGGCGATGATTCCCGAGCAATGGGCGGATGACTATCAGCAACATACCCGACTGGCCAAGGCCGAGCAAAAGGCCCGCAGGCTATATCGCCAGAGTGTAGATGATTCGTATCAGGCAATTGTTGACCTGCGTGACATGATGTCGTCGGTCGAGGACTTGCAAGCGCTGCAGCCGCAAATCGAAGGCTTGCGGCAAGTCATCCGCGAACAGCCGCAGGAGCAGGCAATCGAACAGATCAAATCGGTGTCTGCTGCGTTGTCGCCGATCAAGAATGCGCATACGATCAAATCGAAGCTGTCCAAGGCACGTCGCGTACTGAAAAAGAAACAGGATCGGGATCAGGCAGAATCCGAGCTGAATCAGGCGCTCGATCGCCTGCAACAGGAAATGCAATGGCGTCAACAGGCGGGCGAGCAGTTATTGCAGCCGCTGGCAGCGTTGGATGAAGTTGTGAAAGGCACGATCGGTTTGCGCATGCAACCGCGTTTCACGGTCGATCAGGCCGAGAACATTGCCGCCTGTTTGTCTGTTCACCGTGATATTTCACTGTCATTTTAACACCTTCCCGAAGGAAGGCTTTGTATGGCGGATTCACTGCGCGCAGTGCGGTAGATGAACCTGCCCCGGGTACAGGTAATTCTGCGCCTGCTGGGGTATAGTGCGCCCTTTGTCTAGCCCGGTTTTTTTGGATGAAACTCGCCCTCGCCATCATTTCGGTGATCGCCCTGATCTCGATCACGCTGTTTTATTTTACGGTCGATCGCAACCCTGGGCAGGCCGTCGATATGCCCTGGCATGTCGAAGTGATCGACCCATCCCACAGCCGCATTTTCGGTATCGAGCTGAATCGTAGTACGCTGGATCAGGCTCGACGCCGCTTCGGTCAGGTCGATGGAATTGCGTTGTATCGCGACCCGGATGGTGTGTTCAGTCTGGAAGCCTATTTCGGCAAGGTCTATTTCGGGCATTTTACCGCGCGCCTGATAGCAACGCTGGACGCCAGTCAGCAAGAGATGGAGGAATTGACCGGGTTAACCATTAAACGCGTTCCCAAGGAAGATGGCTCGATCCGCTGGACGCTGAACAGTGAAAAGCAGCACGAACAGGCTAGCAGGCTGATTCGCACCTTGAGCTACATCCCGGACTACAAGGGCATGGATGCAGATTTCATCCTGCAACGCTTCGGCGAGCCGGAAAAACGCGTTGCGCTGGAAGAAGGTGCCGAGCGCTGGTATTACCCGCAACTCGGTGTGCGGATTCTGATCGACCCGCAGGGCAAGGAACTGTTTGAGTATATGCCGGTCGATCAATTCAGGTAAATGAAGGAAAGATCATGTCTTTGAACGTCGCCATCATCGGTGCCAGTCACAAACCGCAGCGCTATGCCTACAAGGCGCAGCAAATGCTGATGGAAGCCGGGCATCGGGTGTTTCCGGTTTCCGGAAACGGCCGCACCATCCTGAATGTGCCGGGCTTTGACTCGGTTAGCAGTATCGGGGAGGCGGTCGATACTGTAACGCTGTACTTGAATCCGCAACGCCATCTGGCCATTCGCGACGAGGTACTGGCACTGCATCCGCGCCGGATAATTTTCAACCCCGGCACGGAATCAACCGAGCTGGAAGAATTTTACCAGCAGCAGGGGATAGAAACGATGCAAGCCTGTACGCTGGTGTTACTGCGAACGGATCAGTTCGAGGAATGATCTGAGAGGTTTATCGACAATCCCGGGGTAAAAACTGATTGGTCTTTCCGCTCAGATAGTAGGCAAGCAGTCCCAGCCATTCGTGAGCCGCAAGCACCAGATGATCGGCGTGGCCGATCAGGTTGAAACCGGGGCTGTATAAATTCTTGCGCCCGCCGGTTTGATGGTCGACCGGATAGGGAATCAGTTTCCAGCCCTGTTGACAAAACACGCCGACCGAGCGCGGCATGTGAAATGCGGTCGTAATCAGTAACCAGTTTTCCTGTGCTGCC
Organism: Gammaproteobacteria bacterium; assembly: GCA_024763505.1. GTDB lineage: Bacteria > Pseudomonadota > Gammaproteobacteria > JACNJF01. The sequence continues at coordinate 4,244 of JANTFI010000165.1, forward strand.
GGTTGTAGCAAGCGTTTGCTGTAGCTCGCATTCTCGGCGGTGTTGCGCGCCTGATCTTCCAGCACCAATCGCGATGACTCGATACCCGAGTCGAGCAGGTATTGTTTGACCATCTCGGCTTCGGTCGGCTCGCCCGGCATAATCCATGAATTGCCGCCGGTGAAAGCCAGTTTTGCGTCCGGATAACGCTGAGACAGCAGAATAAAATTGCTCAGGCGTTCGTGGTAGCGGTTGGTTTCTAACTGTTGCCATTGGAGGGATCGATCGGCGATCACAGAGCCGCCGAGTACAATGATGCCATCGATCCGGTCGGGCAGTTCGGGGTTGGTCTGGAAGCGGCTTTCCAGCGGGTACAGTAGCCAGTCGCCAATCGGAAATATTGCCAGTAACAGGATCCATGCTGTCAGCAGACCAAGCAGGCGTCTGCCCGCAAGGTTTGCGCCAAAGCGGATCAACAGATAACTGGCGAGCAGTAGCAAGACAAACAGGGCATCCGGCGAAAACAGCATCCAGAGAATTTTGGCGCTGTAAAAAAACCACTCATCCATACCCGGTAATCACGATATACTGTGCCTCATGCTTATGATTCGCCTGTGTTGTTTCGTTGTTTTGCTGAATTTTGCGCTGACGGATGTGGCGCTGGCGAAAGCGATCGAATCCGGAAAATGGACGGATAGCTATGACCGCTACTTCAAAAAGTACTCTAAACGCTATTTCGGGCCGCATTTCAATTGGCGTTGGTTCAAGTCTCAAGCCATTGCCGAGTCAAACCTGAAACCGGCTGCAACCAGTCCGGTCGGCGCCAGAGGTTTGATGCAAATTATGCCGCAAACCTTTGATGAAATAAAACTGCAGAATCCGACCTTTGTTGCGCTCGATGAGCCGCGTTGGAATATTGCAGCCGGTATCTTTTATGACCGCCAGTTGTACCGCAAATGGCGAAAACCCCTGCCCAGCGAAGAAAGGCTGTTTCTGGCCTTCTCCAGTTATAACGCGGGTTATGGACGAGTGTTAAAGGCAGTCAAGCGTACCCGCAAGCCCCGCTACACCTGGGTGGAAGTGAAGAAACATTTGCCTTCCGAAACCCGGGGCTATGTGGCCAGAATCGCGGTATTGATGGATTCCAGTAGTCGTCACCGCAAAACCAACCTGCGTCGCTTTGCTCGCTTATTCGAGTAGCTTTCTGTTCGCTATAAAACGATACGTCGATATGCTTGATATCCGAGATCATGAATTTATTAGAAAGAGAAAGAATCTAA
>JANTFI010000166.1 GCA_024763505.1 Gammaproteobacteria bacterium
GTGTTTGTGTTGAATCCTGGGCAGCTATCTCTTCTGCCTGAGATTCGATTTCGCTTTTCTCTTTTTTACGGTTTTTGAATTCAATGAACTCTGGGAATTGCTCCAGTACCGAAATATCAATTTTTTCCGGGTTTGTCGCAAGAAGCGCAATACCCTTTGGAGTAATGGTAAAGAAACCACGTTTAGGTGATGACAGTAAACCTGCCTGTTTTAAGTAGGAACGCGCCCAACCGACACGATTATTGAACACTGCCTGACTACCACTGGGAAGAAGTTCGTTTCTTTCTTCAGTGGAGAGTTCAAATTCATCTGCCAATTCCTCAACTGCCTGACTAAATTTATGTTCTTGTCCATCTGCTGCCAATTTTAGTACCGGCAACATGAGCATTTGATAGTTGGGTATAGTCATGATTCTATTTGTTCCTTTTTATGCCTAGACAGCTCTTTCAGACTCAGACATCAGTGCGACAAAATCACCGGCACTATCATGCTCGAAAGTAATGTTTTGGTCACGCCTCCGAAGATTTTCTGCTTCAGGCTCGGCGTACCATAGCCCCCCATCACCAGCAGGTCGATATTGTTTTCCGCGATTTCATTAAGGATCACGGTCGGCACATCGAAAGTACCGGCGTGTACGCGCCTGAGCGTTGCGCGAACCTTGTGGTTGGACAAATGTCGTTGCAACTCTTCCACCATTACTTCCCCTTTGGCGGTTTTCTGTTTGCCTTCTTTGACGACCAGCACGATCACTTCCTGCATTCGAACCAGAATCGGTAACGCGTCATGCAAGGCGCGAGTGGCCGCCGGCGTTCCATCCCAGGCGATCATCGCTTTCTGGCAGGGAATCCGGTGCGCACCGATGTACGGCATAAAAAATACCGGGCGGCCACTGAGCAGCAGGACTTGCTCGGAGACTTCTTCAACGAGGGAGAATTGATCACTTTTCGGATTGGCCTGGCGTAATATCACCAGATCAAAATTTCGTGCAAACTGCGCCATCTTTCGCGCGGCGGTTGATTCATCGCCATGAATGATGCGGGTATCTACCGCTATCTGTTCTGATTCAGCAGCTTTGGAAAAACCTTCCATACACTGTTGGGCATGCTGTTCAGATATCCGTATCCGGGCCTTTTCATCCTTCACTCTTAAATGTCTGGGTTTTACCGCAGCCAGCGCAACACCGGTCAGGCTGGCCTGGTGTGCCTTGGCCATCGCCAGGGCGGCTTTGATGCGCTCCTGATTGGAGGCTCCATCGTCAATGTAGACCACAATATCTGTTAATTGCATCGGAAAACCCTGTTGAATTGTCGCGTTCATTCTGGACAACTCACCTGTATATTCAAAGTATTAAATCGAATGTGCTAATCAGAAAATTCACGGGTAACTTACCGCTGAACGAGCAGAACTTGATTATTAGTATATTCTAATATACAATCCTGAAATATTTTTATCATTTATGGAGACTGGATAATGAGCATCGAGCGTACCGTACTGGCTTTTGCCGGATTTGTAGTTGTCGTCAGCGTACTATTGTCGGTCTATCACGACCAGAACTGGCTATATCTGACCGGCTTTGTCGGCATCAACCTGTTTCAATCCGCTTTCACCGGCTTTTGTCCGTTGGCCAACATCCTGAAAATGCTGGGATTGAAATCGGACAAGGCTACTGCCTGACCCAAGATGACTGTATCCTGACCTCTGCGGTCAGTATCCGGACAAAAAAAAGCCCGCTCAATGGCGGGCTTTTTTTATGCTTGAAAGCGATCAGCCGGCAATGTCTTCCAGCTTTTTGGCTTTCACCAATTGACCATCCAGAGCCGCATCTTTGCTGTTGCGACCGTAGGCGACTGAAATCAACTGGCTGTAGTAAACCACCGGCATTTCGAACTTGCTGCCGAACTTGGCATTGATTTCATCCTGATAGATTTCGACATTGGCCTGACACAGCGGGCAAGGTGTGACAATCATGTCCGCGCCATTGTCGTAAGCCGCTTCGATGATGCCGTGGATCATTTCCTGTGATTTTTCCGGCTCTGAGAAGGCCAGCGCGCCGCCGCAGCATTGCACCTTTTTCTCGTAAGTCGGTAGTGAATCACCGCCCAGCGCATCGACCAGATGGTCCAGATACATCGGGTTTTCGAAAGATTCACCGGCAATCCCGAAAGGTCGGTTGGTTTGACAGCCAACATAACCGGCAATCTTGATGCCTTCGAGCGGCTTCTTGACGCCCTCTTTCAGCGCATCGAAACCGATATCCTCAATCAACACCTCGGCCATGTGGCGAATCGGGGTTTTGTTGTTCAATTTCAGGTTGGCTTCCGCCAGTGCGGTATTGACATCCTTGAACATATCTTCGTCTTCATGCAGACGCTCGGAGGCTTCTTTGGTCGATAACCAGCAAGCGGCGCAGGTCGCGACGATATCCTGATCCGGATTATGCTCTTCTGACAGTGCAATATTACGTGCCGACAAAGACATCCGCGGCAGCACGCTGCCCTTGCCGTAGCCGATGGATGCGGAACAGCAGTTCCAGTCCGGGATTTCATTCAGCTTGACGTCCAGCTCTTCACACATGGTGTCCACACTGCGCATCAGGTTGGATGAGGAAGCCCCCGTCTGTGAGGAGCAACCCGGGTAATATGAATATTCATGTTTTGCCATTGTTTCGCTCCTATTTCGCGTTCGCTTCAAGACGTTCGTTTTCGATGTCTTGCGCTTTCTTGATCATCTTTTGCAGACCGGACAAGTCATTTACACCGTGGCCACCAAGGATTTCCATTGGAGCCATGCGCTTGGCTTTCATCATGTTCATGCCAAGCTTCTGGTGAGCCATGGCTTCCTTGATGCCGGCGGCAAAGCCATCCTTGAAGTATAGCGACAGCCCGAGCTTGAGCTCGTTGACACGGCCTTTTTTCATCATGTTTTCCCAGAACACTTCAGTGAACCATTGGGTCGGGTTTTCTTTCGGAGCCAGGCCCAGCTTCTTGGCGTAACTGGCCAGACCATGCATGATGTGGGTAATCGGCAATTCACGCGGGCAGCGAACGATGCAGTTGTAGCACGAGGTACACATCCACATGGAGTCACTCTTCAGTACTTCATCACGCTTGTTAGCGCGGATCAGCATGAAGATTTCCTGTGGTGTGTGCTCCCAGGCATCGCCCAGCGGACAAGAGCCGGCACATACGCCGCACTGCATGCACATTCTGACCCAGTCGCCTTCTTCGACGTTGCCGGCAACTTCCTTGATGAAGTTGTTGCGGTATTTTTCTACCATTGCGGTATTTAAGCTCATAGTAGCGTCTCCTAGAATTTGAATGGGCTCATGCCGATCTGCTCAATGGTCTCTGCCATGTCGTCGATCAGCTTGGGTGCACGTTGAATATCGGTAATGGCGACTTCATAAGTGGCCACACGCTCTTCTTCCAGACTCAGTTGCTGCAGGGTATCTGCGATCTTGCCCATGCGGTATTGAGCCATTTCCGAGCCCTTCACAAAGTGACACTGGTAATCGTCGCCTTTGGAACAACCCATCAGCACGATACCATCATAACCACTGTTTAAAGCATCAGTTAACCAAATGGTATTCACCGAACCAAGGCAGCGTACTGGAATGATACGCGCGAACGGGCTGTACTCGATGCCATTCTGCGCAGCCATGTCGAGTGCCGGGTAGGCATCGTTTTCACAGGCCAGCACCAGAATACGCGGCTTTTCATCAAATTCGTCAGGAATATCGACATTCTTGATTTGCTGGCCGACAGTATCGACCGAGTAATTGTCGAACGAGATAACTCGTACCGGACAGGCGCCCATGCAGGTGCCACAGCGGCGACAGCGGGATTCGTTGAACTGCGGGAAGCGCTTTTCGTCTTCGTTGATTGCGCCAAACGGGCATTCAACCGTACAGCGCTTACACTGGGTACAACCTTCTTTTCGAAACAACGGGTAAGAAAGGTCACCGGAACGCGGATGAGCCGCACGGCCCTTGCCGGCATTCTCCAGCGCCTGGATCGCTTTCATCGCGGCGCCGGTGGCATCATCACGTGCTTGCAGACTATCCATCGGACGACGCAGCGGACCGGCGGCATAGATACCGGTACGGCGGGTTTCGTACGGAAAGCAGATGAAGTGCGAATCGGTAAAACCGTATTTCAGCTGCGGCAGGTCGGTACCCTGGCGATAATCCAGGTTGAGGATCGATTCGACCGAAACTTCGACAGCGGCTTCAGCGCCTTCTTCGCCTTCTTCGCCTTCTTCGTCGTCGACTTCCAGCGGTGCTGCGTAAGGATCGGGCCCGGAATTTGGTACCATACCGACATCCAGCACCACCAGATCGGCTTGCAGGACATCGTTTTCACCGAGAATCTTGTCTTCGAACTTGACTTCGACGGCATCACCCGGCACCACTTCTGAAGCAATCCCTTTACGGAAAGTCACGAACTTGTCCTGACCGGAGCGATAAAAATCTTCGCCTGCAGCGCCCGGGGTACGCAAGTTGTTGTACAGCACCGTGGTTTCACAATCATCACCGTTGTGATGCTTGAAATACAGCGATTGCTTGATTGAGACCATGTCGCCGATACCGGAATGGTACGGCAGATGGTTTTCTTCGGTGGAATTCTGCCCGACATTCTGGATGAAGATCACCGACTTCACTTCTTTACCGTCAGAAGGACGCTTAATCGGCTGCCCGCCTTCAGCGGCTCTGGCCAGTGCTTCCATTTCCATGTTGGTGATGATGTCGGCACTTTTTTCGTAGGCGAATTCCGGTAACACAGATGGATCATAAACCTTGTAACCGGTAGCCTGCACAATCGCACCGACCTCGACTTCGTTGCTGGTGCCGGACTCGGTTGCAATCTCGACCGTGAATCGACCCGGCGCACCTTCGGTTTTGGCGATGGTCGAATTCAGATAGACCGCGATATTATCGTGGTTGGTCACCTCTGCGATGAGGGCATCGATGCCGGTATCCTGCGGCTCGGCATACGGTGAACGAGTCGGCAAACACTTGTGTAATTCCGACATCCAGCCGCCCAGCGCGCCGGATTTCTCGACC
>JANTFI010000167.1 GCA_024763505.1 Gammaproteobacteria bacterium
CGGGGTGATTGAGTGTTGAGAGTGGTTTCATCGAGATCGAGCTTCACGACCAGTTTATTCTGCGCCTTGCCGGTGTAGGGAAAGGAGCGCACGCGTAACTGCACTTCTCCGCGCGCATCGGTTTGCCGGTCGGCATTGATCACCGTGCCAGCATCTTCGGCAGAAACCCGAACCGGCACCGCTGTCAATGCCGAACCGCGGTAACTGAAGCGCGCCACAAAAGGATCACGCACCCCGAGTTCGGGAGAACCAGAGCGCGTGCTATCCCCCACCGCCTCGGCGCGCACTGACGCCAGTACAGATCCCAGATATCGGTCAAACTCTTGTGCCAGCGATGTGCGGTCCGACTTCAGCATGCTATTGACGCCCGGGTTGGCAAACAGCCGGTGTAAATTGATTTCACGGTCGATATCGGAAAACTGCCGACTCGCCTTGATCAGCAGACGCAACCCCTCGGAGGCTTTGCCGGAAGAAAACTGGGATTTGGCCTGCTTGATGGCAGCGCGGATTTGTTCAAACCGGCTCTCGATCGAAAATGACAGGTTGTTGGCATTCAGGTTTTTATCGAGAACCGCGAAGGCGTAATACGTGTTATTCGAGGGGCGGAAATATTGCTCCACGATCTTGATGCCTTCCAGCCCTTCCAGATCGACCCGGGTGTTGATGCGGATATTCATGCTTTCCTGACTCGATCCGCCGCTATCGCCGGATTGATAACGTTTGTTGATATCACTCTGACTGGAGATGCTGACTTTCAATTGTTCGGCCAATTGCGAAATGGCATGCTTGCGCGCATCTTCGCGGCTCTGCCCTTCGCCGGTTGCGGTCAGAAAACGGGCATCGCGGTAGCCATCCAGCCCTCCGCCATTGATCCAGTCAGGTTCAGCCAAAACCGCAGTGCTGAAAAAAAAGACCAGCGCCAGTGTGGCGATTCGGTTGATTGCGTTCACTTACCCCTCCTGATTACCGGATTGACTGTGCGCGTGCCTGCGCCAGAAATTCTTCAAAATCGGCGGCATCCTGCTGCACGCTGTCATCCACCGGTTTTCGTATCACTTTCTTGCCATCGAACTGCAGCGCAAAACCCGAGTCCAGATTGATCGACGATTTATAGGCCACGAATTCTTCCATCATTTGCTGTTTATAGGCTTCGAACTCGCCCATCATTTCACGCCGGTAGCGTTCGTACTCACTCATTTCCTTTTGCTCATACAGCGCAAACTGTTCATCGTCTTTAGAGTCGAGCCGCAATTCTCCGGTCAGCAGAGAGACTTGCTCGGCCTGCGTATTTGCCTCGGCACTGTCGACGATAAAGCGGGTGCCCCGAATGCCGATGGTCGCGGTATTAGTGTTGACCCGCACCTGGCCATCGCGTCGAGGTGCGATAAAGTAATAGATTTTGCCGAACAGTTGGCTGAAAAACCCCGGCTTGACCAGTTTGATCCGCGCATTTTCATTGGCGACCAGCACATCCCCCTGACGTGTTTTCACGGCGATTCGCTGCTGATTGCGCGTGCGAATCTCGGTGTTTTCCATCAGCATTTTACCGACCGGATATTCCGTCATGTTTTGCGACCGGATGACCTGCCCCATCGGTTCATCCGCCAGCGCAGGAACTATATTCAATAAGCCGGCCATCAATAGTAGCCAAGCTGACAGGTACTTTCTGTTTTTCAGGATGAACTTCATAAAATGGAAATTACTTCAGGACGGGTATTCTTGTACTGCGGCATTTTCATGCCGACATTGGCATTGATATAGGTCGGGTCGGCCACCGTATAGGTTTTGCTCTTGTATTGCACCACATCACCAACCGGCTGGGTCAGCGCCACTGCGGTCGCGACATGCCCGGGAAAATCCAGCGCGACTACATCCAGCCCGAGCAATTCACGCACCAGCCAGGCAAACAGAATGGATCGGTCTTCACAATCCGAAGCCGGGTAGAAAATGGTTTCTTCGACAAACAGATAGTTTTCCGCGCCAAACTGCTTCTGGTCGGTGGCGTAACGGAAGGATTTCTGCACGAAACGCAACAACAGGTTGACCGCTTCAGTCTGAGTTTTGCCCTCGATCAGCGGTGCCAGTTGCTGTAGCAGAGCCTTGGCGGTAGCACCCTCGACCGGTGTCCGGAAATATTGCTGTAAATCCATTTGCGGGTATTCGCCGAGAAAGCGCACCGTATTGTGGTTGTAAGGCACCTGGATCCGGTAGTCTTTATTGTTAAAACGGAAATTCAGCGTCTTGAGCTTTTGCGCCTGCTTGCTGTTGAGCGTATCGCGCAAAGCCACACTGGCACTGCTCAGGCGCTTGGGATACTTGCCATCGTAGGAATACAGATTTTGCGGCAGATTTTTCTGCCGGGAAACATCGTAATATTTCTTGCCGTCGAAGGTGAAAAAGGCAATATCAAACAATTCCTGCCGGGTCGGAACCAGTAAAAACACTTGCCGTTTATCATAGGCGACACGTGCATCCAGCCCAGATTTAAGCAATAAAAACCAGCTCAGAATATTCTGCTTGCTCGGGTCGCTCTCGATCGCAGCGGAAAACTGCTGGACCAGCCTCATGTAAGCCCAGTCATTGAGCTTGAGGCGCTGACGAATTTGCTGCAAACGCCGCACTGTATCCGGGTACTCCGATTGAGCCAATTCGCTGAATCGCTTTTGAATGCCTTGTTGATTAACGACCATCGGTGACGCAGAGACAGAACCGGAAATGCCGTCAACCACCGGTAACTGGTAACCGAGAAATTCAATCGTAACCAGCTTTTCATCCGGTTGGGTCGGGCGTGCCGGCGGAATAACCGGTTGAACCGGCATCTTCACGGGAGGGATTTTCGGCCGGACAATCGGCTCTCGGGGTTGCGCTGGTTTGACCGGTGGCTTTACAGGTATTTTGGGCTGGCCGGGTGTTGCGACAGGCTCGACCGGTTGCGGCTGGACCTCTTGCGGTTTGGCAACCGGTATCTCGACCGGTTTGGGCGCTTCATCGCGAATTTCACCAGGCTCGGTGTCGAAGGCTTTCCAGCGTTGCTGCAGAAAACTGGCGAACTCCTTGTCCATCTGATCCTTGTATTGTTTGAATTCGCCGAGATATTGCTTTTTCCATTGCTCGAATTCAGACATCGACTGCGCCGCTATCGACGCAGGCATGAGCAATATGGGAAGAAGCAGGACAGCCCGACCGAGACGGTATTTTTTCCGTTGTATGTTTAGTCCTTGCCTGATTTCGCGATATGCCATTTTGGCGCCCCTGCTCCATTCGGTGGCTGTATTTATCTTTATTGCAGATGTCCTTAAACAAATTAAGGAAAAATTTGTGTTTACAGCCCGTGTCCGAAAATATAATCTTTTATTCGGTTTATCACAACTGCCCAACCGAATTAGGGGCTTAAATATATCAGGCTCAAAAAAACATTACCAAATTTAAGGAGAATAAATATGAAAATCGCACGAGGCTATCAATTCATCCTGCTCTTGTCGACACTGGCACTGGTCAGTTGCGGTGGAGGCAGCCCCAAGCCCAAAGCGGACATGGCCGAGTGTGTTTTTCCGGATGCTCCTGACACACCGGCTCCACTGTGGGTTTGCGACGCGCCGATTGAAGGTGTCGAACTCAGCGCTGTCGGATATGCCCAGAAATCCAAGGCCGGAAATTCTTTCATGAAACAAATGGCGACCGCAGATGCGCGCGTGCAACTGGCTCAGGTCTTCAAGACCCGGGTTCAGAACATGATCAAGCAATACGCCGAAACCACCGGCGCTGCCGACACTGAGACCGTCAACAAGGTCAATACTTCGGTTTCCAAGCTGATCACCAATGAGACCCTGGTCGGATCGCGTATTTTCCGCACCCGGACCAGCCCCAAGGGCGGCTTGTATGTGCTGGTTGGATTGGATTCTGCCAAGGTTCAGAAAGCGGCGGAAGAAAGCCTGAAAACCAGCATGAACAATGATCAGGCACTGTGGCAAGAGTTCAAGGCCAAGAAGGCTCAGGATGAACTGGCCGCAGAAATCGCCAACATGAAGTAAGTCGCGTCCATCAGAAAGTCAAAAGCCCGCGCCGGCTGAAACCGGCGCGGGCTTTTTTTTGCCTGCCGCCCTTGATATCAAAGAGTGCCAGAGAAGATCAGGCAAAATCAGATCGTATGGCGAGACTGTGCAGGTACTCTTGCCGGTATTTGCAGGCACACCAGTTCTGCCTCAATCCTCTTCGATCAACTTGACCAGATCATCGCGCAATTCTTCCGGCGCGGTACCATGCGGAGTAAAGTATTGCACCACTCCCTGCTTGTCGATCAGGTAGATGACCGAGCTGTGATCGAGCACATACCCCATGGCTGAATCCTTCAGCGGGACTTTTTCATACACCACCGAGTATTGACGGGCGACCTTGTCGAGCGTCGGCTTGTCGGCGGTCAAGCCGACAAAACGATCTCCAAAGCCTTTGACAAAAAGACTCATCGCCAGTGGCGAGTCGCGCTCAGGGTCGAGGGATACGAATATGCTCTGCACCTGTTCGGCTTGCTGTGGAGTCAGCATTTGCAGTGCAGAAGACAGATTCCACAGCGAAGTGGGACAAATGTCCGGGCATGACATATAGCCGAAATACAGTGCCACGACCTTGCCTCGATAATCATGCAATGAAACCGGACCATCGACCGACTGCAAGGTGAAATCACCACCATTGCCGGGAATCAATCCGCTGCCCTGTTGCTTGAGCATTTGCTGGGCCAGTAACAGCGCGGCCAGAAACAAGACAGCAAGCAGCCAGAAGGTAATGGTCTTGTTGATTTTCATACTCTAAAGCCGCTAGTGCGTGATGACCTGGGGCAAACTTCCATCCTTGCGGTGCTGCTGCATATTCTTCATCTTGTGCATCATCATTTTCTTCACCGGCACCTGCAAGGTCTTTTCACTACCATCGGAGAATGTCAGTGTGGCTTCGATCTGGTCTTGCGGTTTCAAATCCTGTTTCAAACCCAGCAGCATAATATGCAGACCACCCGGTTGCAGTCGCACTGTTTTGC
>JANTFI010000168.1 GCA_024763505.1 Gammaproteobacteria bacterium
GCCGCCAGTCGCTTGCCCTGCTCATTGGCGCTGAGAGAACCGATGATCGCGGTCACTGTGGTACCGATATTGGAACCGATCGCCAGCGCCAGCGCATTGTCATAGCTGACTTGGCCACTGGAGAGTGCCGTTATCGTCAAAACCAGCGTGGCGTGACTCGATTGCATAACCACGGTCGCAGCGATGCCAAACAGCGTATACAGCAGCAAACCTTTGAAGCCCTGCACCGAATACTGGGTCAGATCGAGCGTATTCTTGAAAGTATCGAAACCCTCTTTCATGTAATGGATGCCGAGAAACAGAAACCCCACGCCCGCCAGTACATAGCCGATTCCTTTAAGGGTTTTCGATTTCTGGAAAACCAGCAGCGTGCCGAACACCAGCATCGGCATGGCATAGGCTGCGATCTTGACCTTCATACCGAATCCAGCGATCAACCAGGCCCCGGTGGTGGTGCCAAGATTGGCACCGAAAACAATGCCGATACCTTCATACAGACCGATCAGACCGGCACTCAAAAAGGAAATGGTAATCACCGAAACCAGTGAACTCGATTGCATAACGCTGGTCGATACGATACCAAAGCTGATGCTTTTCCAGCGTTTATCGGTGACTGAGCTGAGAATGCGTTCGAGTGTGCCGCCGGTAAAAACCCGAAAGCCGTTTTCCAGCGACAGCATGCCAAACAGAAAAATCGCCACCCCGGCGGCAATCACCTTGAACTCCGGGCTGATCCAGAAGCCCCAGCTCAAAATGATGAAAATGGAAGGCAGGAAAATCTTCCTGAGCATCTGATTTACCTAAGACGAAAACCCGATTGTAAACGGGATTCCAGCCACGTCACTTGATCTGGATTCAGCAATGCTCGATCAACTCGGGCAAGACATCAAACAAGTCCGCCACCAGCCCGTAATCGGCCACCTGAAAAATCGGCGCATCGGGATCCTGATTGACCGCGACAATCAGCTTGCTCTCTTTCATGCCGGCCAGATGCTGAATTGCTCCGGAGATACCAAAAGCCAGATACAGATCGGGTGCCACAATCTTGCCGGTTTGCCCAACCTGATAATCATTCGGCACGAATCCGGCATCGACTGCAGCGCGCGAAGCACCGACCGCAGCGCCCAGTTTATCCGCCAGTTTTTCTAGCAGTGCAAAATTCTCTGCACTGCCCAACCCGCGCCCACCCGAGACAATCACTCTGGCGACCGAAAGCTCCGGCCTTGTCGAATCCGACAATTGTTGTCCGACAAAGCGTACCCGAGCCGATGTGGAGGCTGCCGGTAAGACAGTGACTTCAGCCTGCCCGGTTCCTTCCTCCATAATCGCAAACGCCGTGCTGCGCACTGTGAGGACCTTGATGTGGTCAGTCGATTGAACGGTCTCAAGCGCATTACCGGCATAAATCGGACGCACGAAGGTATCCACAGAAAGAATTTCCACCACATCGCCGATCATCGCCACATCCAGCCGTGACGCCAGTCCTGGCATCAGGTTTTTACCAAAGGTCGTGGCTGCAGCCAGCAGGCCATCATATTCTTCGGCCAGTGGCAGGATCAGGGTTTGCAGATTTTCAGCCAGCGGATGTTGATATCGTTCATCATCCACGACCCGCACTTGATGGATGCCTGCTTGTGAGCGCAGCGATTCGACCACGTTGTCACAGTTGCATCCGGCCACCAGCACATCAACTGCATCACCGAGTTGACCGGCCGCAGTGAGCGCATTCAGTGTCGATGGCTTGATAGTCTGGTTATCATGCTCGGCGATCAACAGGATTTTCATTGTAATACGCCCTCCTCGCCCAATTTCGCTAGCAGTTCATCGACAGAAGACAGCATCACACCCGGCGGTCTCGGTGGCGGAGCCTGTACCCGCAACCGTTTCAGATGTGGCGTCACATCGATGCCGGTTTGTGCGATTTCAATTACTTGCAGCGGCTTTTTCTTCGCCTTCATAATGTCCGGCAGTTTGGCGAAGCGCGGCCGGTTGAGTCGCAGGTCTGCGGTCACCACGGCTGGCAAGTCGAGGGCCAGCGTTTCCAGCCCGCCATCAATTTCGCGGGTCAATTGCAGCGAGGAATCCTGCAGCTGCAGGTCTGAAGCAAAGCAGCCCTGTGGCCAGTCCAGCAAAGCGGCCAGCATTTGTCCGACCTGATTGCTGTCGTCGTCGATCGCCTGTTTGCCAAGCAAGATCAACCCCGGCTGCTCCTGTTCTGCAACCTGTTGCAATAATTTGGCGACTGCCAGTGGTTGCAGGCTTTCCGAGTCTTCCTCTTGTTCCAGCAAGATTGCGCGGTCAGCACCCAGCGCCAGTGCATAACGCAGGGTTTCCTGCGATTTTAGACTACCGGCCGACACCACGATGACTTCTTCGGCCACACCGGCTTCACGCAGCCGCAGGGCTTGTTCGACGGCGATTTCATCAAACGGATTGATGGAAAATTTGACATGCTCATTGACCACGCCAGTCTGGTCGAGCTTGACCCGAATCTTGACGTTGTAATCGATAACACGTTTGACCGCGACCAATACTTTCATGCGAATCCTCATGCTGGTTTGACCGAAATGGTGCATTCAGTATAATTACGTTTACGTAAACGTCAATTAAAAACCGGAGCGGCCATGCCACGAGAATCTATGCCTTTCGATGTCGTCATCGTCGGCGCAGGTCCGGCCGGTTTGAGCAGTGCAATTCGGCTGGCTCAATTGGCGCAGAAGCACCAGACCGAGCTATCCATCAGCGTGGTCGAGAAAGGCGCGGAAGTCGGCGCGCATATCCTGTCCGGCGCGGTTTTCGATCCGACCGCACTGAATGAATTGATCCCCGACTGGCAGGCTCGCAAGGCACCGCTGCACACCCCCGTCACCAAGGAAACCTTCCGGCTTTTGACTCCACGTCACGCCATTCCGCTGCCCCTGCCCCGTTCTCTTAAAAATCATGGCAATTACATCATCAGCCTGGCCAACCTGTGCCGCTGGCTGGCAGAACAGGCCGAGCTACTGGGGGTTGAAATCTTCCCCGGTTTTGCTGCAACAGAAGTGTTGACTGCAGACGATGGACAAGTCTATGGCATCGCGACCGGCGATATGGGACGACTGGCCGATGGCTCGGAAGGCCCGCAATTTGAACCGGGCATCGAGTTGCATTCCAAACAACTGATTCTGGCAGAGGGCTGTCGCGGATCTTTGAGCCAGCAAGTAGTCGAGCAATATGACCTCGCCGCACAGTCCGACCCGCAAACTTATGGACTGGGCATCAAGGAACTGTGGCAGATACCGGACGAGTTGCACCAGCCGGGTACAGTCCTTCACAGCATGGGCTGGCCGCTCGGTCTGCACACCTACGGTGGCGGGTTTGTCTATCACCTGGAAGACCGGCAACTGGCAGTCGGCCTGATCACCGGGCTGGATTATCAAAACCCCTGGCTCGATCCGTTCGAAGAGTTTCAGCGCTTCAAATCGCACCCGTTGATTCGCCCGTTGCTGGAGCGTGGCGAGCGAACCAGCTTTGGCGCTCGAGCCTTGTCCGAAGGTGGGCTGCAAGCCCTGCCACGGCTCGATTTTCCGGGTGGATTGCTGGTCGGCGATGCGGCCGGATTTCTCGATGTGGCACGGCTGAAGGGTTCGCACAGTGCGATGAAAAGCGGCATGCTGGCAGCCGAAGCGGTGTTTTCCACCCTGCATGATCATTCATCAGACTGCGGGGAGCTTTACCGGCAAAAAATCCGCCAAAGCTGGTTGTATGATTCACTCCACCGCGCGCGCAATATTCGACCGGCATTTCGTCATGGTTTGCTGGTGGGTCTGGGCTATGCAGTTGTGGACAGTTATTTGCTGCGCGGTCAGGCACCGTGGACCTTTCATCATCCAGCCGATCACCTACGTTTACGAAAGGCAGCAAACTGCAAACCGATTGCCTACCCCAAACCTGATAACATCGTTCGCTTCGACCGCATTTCATCGGTCTTTCTGGCCAATACCGAGCACGATGAAAACCAGCCGGTTCACCTGAAACTGCGCGATCCGAAAGTGGCTATCGAGACCAATCTCGCCCTTTACGCTGCGCCAGAACAACGGTATTGTCCGGCTGGCGTGTATGAAATCATCAATACGGATGGCGAACCGCATCTGCAAATCAATGCCGCCAACTGCGTGCATTGCAAAACCTGCGACATCAAGGACCCGACCCGGAATATCCACTGGACGCCTCCGCAGGGCGGCAGCGGCCCCAACTATCCGAATATGTAAATCGAATCCATAAAATAAACCCATGAAAAAACTGATTTCGATCGAAGGCAACACCCAGAAACTCGATGGCGGCGCGATGTTCGGCAATGCGCCGAAAGCATTGTGGTCAAAATGGCTGCCAGCGGATGAATACAACCGGGTCACATTGCATTGTCGTGCCTTGCTGGTGCGAGAAAAGGATCGCAATATCCTGTTTGAAACCGGCATTGGCGCTTTCTTCGAACCCAAGCTGCGCGAACGCTATGGCGTGGTCGAGTCGAATCATGTGTTGCTGCAGTCACTGGCCCAGCACGGCCTGAGCGACCGCGATATCGATATCGTGGTGTTGTCGCACCTGCACTTCGATCATGCCGGCGGCCTGCTGTCCGCCTGGCAACAAGACCAGCCGCCGCAATTGCTATTCCCCAACACGCAATTTCTGGTCAGCGAGGCCGGTTGGCAACGCGCACGTCAACCGCATTTGCGCGATCGTGCTTCGTTTATTCCAGCGCTCAATCAATTACTACAGGACAGCGGTCGATTACAGCTTATCGACCAGCCATATAGCGAATGGCTCGGCGTCGATTACCGCTTCCATTTCAGCGAAGGGCATACGCCGGGGCTGATGATGACAGAAATTGCCGATGACGATGGCCCGGTCCTGTTCATTGCGGATCTGGCCCCCGGCACGGCCTGGCTGAATCAAGCGATCACCATGGGATACGACCGCTGCGCGGAAACGCTGATCGATGAAAAACAGGCGCTATTGCAAGACT
>JANTFI010000169.1 GCA_024763505.1 Gammaproteobacteria bacterium
CATCAGGTAGTTTTATCCCGCGTCCGCCACTGCCTCGCGTCAGGATGATCTTGATAATCAGGCGCTGACTGATCTGGTAATAGGGTTGCAGTTGTTGTTCCAGCCAGTCTCGTGGCGGACAGCCTATTTTCAATCGACTGGCTGAACGCTGCAAGCGCTGATAATGTTCCGGCCAAAAGCGGATTCGATTTTGTTCCATCAGCAGGGTTTCGAACAAGCCGTCGCCTGATTGTAAACCGCGATCCTGTAAACTGGCACAGGCAGACGTATCGAGATCACGAATCAGTTTGCAGTGCATTGAGCAAACCTTTGGCTTTATGGCGGGTTTCGTGTAATTCTTTTTCGCTGATCGAGTCATGCACGATACCTGCGCCGGCACGAAAACTGATACGGTTATTCTGCATGGTCAGCGTGCGTATCAGAATATTGAAATCGACCTGACCATCATCGCTGACATAACCGAGAGAGCCGGTGTAAGCCCCGCGCGGCGATCTTTCCAACTCGCTGATAATTTCCATACAACGAACCTTGGGGCAGCCGGTGATGGTTCCTCCCGGAAATACGGCATGGATCAATTGCTGCAATGAAATATCAGACTGCAAATCACCCGCAATGCTCGAAACAATGTGATGCACATGGCTATAGCTCTCTAGAGACATTCGTTCTTCCATCCGGATACTACCCGGCTTGCAGATACGACCCAGATCGTTGCGTTCCAGATCGATCAGCATAACATGCTCTGCCCTCTCCTTCGGATGCTTGAGTAAATTTTCGGATAGCAGCTGATCCTGTTCTGCGGTATCACCACGCGGATGCGTGCCTGCGATGGGGCGGGTTTCTGCGCGGCCGTTTCTGACAGACACCAGACGTTCCGGAGACGAGCTGAGAATGTAACTGTCATCGAGACGGGCAAAAGCAGAAAAAGGCGCTGGATTACTACGACTCAAGGATGCATAAAGGCTTAGCGGGTCGATAGTCTGTTCCGAGCGGGCTTGCCAGAGCCGCGACAGATTGGTCTGGAAAATATCTCCATCGACGATGTAGTCATGTGCGGTCGATAGATTTTGCTGGTAAATGGATGGGTCTTCTTCTTCGATGTTGATGGGCGGCAAGTCTTTTTCCTGCCAGGTTCCGGCTTGTTCGATATCCTGTTCTATACGGTCCAGCAAATGTCGGTGATGTTCATCCGTGACCAGTGTGCAGTAATCTTGTTGATGGTCAATAATAATGGCAGCCGGAATACGGCTGACCCAGGCAATCGGGGTCGTGGTCTGATCGAAAAATAAATCTACAGACGGTTCTACCAAGGCCGCATATTCATAACTTAAATAAACAAACCAGCCGCCTATGAAGGGTAGATCTTGTGTATTGTTGGATTGGGACAGGTCGACAGATATGGATTCCAGACAATCCAGCGACTCACCTGGTATCTGTCGGTACGTCTGTTCCGGGTGAGTCAGAATGATGGAATAGCGGGTATTGTGTTCACCGCACGTATTGGAAGCCAGCAAGACCGGGTAACTTTCTGGCTTGAAACGATGCAAAGCCGAAAAATCGACAGGACAATGGATTTTCCGGCAGTGCACCCGATTCCCCCAACACTGTGAGGACTAGAGGGTCTTGAAAACCAGTGTTCCGTTGGTGCCGCCAAAGCCAAAATTATTGGACATGGAGACCGAGATACTGGCATCTCGCGCGGTATTGGCGCAAAAATCCAGATCACATTCCGGGTCTTGGTTATCCAGATTGATGGTCGGCGGGATGACCTGGTCACGCAGTGCCAAAATGGCGAAAATAGCCTCTATGCCACCGGCAGCACCAAGCAGATGACCGGTCATGGACTTGGTCGAACTGATCACGACATCCTTGGCGTGGTCACTCATCGCTAGCTTCATTGCCATCGCTTCAGCCTTGTCGCCTGCCGGAGTGGAAGTGCCATGGGCATTGATATAGCCGACATCTTCCTTGTTCAGACCGGCATCCTTGAGCGCATTATGCATACAGCGCGCCGGGCCTTCGCCAGTCGGCGATGGTGAAGTCATGTGATGGGCATCACCGCTCATGCCATAGCCGGCCAGTTCGCAGTAGATTTTGGCGCCGCGTTTTTTGGCTTGTTCATACTCTTCCAGCACGACGACACCGGCACCATCGCCAAGGACAAATCCATCGCGATCGATGTCCCAGGGACGGCTGGCCGCCTCAGGATCATCGTTGCGAGTCGATAAAGCTCGAGCTGCAGCAAAACCACCAACACCGAGTGGACAGGTCGACATTTCTGCACCGCCGGCAATCATTACATCGGCATCGCCGTAAGAGATCATGCGAGCTGCGTCACCGATATTGTGTGCACCGGTGGTGCAGGCACTGACAATCGAGATATTCGGGCCTTTCAATCCTTTCATGATCGACAGATTGCCGGAAACCATATTGATAATCGCGCTGGGCACGAAAAAGGGCGAAATCTTGCGTGCGCCGCCGGCGACGAATTGATCCCGGTTGCGCTCGATGCCGGGCAAACCGCCGATGCCGCTGCCGATGGCGACACCGATGCGTTCGGCATTTTCCTCAGTAACTTCAAGACCACTGTCTTCCATCGCTTGCAGACCGGCAGCCAGGCCGAAATGAATAAAAGGATCCATTTTCTTAAGGTCTTTTTTCAGAATATATTCAGTAGGGTCGAAGTCTTTGACCGAACCGGAAATCTTGACCGGAAATTCCGAGGTGTCAAAAGCAGTAATCGGGGCGACTCCGCTCTTGCCAGCGACGATGTTTTTCCAGGAATCTTCAACATTGTTGCCTACCGGGGTCAACATGCCCAGACCAGTTACTACAACGCGACGTTTAGACAAAGGAATTACCTCTATATTGATCAGTTTCTATACGCATAGAATAAAAAAAATGCCGCTCATGATAAAGCGGCATTTCGGGTGTTCTTGCGAGGTGAAATTACAGATTGTTATTGATGTAATCGATCGCCAGTTGAACAGTAGTGATTTTTTCAGCTTCTTCGTCAGGAATTTCAGTTTCAAATTCTTCTTCCAGAGCCATTACCAGTTCAACAGTGTCGAGCGAGTCAGCACCGAGATCATCTACAAAAGAAGCAGAATTGGTTACATCTTCTTCTTTCGCACCCAGCTGCTCGGCAACAATCTTTTTTACACGTTCTTCAACAGAGCTCATTGTTTGAGTTTCTCCTAATTAATAAATCATTCAGCATGTTTCTGAGGCGCTATTGTATTGAAAAGCACTTGCACATGCCACCATTATTAAATTACTGTATTTATTTTTATAATTCAGTAACTTATGATAATAAATTAAAGCGGTATATGATAAAAATACTGGCTAGGACATATACATTCCGCCGTTCACATGAATGGTTTCACCGGTGATATAGGCAGCCGCTGGCGATGCCAGAAATAGCACGGTGGCGGCAATTTCTTCGGCACTGCCGAGACGCCCTAGCGGAATTTGCCCGAGTAGCGCCTGCTTTTGCTTATCGTCCAGTTCTCGAGTCATATCGGTATCGATAAAACCGGGGGCGACTGCATTGACCGTAATGTTGCGAGATCCGACTTCGCGCGCCAGAGATTTGCTGAATCCGACCAGGCCGGCCTTGGCCGCTGCGTAATTGGTCTGTCCGGGGTTTCCGGAAGCGCCCACTACCGAAGAAATACTGATAATTCTTCCTTTGCGTTTTTTCATCATGCCCCGTATGACTGCCTTGGACATGCGATAGATCGAACTCAGGTTGGTATTGATGACGGCATCCCATTGGTCTTCTTTCATGGCCATCAGCAAAGTGTCTTTGGTGATGCCGGCATTATTGACCAGAATATCGCAGACACCATATTCGTCGGTGATGCTCTTGGTGCAATCGGCAACCGACACAGGATCCGATACATCCAGCACGCGGCCGCCGCCCTGATATCCGGCTTCAGCAAGATAAGCCGTGATATTTTCAGCGCCACCCGGTGATGTAGCTGTGCCGATCACAGTCGCCCCCGCCTTGCCCAGTGCTAGAGCGATTTCTTTACCAATGCCTCGGCTAGCGCCGGTCACCAGTGCGATTTGATCTTGTAACATGAATTTTATTCTCCTAATTCCTGTTTGGCTTTTTGCAGACTATCTGCATCAAAAACGGACAGTGCGGACAGCGATTTGTCGATTCTTCGGGCCAGACCGGTCAAGACTTTGCCGGGGCCGGGTTCAACCAGCATTTCGGCGTCGCGGGACCGGATCACCTGCACGCAATCCACCCATAAAACCGGTTGAAATAACTGTAATTTCAGGAGCTGACGGATCTCGTCGACAGATTCGGCAACCGAAGCATTCTGGTTATGAATGACGGGAATGGCGGGCATCTGGATATCGGTGTCGAGCAGAATCTGGTACAACTCTTCAGCCGCATTCTGCATCAAGGCACAATGTGACGGGACACTGACTGGCAACGGCAAGGCTCTTTTGGCGCCCAGTTGTTTGGCATTTTCCATCGCCTTTTCGACACTGGTTTTATGGCCTGCAATCACCACTTGTCCGGGTGAATTAAAATTGACCGCCGAAACCACGCCCTCTTCCACCTCATCGCACGCCTTGATCACATCATCATCACTCAAACCAATAATGGCAGCCATCGCGCCCTCACCAGGTTGCACTGCTGCCTGCATCAGTCGCCCGCGTTCGGAAACCAGCTTGATTGCATCGTCAAAGCGCAGGCTCTCGGCGCAAACCAGTGCGGTGTATTCCCCGAGACTGTGGCCGGCACAGAGTGCTGCATCTGGCAGTCCGGCATTTTTCCATACACGATAAGCGGCAACGCCTGCAGTCAGCATGGCGGGTTGTGTGATCTCGGTTTGATTGAGTTTTTCGGCCGGACCTTCCTTGATCAAGGTTTCCAGGTCGATGCCCAGCGCCTCGGAAGCCTGAGTAAAGGTTTCATCAACCAGTGGTTGATAGTCGCCCCAATTCCCCATCATGCC
>JANTFI010000170.1 GCA_024763505.1 Gammaproteobacteria bacterium
AAGGTGATTACCAGGTCAAACTGAGAAAACTGCGTGAATTTCTCGAGGCTGGAGATCGCGCCAAGGTTACCGTCCGTTTTCGCGGTCGTGAAATGGCGCATATGGATCTCGGTCGAAACCTGCTTAAACGGGTTGAAGAAGACTTGTCAGAAATAGCGACTGTGGATCAACACCCGCAGTCACAGGGACGCCAGATGACGATGTTAATGGTGCCCAAAAAGAAATAGTTTGCCGGCAGCTCAGGCTGCCAGCGCTATACCACCCGAAGACGCAGACTCCGGCGTCCAGGGTCAGGCCTGAAATACTTCGGGCAATTAGCAACCTGAATCGATGGGTTCAGGTTTTTTGTTTTTTAATATCGAACGGGAGTTTGAAATGCCAAAAATCAAATCGTGTCGTGGCGCTGCCAAGCGCTTCAAACGTAATGCGGCGGGCAACTACAAGCGTGGCCAGTCTCATTTACGTCATATTCTCACTAAGAAAAGCAGCAAGCGGAAGCGCCAGTTGGGCGATATGCTTGAAGTCGATGCCAATGACGTACGTATGGTACGTCGCATGTTACCTTATTCATAGGAGTGAGAAATGCCCAGAGTTAAACGTGGTGTACAAGCACATGCCCGTCATAAAAAAGTGCTGGATAAAGCGAAAGGTTACCGCGGCGCCCGCAGTAAAGTCTTTCGTGTTGCTAAACAAGCCGTAACCAAAGCCGGCCAATACGCCTATCGCGACCGCAAGCAGCGCAAGCGTCAATTCCGCACCCTGTGGATCGCACGTATCAACGCCGCTGCGCGTGAAAACGGTATGTCTTATTCTGTTTTTATGAATGGACTGAAAAAAGCAGCCATCGATGTGGATCGCAAGGTTCTCGCCGATATCGCTGTATTTGACAAGCCGGCATTTGCTGCACTGGTCGAAAAAGCCAAAGCCGGACTGGAATCCGCTGCCGCTTAAAACCCCAATGGCGGATATCTTCTGGTATCCGCCATTTCCCCACATAAAATCAACGTGATGAATCATCGTGTCTGAATTACATTCCCTATTACAATCGGCGACACAGGCGATTAAAGCGGCTGAAGATTTAGCCTCACTGGATCAATTGCGGGTCAATTATCTCGGTAAAAAAGGTGATGTCACCGCATTGTTGAAAAACCTTGGCAAACTGCCAGGCGACCAGCGTCGCGAAGCTGGCCAGCAAATCAACCAGGTCAAGCAAGCGATCGCCGAATTGCTCGAACAGCGCAAGGAAGTACTCAACGCCAAGCAGATCGAAGCCCAACTCAAAGCCGAAACGGTCGATGTGACTTTGCCGGGACGCCATGTGGACCGTGGCGGATTGCATCCGGTCACGCTGACCATGACGCGCATCGAAAAGATGTTCGGCAAGCTCGGTTTCGATGTGGCTGTCGGTCCGGAAGTGGAAGATGATTTTCATAATTTCGAAGCCCTGAATATCCCGGCTCACCATCCGGCCCGTGCAATGCATGATACGTTTTATTTCGATGCCAAAACGCTGCTGCGCACGCATACCTCACCGGTGCAGATTCGCACGCTGGAAAAACAGCAACCGCCGGTTCGTGTGATCGCGCCCGGTCGTGTCTATCGTTGTGATTCAGATTTAACCCACACCCCGATGTTTCATCAGGTCGAAGGTTTGCTGGTGGATGAGAATGTCTCGTTTGCCGATCTGAAAGGTACGCTGCACGAATTCCTCAAGATGTTTTTCGAGCAGGATGACTTGAAAACACGCTTCCGCCCGTCTTATTTCCCGTTCACCGAGCCATCGATGGAAGTCGATATCAGTTGTGTGATGTGTGAAGGCGAGGGTTGCCGTGTGTGCAGTCACACCGGATGGCTCGAAATATTGGGCTGCGGAATGGTACACCCGGAAGTCTTTAAACAGACTGGCATGGATAACGATAAATTCACGGCTTATGCATTTGGTATCGGTGTAGAAAGAATGGCCATGTTGCGGTACGGCGTGAATGATTTGCGCCTGTTTTTTGAAAATGATTTGCGCTTCCTGCAGCAATTTGCCTGAGTTGAGAACCAGCGATGAAAATTAGTGAAAACTGGTTAAGAGAATGGGCCAACCCGGAACTATATACCGATCAGTTGGTGTCACAATTAACAATGGCCGGCCTCGAGGTCGACTCAGTCGAATCGGCAGCACCCGAGTTTACCCAGGTTGTGGTGGCCGAAGTCATCGCCTGCGAAAAACACCCCGATGCGGACAAGCTCAATGTGTGCCAGGTCAATGATGGCAGTGGCGAGCCGGTGCAGGTCGTTTGCGGCGCGAAAAATGTGCGCGCAGGACTGAAGGTTGCCTTTGCCCAGGTTGGTGCCGCATTACCCGGCTTCAAGATCAAGAAAGCCAAGCTGCGCGGTGTCGAATCCTTCGGCATGATTTGCTCGGAGAAAGAATTGCAGTTATCCGATGCCGGGGATGGCATCATGGAATTGCCTCAGAGTGCCCCTGTTGGTACTGCGTTGGCTGATTATCTCGACCTCAATGACACACTGATCGAAATCGATCTGACCCCGAATCGCGGCGATTGCCTGAGTATTGAAGGTGTTGCACGTGAGGTTTATGCCAACAATGATATCGTCGCGACGCCGGTTCTGGTTACCGATGTCGAGGCGCAGATTGATGATGTGTTCAGTGTCGAGTTAGGTAATACGCAAGCCTGTCCGCATTATATCGGCCGCGTAATCAAGGGCATTGACCCGAAAGCCGAAACCCCTTTGTGGATGAAAGAAAAACTGCGCAGAAGTGGCTTGCGCGCAATCAGTCCTGTGGTTGATGTCACCAACTTCGTGATGATGGAACTCGGCCAGCCGATGCACGGCTTCGATCTCAACAAGCTTGAAGGCGGTATCCGTGTACGCAATGCCGAAGCCGGCGAGAAAATCACACTACTCGATGGTTCGGAAGTAGAATGCCGCGAAGATACGCTGGTGATCGCCGACCATAAACAGGCGGTCGCTATGGCTGGCATCATGGGTGGACTGGATTCTTCGGTGGATGATAAAACGACGGATGTCTTCCTCGAATCTGCATTTTTTACCCCCAGTCTGATCGCGGGTAAGGCGCGCAGCTATGGCTTGCATACCGATTCTTCGCATCGCTTTGAACGCGGAGTCGACCCTCAGTTACAGCGCAGGGCTTTGCAGCGCGCGACCTTTTTGCTGCAGGATATCGTAGGTGGAAAAGCCGGTCCGGTGATCGAGCAATCGGCTGCAGATGATATTCCAGACACTCCCTGGGTTGAATTGCGCCATGCACGCATCGAGCGCATGCTGGGGATCACCGTCGAAAAACCACAGGTCGAGCAAATTTTACAAAAGCTCGATATGAGCCTGGACGCGTTCGATGCCGGTTGGCGTGTCAAGGCGCCGTCCTGGCGGTTTGATATTAACATCGAGGCGGACTTGATCGAAGAGGTCGGGCGGATTATTGGTTATGACAATATACCGGGCAAACGGGAAGCCGCGCATGTCGCTATGGCTAGCTTTTCGGAAACCAGGATCAGCCTCAATCAGTTACGCGATACGCTGGTCACACGCGGCTACTATGAAGCAATTACGTACTCATTCATATCGCCGCAATTGCAGCAGATATTGCATCCGGGTCAGCCAACCCTGTCACTGGCCAACCCGATATCTTCGGATATGTCCGAAATGCGCACCCGTTTGATCCCGGGTTTGATTCAGGCTGTTGTGCATAATCTGAATCGCCAGCAGCCGAGACCCCGTTTATTCGAAACCGGCCTGTGTTTTGTGCCGGAGGGTAAGGAATTGCAGCAGCGCAATCACATTGCTGGCGTGATCAGCGGTCAGTCTGAAAAAGAAAGCTGGTTATCTGCTTCTCAGGAAGTCGATTTCTACGATATCAAGGGTGATGCCGAAAGCCTGATGGCGATCAGTGACTTGTCCGCTTTCACGTTTCAACCTTCCGGGAATGAAATCCTGCACCCGGGTCAGTCAGCCGAGATCGTCTTTCAGGGAGAGGTGGTCGGTTTTGTCGGGGCATTGCATCCAAACGTTTTGAAGTCTCTGGATATCGACCAAAAACTCTATGTATTTGAGCTGGAGACAGATTGTTTACAGCAAAAGCAGTTACCCAATTTCCGTGAGTTATCGCGTTTTCCTTCGATCAGACGTGACCTGGCGTTACTAGTCGATCAGAAAATAACGGCTCGAGAATTGATGGATTGCGTGAAAAAACTCGACGAAGAAATCATTCAAGAAGTTTTCGTGTTTGATGTCTATACTGGGAAAGAAGTTATAAACAATCGAAAAAGTGTCGCTTTGGGCTTGATTTTACAGGGATTTTCCCGCACTCTTAATGACAAGGATGTGGAAAAAACGGTGTCCAGTGTCCTGCAAAAACTACAAGAAGAATATGATGCAGTCTTGAGGTAAGTACACATGTCTTTGACAAAGGCGGATATGGCTGAGATGCTCTATGACGAACTCGGTCTGAACAAACGCGAAGCGAAAGAAATTGTTGAGCACTTTTTCGAAGAAGTCAAAGTTGCACTTGAAACCGGGCATCAGGTCAAGCTTTCCGGATTCGGTAATTTTCTGACACGCATGAAAGCCGAAAGGCCCGGAAGAAATCCCAAAACCGGTGAAGAAATTCCGATTTCTGCGCGCAAGGTCGTGACATTCAGGCCAGGTCAAAAATTAAAAATAAGAGTTGAGGCGTATGCTGGAAGCGAGCAATAATAACGAACTGCCGGTTATTCCGGGAAAACGTTACTTTACCATCGGTGAGGTTGCTGAGCTTTGTGACGTTAAACCGCATGTGCTGCGATATTGGGAGCAGGAGTTCCCGCAACTGAAGCCGGTAAAACGACGGGGAAACCGTCGCTATTATCAGCGTCATGATGTATTATTGATTCGTCAAATCCGCTCATTGTTATACGATGAAGG
>JANTFI010000171.1 GCA_024763505.1 Gammaproteobacteria bacterium
CTTGGTTATTCGACCATGGGGCAAATGGGTTTCATGATCATGGAGTGCGGGCTCGGGGCTTTTTCGCTGGCGATCTATCACTTGATCGCGCATGGCCTGTTCAAGGGCACGCTGTTTCTCAGTGCCGGTGGCGTGATCGGTGATGCGCGCAAGAATGACGGCGTACCGAAGGATCCGATGTATGACTTTGTGGTGGAAAAAAATCCGGCCCCCACCCGCAGGCCCTGGTTACTGATGGCGGTTTTTACACTGCTCGTACCGGCTGTGATTCTGTTTCTGGCGCACTGGTTTGTGGAACAGGATTTCTACCAAAAGCAGGGAGCGGTCGTGTTATTGTTTTTCGGCTGGGTCACGGGGGCGCAATTATTGTTCACCACGTACCGGATGCGCGCGGAAAACTTCTTTCGACTGTTCACCATGGTAATCGTCTCCTTTGCGGTCGTGATACTTGGCTACATCGTGATCAGCCACGCCTTCAACCTGTTTCTGTACCCTGATGAAGCCTTTCGTTCGCGCCTGTATGCGGCTGCCGGAATCGATGTGTACTGGTTCATCGGACTGGTCGTACTGATCGCCGTCATCATAGTAGCCAGCTGGCTGCACACCTATTACCACGATCGTAACGGCCAGCACAAAGAGCGTAGCAACCGCTTGAGGTTGACCTTTTATGTACTCGCATCGCGCGAATTTTATGTCAACGATCTGTATTTCTGGGTTTCCCGCAGGCTCGAAGCGCTGGCACTGAAATTGAATGTCTGGTTGAGGTGGGTGTGATATGGAAATCCTGATCTGGATGGCAGCCGGATTTTTTCTGCCTCTGTTCCCGTTTACGGTCGTCTTCAATGCCTTGTTTCAGCGCTTTCACCAGACCTGGCTGCGAACTTTACTGGTATTGCTGTGGCCATTGCCGGGTATCGCTCTGCTGTCGACGCTGGTGGGTGAAAAGGCGTCCAGCGTATTACCCGACTGGCTACTGATCTGGGCATTGCTGACGGCCCTGTTGTATGGGTTCCGCGGTATCGTGGTCAAGGAGCTGGGGATCTGGTCCGGTTATGTCGTGACATCGGCCTGGTCACTGCTGTGGATTACCTATGGCTTCACAGCGATTGCATTTTCACTACCCTTGGTGGTTCAGACCCTGATCCTGCAAGCCCTGTCTTTCAGCCTGCCGCTGGTGGGTCTGATCATGCTGATTACGGAACTGGAGCGGCGTTATGACTCGGCTTACGCCGGAATTGTCAGCGGCGTTGCGCAGGCGCAGCCGGTGCTGGCAGGGCTGATCACATTGTTCACGCTGGCGCTGATCGCAAGCCCGATCTTTCCTTCCTTCTTTTTCATGCTGTTCAA
The DNA here is from genome assembly GCA_024763505.1 of Gammaproteobacteria bacterium. Lineage (GTDB taxonomy): Bacteria > Pseudomonadota > Gammaproteobacteria > JACNJF01. Next base: position 1,348 of record JANTFI010000171.1, read on the forward strand.
TATCACCCTCGTAATCAAGGCACAGCCGGTGCTGTCGGCAGGCCTCGCGATGGTCTGGCTGCTGTGGAGCTGGTCGGCGATGCGGCTGCTACAGGATTTACTGGTCGGGCCGCCGTGCTCGCCGGTATCCACCAGCCCACAGCGCAACGATTTGACAGGTCAGGATGTCAGCAAGACTGTAGCACTGCTGTATGGCAGCATTATCGTGATGCTCGGATTGGCGGGAATTGTGATCGCCGGAGAAATGTTATGAGTCTATCGCTGGGTAAAAAAGCACAGATTCGCTCGATGGTGTTCGTCGCCGGCGAGCCGATTCCTTATTTTTGGCCGATGCGCGCATTCATTCACCATAACCCGCTACATGGTCTTGAAAAGATGTCCTTCGAGGATGCGGTGGCTGAAGGAAAACGCCTGTTTCACGGTGAAGGGTTTCTGCCCAGATCGGGCTACCAGCAGTATTTTGAACAGGGCAAGATTACAGCACTCAATCTGGAACGGTCGATCGACAAATTTCTGGGTACGCAAGCGGACCTGCCAATCTCGATTGCGGATGTGGCCACCACAACCTGGCTACTGAAACTGTTGACTGAAACAGACCGGCCGATGATGAATCCTGAGCACGGGGTCGAGGCCGCGGATGTGTTGTCGGCATTGCGCGGAGAAAAGCTGTCGGCAGGCCAGGCAGCGAAGGATGACGCGAACCTGGAAGCTGAAGCTGACGAGAAGGCAGGCGGCAAAAACCTGTTGTCATGCCCCATGTATGAAACCCTCGACAACCTGTTCGGCACCGGCATTGGCGACGAGCTGGATGAACTGGTAATCAAGAGTTGTCTCGATTTTTTCGATGAAGGCCAGTCGGTGTGGGAAATGCCGGATCGAGAGCAGGGATTCTTCGTGGCCTGGCGCTCGCTGGCGCTACGCAATGCTCGATTATTTCTGCGTGGTCGAGAGATTCGTGAAACACTGGCGGTGGCACAAGATCCGGAAACGATTATCGCGCATGTGATGGAAAGTCTGGCGATACCGGCCGACCACTGGATGAGCTGTTTTCGCAATGAATTAACCCGTCTGCATGGCTGGGCCGGTTTTATTCGCTGGCGCTGCAGTGCTCGTCATTATTATCAGGGGCGCAAATACCCCGGTGATCTGGTGGATTATCTGGCGGTGCGGCTGACTCTGGCACTGGCATTGATCCGGGAACGCGCCGAGCACGATATCCCGGCTGATGCCAAAGCACTCGAACAGTTTATCGCGCAACATCCGGTGGAAGCCCGTTTACGTCGCGAGTTATATGGCAAGACCATACTGCCTGGCTGGGCGCAGCGAGTCAGTGCGACACTGCTGTCCGGGCAACGGAAAAAAATCGATCAGATCGGTCGGGTCTATCTGCAAGAAGTTCGCCAGCATATCGCGCAGCAGACAGCAGATGCGCTGAAAAATCTGGCTGGTCTGGTCGGTGCTGCCGAAGACTTTGCTCATTTCGACGCGGCGCAAATCGAGCCTCTGCTGACACTGTTGCGCCGGGCCGAACGGCATGAAGGCATGATCTGGCTGGAAGCGATGGAAGCGACTGCGATGGATCAATTCATGCACGGCATCCGGGCAGGCAGGCCGGGCACGCCAGAGTCGACTGTCGAAGAAAAACGCCCTTTTGCGCAAGCGCTTTTTTGCATCGATACCCGCTCCGAACGATTACGCCGACACCTTGAAAATGTCGGAGACTACCAAACCTACGGCATTGCCGGATTTTTCGGGGTGCCAGTCAGTTTTATGGAATTGGGTAAGGGCAACGAAGCGCATCTGTGTCCGGTGTTGCTGACACCGAAAAATCTGGTGATGGAAATGACCGTCAACGACAAACCCGACCCGATTGCATTGACCGCGCTGGGTAAAGCCCTGCACGAATTGAAAGAAACCGTGCTGACTCCGTTCGTAACGGTGGAAGCGATCGGCCTGTTGTTCGGCTTCGATATGTTTGGTAAGACGCTGGCACCCAGATCCTACAATCTGTGGCGCTCCAACCTGCATCACGTCAAGCCGCATACCCATCTGCTGATCGACAAGTTAAGCCGGGAGCAGGCCGATTCGATCGTGCGCGCGGTACAACGTGCGGTGATCAGCCATGCGATCGAGCAGGAATTGCAAGTGCCTCCGGAAGAAATCAAGGATGACTTGATACGCGAAGTTCGTGAAGCCTCGCTCGGTCATGCCGATCAGGCGCCATTGCTTCAGCAGCAGCTCGATCTCGACATCAAGGCGACCTGGACGTTTATCGAAAAACTGCGTAAAACCTATCGTGTCAACGCCGCTGATGCGCGCATGCAAATGGAGAGGCTGGGGCGAATCGGCTTCACGCTGGACGAACAGGTCGGCTTCGTTTCGCAAGCCTTGCGCGGTATTGGTCTGACCGAAAATTTTTCACGCTTCATTCTCGCTGTCGGGCACGGCAGCCAGTCTGAAAACAATCCCTACGAGTCGGCGCTCGACTGTGGTGCCTGTGGCGGCAATCTCGGTCTGTTCAATGCGCGCATTTTCTCCAATATGGCGAACAAGCCGACGGTGCGCCAAAAGCTGAAACAACAGGGCATCGATATCCCTGACGATTCGTGGTTTCTGCCTGCGATGCATAACACCACCACCGATGAAGTCGCATTGCATGATCTGAACCATTTGCCATCCTCGCACACCATTTATGTAGACCGGTTGCTGAAAGGGCTGGTGTCGGCCTGCAAGCTGTGTACGCAAGAGCGGATACCCGCTCTGGAATTCATCTCGGATGATGCCAGCGCGGAAGACGCGGACATACGCGCGCAACGTAACGCGATGGACTGGTCTCAGGTGCGCCCCGAGTGGGGCTTGTCACGCAATGCCTATTTCGTCATCGGGCAGCGCGAATTGACCAAATCCTATGCGCTCGATGGCAGGGCCTTTCTGCATTCCTATGATTACCGGGTCGACCGTAAATCTCGACTGCTGGAAAACATCATCACCGGGCCGCTGGTGGTCGGGCAGTGGATCAATATGGAGCATTATTTTTCCACCGTCGATAATGAACACTATGGCAGCGGCAGCAAGGTCTATCACAATGTTGCGGGACGTTTTGGCGTAATGACCGGCAATCTCAGCGATTTGCGCACCGGCCTGCCGGCGCAGACCGTGCTGGCGAACGGAAAGCCTTATCATGAACCGATGCGGCTGATCACCATCATCGAAGCACCATTTGAGCAGGTGAATGCGGTCATCAACCGGGTTTCCGTGGTACGGCGATTACTCAATAACGGCTGGATCCGGGTCATGATCATCGATCCGGAAACCGGCCAGACC
>JANTFI010000172.1 GCA_024763505.1 Gammaproteobacteria bacterium
TGGCGTCAAAGACCACCGCGATTAAATCCGGCTGTTCATCCTGAATCAGCTTTCGCACCATGTTGAGCACGCCATAAATGGCACCGGTCGGCATGCCGTCACGCGATACCAGTCGTTGCAGCGCAGGTACATGATAGGCACGAAACAGATAAGAGCTGGCATCGATTAAAACCAGTTTTTTACGAGGTTTTGACATGGTGACTCGGTGGATTTGAACAGGCTGGCAGGATAGCGGATTTGACCGAATCTGTCAGTTTTGCTGACTCGGACTGTCGCACTGGCTCTGGCCAAGACTAGAAATGTAAATTTCTCTGATCGTCATGGGTCTTGCCGTTGCAAAAAAAACCGGCTACTTACCGATGCAAAAACCGGAGAAGATTTCGCCGAGTAAATCTTCGGTGGTGAATTCCCCGGTGATACTGTTGAGGGCTTGCTGGGCCTGACGCAGGTCTTCCGCCATTAATTCTCCGCTTTGGGTCTGGCGGAAAATATCGGCGCCCTGACGGATATGCTGCAAGCTGGTCTTGAGCGCTTCCACATGGCGTTTGCGCGCAATGAAGGTGGATTCCTGATGATTGTAATCGGTGTAGTTTTTCGTCAGTTTTTCAATCAGGGCATCGATGCCTTCGCCGCTTTTGGTCGAAATCAAGTTGCCGGAAATGCCCTTGCGCTGATCTTCGTCCAACAGATCGGCCTTGGTGTAAACCGTGATGACAGGTGCATGCTGCAAACGCTGCTGGATTTTTTCATTGTCTCGACAAAAGCCTTTGCGCGCATCAACCAGATGCAGCACCACGTCAGCCTGCTCGATTTCATGCCAGGCGCGGCGGATGCCTTCCTGCTCGACCGGATCGGCCGATTCGCGCAGGCCGGCCGTGTCAATAATCTTCACCGGCACACCCTTGAGCGCAATATGCTCGCGGATGACATCACGCGTGGTTCCGGCAATGTCGGTGACGATGGCAGCATCGTAACCAGCCAGATAATTGAGCAGGCTGGATTTTCCGGCGTTGGGCTGACCGGCGATAGCCATCGTCATACCCTCGTTCAATACCCTGCCCTGTTCAGCCTGTTGCAGGATTTGCTCGCTGTTTTCGATCAGGCTTTGTAATTGCTGCTCAGTATCCGACTCTGCCAGAAAATCGATTTCTTCTTCGGCGAAATCGAGTGCCGCTTCGACAAAAACCCGCAGTTTGATAATTTGCTCGACCAGTGCATGTACTTGTCGGGAAAATTCACCCTGCAGCGATCGCATTGCCGCGCGGGCGGCGGCCTGGCTGCCGGATTCGATCAGGTCGGCAATGGCTTCGGCCTGTGCCAGATCGAGTTTATCATTGTGGAAGGCGCGTTCGGAAAATTCGCCATGATGCGCCAGTCGCGCACCCAGTTCGATGACTCGCCCGAGCAGCATATCCTGCAAAACCTGTCCGCCATGGCCTTGCAGTTCGACCACATCTTCACCGGTGAAGGAATGTGGAGCCTTGAACATCAGTACGATACCGTGATCGAGCACCGAACCATTTTGATCGTGAAATTTCCTAAACTGGATTTTTCCGACTTCGAGAGTCGAATCGGTCAGCGTTTGTGCGATGGCGAGAGCTTGATGACCTGACAGACGGATGACGCCGATACCACCGACACCGGGCGGTGTGGCGATCGCGGCGATGGTATCCGCTGTACTCATCGATTATTTGTCTTCACCTGCATCGATGCGTTTGGTGATCACCCATTGCTGGGCAATTGTCAGCACGTTATTGGTTACCCAGTACAACACCAGCCCGGACGGGAAGAAAGCAAAGAACACACTGAACACGACGGGTAAAGCCATCATCATCTTGGCCTGAATCGGGTCTGCCATCGGCGTCGGCTGCAGTTTTTGCGTGATGATCATCGAAATACCCATCAGGATCGGCAAGATGAAATAAGGATCCGGTACGGATAGATCCTGTATCCACAAGATAAACGGTGCCTGGCGTAGAGACACGGTTTCGAGCAAAGCCCAGTACAGACCGATGAATACCGGCATTTGCACCAGCATTGGCAAACAGCCGCCGAGCGGATTGATCTTTTCGGTTTTATACAGATCCATCATCGCCTTGTTCATCGCAGCGCGATCATCGCCATAACGTTCTTTCAGGGTTTTCAGACGTGGCCCGACCTTGCGCATGCGCGCCATCGAGACATAACTTTTCTCGGACAGTTTGTAAAAAACAGCCTTCACCAGCAGTGTCAGCAGGATAATCGCCACGCCCCAGTTACCGGTCAGGTTGTAGAAGAAATCGAGAATCCAGTACAGCGGTTTGGAAATAAAGGTCAGCACACCATAATCAACGGTGAGCTCAAGACCGGGTGAAATCTCTTCCAGCCGCTCGACAATCTTGGGGCCTACAAACAATTCGCTGTCGAATGTACCCTGCGCGCCCGGGGCCACGGTGATGCTGTCGGAACGCATGCCAATGGTGTAGGTTTTGGGAAAACGCTGGGTATTGGCGATGGAATACATCAGGTTTTTTTCGTCGGGCTTGGCTATCCAGGCCGACAGGAAATAATGCTGCAGCATGGCGATCCATCCACCGGTGGACTCGAGCTTGAATGATTGCTCTTCCATGTCATCAAAACTGACTTTTTCATACTTTATTTCATCGTTATAAACCACGGCTCCGGTATAGGTATAGAGCAGCTTGCTGGTTTCCAGCGGTCGGGAGCGTTGCAATTGTCGATACTGGCTACCGACCCAATCGCTGGCAGAATTGTTGACCACTTGCTGATGCATTTTGAGTAAATAGTCACCACGCGTGAACTCATAGGTTTTGATAACTTGAATGCCATCCTGCTGCCAGACAAACGGGACTTTCAGGGTATCGACACCGGCTTCCATCTGGTACACATCCTGAGAGGTTTGATACAGGCTGTAATGGGTCGGGGCCGGACTGGCGGATGAGCGTAGTCCACTTTGCACCAGATAAACAGAATTCGGTTCATTGTGAATCAATTCAAGATAGACATCCGGGTGTTCCAGATCCACCGGGAATTTCTTCAGTTTGACCGATTTGATAACGCCACCGAGGGTATCGATCTTCGCTTCGATTTCATCGGTGATGACGGTGATGATCTTGCCTTCAGCGGTCTGCTCATCAGCCGGAGTTGCCGGATTGGGCTGCGCGCTGATTTCAGGTAAGTCAGTCCCACTGGTTTGGGCCTGCCCTGCCGTTGTTTTCGCAGGATTGTTTTGCGAGGTTGACTGTTGCTGTTCAACCGGCGGCTGAACCGGTTTCGGACCATAATCCGCTTGCCACTGTTCCCACAACAGTAATCCGATAAAGGCGAGCGCAGCGTACAGAAAGAGTCTTGAATTATTCATAATGAATGATGATGGTCTTCATGTTTGTGGGGAACCGGATCATAGCCGCATTCACCCCAGGGATGGCAGGAAAATATACGCTTCAGAGCCAGTTTTCCACCCTGCCAGGCACCATGACGTTCGATCGCCTCGATCGCATATTCTGAACAAGTGGGGGTAAATCGACAACGACTGACGAGGTAGGGGCTGATCGCATAACGATAAAACTTGATTGGCAAAATTAGCAGGGCGCGCATTGTTTGGTAATTTTTTGCCAGTGTTTATCGAGTCGGGAGAAAATCTGGGTATTATTGAGGTTCAGGATTCGATGGCGCACCATCACGACAATATCCAGCGGCGGTAAATCCTGTTGTCGATGACGAAAGCTTTCTCGAATCAATCGCTTGAGTCGATTTCTATCGACGGCACGACGAATCTGTTTTTTAGCAACAGCGAATCCGATGCGGGGTTGTTTCCCCAGCTGTTTTCCGACAAGCAGGGTAAAACAGTCATCGGATACCCTGATATTGTTCGAAAAAACTTTTCGGAAATCTTCGGCATGCGTAAGACGGGACGATCTGGAGAATGCTTCTCCAGCTCTTCGCTGCATCGTCTATGGAGTCAAACGGGCGCGTCCTTTGGCGCGACGAGCCTTGATTACCATACGTCCGCCACGGGTTTGCATGCGAGCACGAAAACCGTGAGTGCGGGCGCGTTTCAGATTACTGGGTTGAAATGTACGTTTCATAGTTAAATTCTCACACTGATCAGTTGCCATAAAAAGGCAGGCGCGACACGATACTGATATCAGGCTCTTTCGTCAATATCATTTTCTTCTTATATACGCATTTTTAGAAGGTTTTTTCTCTGGTAGTGTTAGTAGTATTAATTTTCTATCCGCAAAGAAATATTTTGCACGGGCTGTGGATAAGTATCATAATCCACGTTTTCGAACCGTCAGCTCATTCGCTATTTTTTCTAAAGTTTGGTCGGCGAGGCCAGTATCGACATCAGATCAGATTTAGGTTCCCGGCTCAGAAATCCGGTCGTTAGTCAATTATCCAAGGGGC
>JANTFI010000173.1 GCA_024763505.1 Gammaproteobacteria bacterium
GATTTAGGCCACTGGTCCATTTTCAGATTCAGCGTTTGCGAGAACAGAATCGATGACATGATGATGTCGCTTTTCTTACCGGCGATTTCAAGCAAATAATTGCGCACGAAACGCATCGTGGTATCGAACAGGTACACGACAAAGATACCGGTCGCCAGCACCCATAAGGTAGCAATGGCATTATTCGGCACAACCTTGTCGTAGATGTTCATCGTAAACAGCGGCGTGGCGAGAATAAACAGATTCACCAGTACCGAGGCCAGTGCCACGCTGATAAAGATTTCCTTCGACTTGGCCAGCGTACTCCAGAACCAGTGACCTTCATTTTCACTGGATACCTTGTGCTGTTTCTGTTCTTTCTGGAATTCACGCTTCAATAAGAATGCATAGCCGATGTATTCCTGCTGCAATTTGTCCAGACCGAGCCATTCCTCGCCTTCGCCGACATCCGGAAAAATCACTTTGGCCCGTTTATTTTTTCGATCGATCGATTCTAGAATACAGGCGTTGCCGTTTTTCAAAACCAGAATACACGGCAGAAGCAGGCGCGAAATCTGTTTCAGTTCACGGTGCACCAGACGGCTGGCAAAACCGGCACGGTTGGCGACACGTGAAAACAACCCCTTGGGTTTATCGATACTGAACAGCTCCGGTCCGCTCGCGCCCGGCTCGACCGGCAGGCCGGCGATCAGTGCATCGACCGTCATCGGGCGACCATGAATGCGAGTGAAAATCACCAGACATTCCAGTAGCGGGTCGTAATGATGATGAGGATCGAGCATCTTATTGTTTAAGTTCCAGGTGGTACATTTTTATTCGGGCCGGCCAAGAAAGTTACCTTGCATGACGCTGATACCGAGTGTAGTCAATTGGTCAAAAATTTGTTGAGAATCCACCGCCACTGCGATGATTTGTACATCCAGCGCATCGGTCAGGGTTTTTAAAGCCTGAAAGGCGGAAGCCATTTCAACGGAACCCATTCCGGTCAAAGTAACGGCATTGATTTTCACATAATCGAACGTCACTTCCTGAAGTAATTGCAAAGACAATCCGGGGTCGAGATTATCGATGCCAAACTGATGACCGGATCGTTTTACCCGCTCGGATAGCTGTAAGCACATTACAGGATGCTGCATCAGCACCGGATGGCTGGCTTCGATACATAGCTTCACCCCCTGCTCGCGGCTGTGCGACAGTAATTGGTCGAATTCTTCCTGCGCTTCGGCCAGTTCGAAAAAGGCCGCGCTGAGATTAATCGCCAAAGGTACTTTCGACTGCCACAGCGCTGGATCGTGCTGGATCAGTTGGAACACAGCCTTGTCGATTTCGATCGCCTTGCCTAGCCCTGTCGCCATGGGCATGAAGGCAGAGGCAGGTATCACTTGCTGCTGCTCGTTACGTGTTCGCACAAACAATTCCTTTTGCACCGTTACTTGCTGCTCGTTGAAGGCTTGCTGACAGGCCAGAAACAACCGCTTCGATTTCAGAATGTCATCCAGCCATTGGCGCCATTGCATCTTGCCCTGCGGCAAGTGCAGAGTGTCCGATACCCGTCGCTCGATCGAATACGGGCCGTCGCTCTCCGCCTGAGACAGGCTGTAGTCAATCCCCGACAGTAAATCGCCGAGCGACTGCCCGGTTTCCAGAACGGATACCGCCGCGACCAGCCAGACATCGTGCTTGATTGTGTCGAAGCCCTCGACTCCGGCTGCAGCCTGATATAACTGTTTGATGAAATCGACCACGCTGTTTTCGTCAGCGGCAATCAGCAAGGCAAATTCATTGCCATTGAGTCGCGCACAGGTTTGTGCGCGCAGACCCAGATATTCTTGCCCCACCAGGTGGGTTAATTGCTGCAGTACCTGATCGGTTACTTCATAGCCATGTCGGTCGCGTAACTGTTCATAATGTACCAGCCGGATCACCGCCATGCACCCGTGAAAAGACGATGGCTCGGCCAGCGCCTGCTGCAATTGATCCATCAGATAGCGCCGATTTCCGAGCCCGGTCACCTTGTCTTTATACAACTGTTCCTGATAACGGGACAGAGTCGCCTGCTGGTCAGCAAACATGCCTTGTACCTTGTCCACCATGCGATTCATAGCAACCACGACCGATTTCAATTCTTGCGTGGCTGGCACTTTTTCTTGCCTGACGAATTGGTTGCGGGTAATGGAGTCGGCTTGCTCACGCATCTTTTGTAGCGGCCTCAGCACATATTTCAACATCAGCCACAGCAACAGGATGGCGACAACAAAAATAACCGCAAACCATTTCAGCGTGGACATCAACGCCGTGTACAGGCCACTGTAGGCATAGCCGGGATGCAGTGACAGGGTTAATGTTCCGAGTTGGCTCCAGCCTTTCATTACCTGTGTGCTGCCCTCTGCGGCTTGCAGTGGCACCATTTTGACGAACCATTGCGGCACGCCGTCCAGCTCAATCTTTTGGCTTTTCTGGTGAATCAGCTTGCCATCGACCGATACCAGTTTGATGCTGGAATAATAGCCGCTATCGAACACCGAGTTGAACAGGACTTCCAGCCCCGGCGCATCGGCTTCGGCGGCAGACTGGCTGATCGCGATGCCCAGTGTGGTCGCCATGTCTTGCGCGGTGGTTTGCAATCGTCCCTGCAGAAATACGCCGGTACGTTTGAAGTCATTGACGATGATGATGCCTGCCAGCAGCAGGAACATCAGCGTGACCAGTAATGCAATCTGTTTGAATAGAGTCATGGTTTTTTCTTCCGCGAATCGAACTGGATGTCAGCCAGTAATTTTTGCCATTTGCTGTTTTTGATCTTATCCGTGGGCAGGGATTTGCCCAGCCCCGCCGATGCATTGTTCAAGAATAACGATTTTGCATTGAAGCTGTAGATGGGTAACAAGTCCTTGCGCTTGCTGGCAGGTAAAATGTAAGGATTGTAGTTATCGAGAATGAGCGGGATGCTCGACGGTGTTTCAAAATAACTTAACACCATGTGCGCGACCTTTCTTTCCAGCGCCTTGACATAAGTGAGATACAGCCGCTGATCTGGCACACCCAGTTTACGCAAAGAGAAATACTTGGCGATGACAAAATCTTCACAGTCGCCTTGCTGGTGGCCGAGAAATTCTTCCGGAGTCTGCCAGTAATCCTGTTGACCGAACAGGTCACTATCTTCACGATACTGGAACTGGTTGAAAAACCGGTTCACTTCCTTGAGCTGGATATCGACCGGCTTGCCCTGCAAGCGATCAAGCAGTTTATTCAGCGCCTGTCCTCGGCGCTGAGCCTGATCGGAAAAATCACGTTTCAGGCGCTCGAGCATGGCTGTGTTGACCAGCGGTTCTGACGAACGACTGACCGGTTGCCCCAGCAACGCAACCGCTATCCCGAGCATGAACCGTCGTCTGTTCAATGCAACAACCGGGCGCTCGGCAGACGAGTCGGCATGTGCTTACTGCGCGATGCCTTTCGCCTTGAACACAAACTCACCACGGCGATTGATCGCCTGACCGGCCTTGGTCGCATTGTCGGCAATCGGGTCCGCTTCACCCTTTCCGACAGCGGTGATGGATGATGCCGGAATGCCTTCCTTGATCAACAGCTTTTTCAGCGCATTTGCACGCCGTTTGGAAAGATTCAGGTTGTATTGATCTGAACCAATGCTGTCGGTGTAGGCGCGAATCTCGATATCCAGATCATCAGCTTCCCGGATGCGCTGAATAATTTCTTTCACCTTTTTGGCCGAGATAGGGGTCAGATCGGTTTTGTTGTACTGAAAATTCACATACTGCATTTTCGACAGGTCGATGCCTTCAGCTTTCTTGACGTGGATTTGTACTGTGGCGGTCGATGCCGCGCCATTGCCATCCGATACCGTGTAGGTAAAGGAATCGACACCGCTAAAGCCTTCGGCAGGACGGTACACCAGACTCTTGTCCTTGTTAAATGCGAGGCGGCCATTGTTGGGGCGGCCAACATCCACCATGGTCAGCACGTCGCCATCGGCATCGCTGTCGTTCGACATCAATTCGGATTTTGAAATTTCTAGAATACCTCCGGCTACGACTTCCACTTCATCATTTCCGACCGAGGGCGCGGTATTGACATGCACATAGCCCATTTCGACTTTGGCAGCCTGCTGGCATCCATACACGTTGACGACACTGGCGCTGAGTGTATTGTCGCAATGATCGCTGATGTCGAGTACCTTGTCGGCGTCTTCATCGGTCGGCAAGGGTAGCTGGTCGATCTGGTTCGCTTCGAGACGCGCAACCTTGAAATTATCTTCACTCAATTGCGTTTCCAGATTGAGCGCGGTGAACAATTGGCCGATCGATTCGAACACGCGATAGCGCGCGGCCAGCGCATCGTAATAGGCTTTTGTGTAACTGTTGCGCGCCGTATTCAATTCGTTTTCGG
>JANTFI010000174.1 GCA_024763505.1 Gammaproteobacteria bacterium
GTTTGTACAATCTGTACACCTGGAATGGCAGTAGCTACGACTTCGTACAGGAAATCATGACTGGAGATCAATTCAATTTTCTGGCTCTGAATGCTGCAGGCTACTCCAAGTTCATGATCGATGGCATCGAGTTGAGTGCCGGTCTGGACCCAACCGATCCGACGGCTTTTGTTACGGGTGTAACTTTCGTGACCGGGGGAACGATTACCGTGACCCAGACTGCGATTGAAACCTGTGATGGCAGTGCTGATTGTGCGGGAACCGCCAGTGTACCGGAGCCGAGTGTTCTGTTTCTGATGGGCCTTGGTCTGGTCGGCTTGGGGTTTGCTCGCCGCAAGTCCTGATTTCATCGTAAGGTTCCACTAAAAAAAGCACCATGAGTTTTCTCATGGTGCTTTTTTGTTTACAGTGTTCGACGTTATAAAAAACTTACCCGAGGGAAGGATGAAAACAATTTTATTCATATCAGGCTTGCTGTTATCACTGTGGCATTCGGCCCTGTGGTCGGCCGACGACCAGGGACAGTTTGCGGTCAGAAATGCAGGTATGGCGAGTTGCCAGGACTTCGTCAATGAAAAGAAGCGCAATTCTCCAAAACTGAATCTGTATATGGGCTGGATAGACGGCTACCTGTCGGCCGCCAATCAATTCACGCAAAAAACCTATGATTTGATCCCGTGGGGGAATACGGTGTTTCTCGCAACCCTGCTGGAAAATCATTGCAGCAAGAATCCAGAACAACGCTTTTACGTAGCCGTGAACAAGCTCGCAGGCTCGATGATGAAACTGCGCTTGCCGAAGCAATCCAAAATGGTCAAGACGGAATATCAAGGCAAGAAAACCTATGTCTATCAAGCCGTATTGGAAATTATTCAGCAATTTCTGCGCAAGAACGGGTTATACAGCGGGGAAGCCGATGGAAAGTTCGGGCCGGGCACACGCAAGGCATTGCAGGATTTTCAAAAGAAGAACGGTTTGGCGGTAACCGGATTACCGGATCAAATCACCTTGTACAAAATATTTTCCGACATCAAGCGCGGTCAGGGTTAGGGTTGGCCAGAGGCCGCTGACTGACCAGGCAGGGTTTTGTCGATCATACGTTTTTATGCGGGTTGTACCTGGATCGCACTGGCCGGGCAGACCTTGACGCAAAAGCCGCAGCCGGTGCAGTCATCTAGCCGAATATCCGGCTTGCCGTATTCGAACTCGATCAGCCCGAGCGGGCATGCGCTGACGCAAGACATACAGACAATACCCGACCAGGTGTAGCAATCCTGCTGCGATATGCGGGCTTTTCCGAGCGCGTGGGCGAGGGGCTTCGGCTGTTGCAGCGCCGGGCAAGCCTGATTGCACTCTGCGCAAAACGTGCAGCCGCTCTGCTCGAAATCCAGCCAGGGTTGATTGTGTAATTCGTGATCGCCGCCATGCCGCTTGATAATGCCTTCGGGGCAGGCTGTCAGGCAGGGGCCGCTGCAGTCACTGCATTGTCCGCTCGCAACAATACGCTCGAGCTCGGGTGGAATCAGGCCCAGTCGGGTTATCTGTTTCTTGATTTTCTGCTTGCCTTCACGAGTGAGCAGAGAGCCGGTGAAAAAGCCCCGGCGAGAGCGGTCGATCTGATTTGACATAGCAGCTCCTCCGCGCTTGCTGGCAGTTTTCTTTGGCACATGAAATCGGAAGTAATTGAACCATGCGGGGCACTATTGCAGCGGACTCTTTTCGGGATTCGACTGCAGCGCCCGGGCCTGAGATCAACACTATAGGATGTTATTCATTCCGGGTACAGACGTTTGAATGGTAGCGAGGAGACATTTACTGCTCGATACAGCAAGCGGAATCGCTTGGGTCTGTTCAGCCCGTTCGAAGCCAGCGATTTCGGGTAGCAGTCAGGCAGGATTGATGGTTTCGATCAACTTTTGGATTTCTGGTAGACATGAGCCGCAGTTGGTGCCGGCCTCACACATTTCACCGACCTTTTCCGGACTCAGTGCGCCCGCGTGAATGCATTCTTCAATCCGGTTTTGACCGACATTGAAACAGGAGCAAACCACTGGGCCGGAATCAAATTCTATCGGTGGAATACCGGAAAGAATCGAGATCCGTTCACTTTTGTCTATCTCCGGCTGGTTGAATAACTGGTTGATCCAGGCTCGATCCGGCAAGTCGTTATCGGGGCTCAAAATCATGCAGGCTTGCAGTCGATTATCGATAAGACAGGCCAGTCGCTGCGCACCGGTGCCGCTGTCCTGATAACGGATGGTATCGCATTCTCCTGCCGTGTCCGGTATGAGCTGTTTGTGGAGCTCTTCTGCAACCTGGTGCAGGGGTTCCTGTCCTGCCATTTCATATTGCCAGTATTCATCGCGCTTGATCAGACTCCAGTAATCAGTTTTGAGTGGGAGTGGTTTCCGGCTCAGCACAAAACCGAACCAATTGGCTGAATAGGCGCTAACCTTTGCTGCTGTGTACTTGTATTCGGGCTGACCGGATACCGGGTCGGTATGTGCTGCAATTAATGAACAGACTCCTGCCTTGGCACTGAACTGGTCGTTCCAGTGGATCGGTATAAACAGGTTCCCCGGTTTTTGCTCCTGACTGTTGCGCAGGCGTACCAGTACTTTTCCGTACACGGATTCGACCCGTACCAGGCTGGTATTCTGTAAACCAAATTTCTCAATGTCCTGTGGGTGCATCTCGACATAGGGCTCGAGAATATGCCGCATCAACTTGGCTGATTTTCCGCTTCGGGTCATGGTATGCCACTGGTCGCGGATACGCCCGGTGTTCAGTACGAGCGGGTATTCGTGACTGGTACTTGATTCTGGCTCGCGTGGTGAAATCGGCAAAAAGCGGGCTTTATTGGATGGTGTATAAAAATGGCCATCGGCGAAGAATCGACGCTTGTCGGCTGCCGGATTCCGTTCGGTTCTGGGCCAATAAAAAGGCTGAAGTTGATCGTATTCTTTTGCATTGATATTGGCCGTAGCCGAAATATCGAAATCCCGCTTGCCATTGTTTTCGAAGCCGGACAGGGCTGCCATTTCACAATAAATCTGATGCGGATGGTCGTATTCGAAACCGCTATACCCAAGATTCTGTGCCACCTGGCTCAAAATCCACCAGTCTGGACGTGCAACCCCTGGAGAATCCAGAAATCCGCGTTGGCGTGAGATACAGCGTTCGGAATTGGTTACCGTTCCGCTTTTTTCGCCCCAGGTAATCGCGGGCAGCAGGATATCCGCATATTTCAGGGTATCGTTTTGTTGTACACAATCCGAGACGATCACCAGTTCAGCAGCTTCCAGCGCCCTTTTCACCTGGTCGGAATCCGGTAAGGATACCACCGGGTTGGTAGCCAGAATCCACAGTGCCTTGATTTCGCCTTGCTCGATCGCCTGAAACAGATCGGTGGCCATGATACCCGGTTCGTCGGCGATACGCGGGCTGTCCCAGAAACGCTGCACCCGGTCGACGTCTTGACGGTCAAAATCCATGTGTGCAGCCAGCTGGTTACATAATGCGCCGATTTCGCGACCGCCCATCGCATTGGGCTGTCCGGTCATGGAGAATGGGCCCATGCCGGCACGGCCGATACGACCAGTGGCCAGATGGCAATTCAGAATCGCATTGATCTTGTCAGTACCACTGCTGGATTGGTTTATACCCTGGGAAAACAGGGTGACGGTCTTTTCAGTTGAGACAAACCATTCTGCCAGCGTGCGCAAGTCGTCCAGCTTCAGCCCGCAATGCCGGGAGACTTGTTCCTCAACCTGTGCGATCTGGAGGGCATTTTGAAGGGTTTGGTCGAATCCTTCGGTATGTGACTGAATGAATTCGAAATCGAAGACTTGCTGGGCATGCAGGACACATAATATGTGGTTGAACAGCCAGGCATCGCTGCCGTTGCGTATCGGTAGATGCAAGTCGGCAATTTCACAGGTCGCGGTACGTCGAGGATCGATCACCACCACTCTCATGCCCGGGCGATTTCGTTTCGCAGCCTTGATGCGTTGGTATAGAACCGGGTGGCACCATGCGGTGTTCGATCCGGTCAGGATGACCAGGTCGGCTTGTTCGAAATCCTCGTAATTGCCGGGAACGGTGTCTGAGCCGAATGCCCGTTTGTGCCCCGCCACCGCTGACGACATGCAAAGACGCGAGTTGGTATCGATGTTAGCTGTGCCAAATCCGCCCTTGACCAGTTTGTTGGCGACATAATAATCCTCACTCAACAGTTGTGCCGAGACATACAGGGCCACCGATTTCGGGCCATGTCTGTCGATGATGGATTGCAACTGGTTCGCAACCTCCGGAATGGCTTGTTCCCAGTCTGTGGGGTTGCCATTGACCATGGGCTGAAGCAGGCGCCCCTCGATATCTACA
>JANTFI010000175.1 GCA_024763505.1 Gammaproteobacteria bacterium
AGGCAATCCAGATTCATGTGCCTTATTTGAAGGGGACCGCGCAACAGGTGATGCTGAACTGGCTTGACCAGAGTCTGAATGCCTTCGAGCAAACCTGCCCGGCCGGGCATAGTGTGTTCAGTCAATTGCATCAGGAACTGTTACACAGCCTGCGCCATGTCGAAGAAAACCATGAGGAATTCTTTCTGCGCAGTGAAGCCCTGCACCGCCAGCTCAATGAACAAATGCAGCAGGGGCGGGATCGCCTGCTGGAATACAATTCCTGTCGTCCGGCCCGGGCGCGTGAATTACGCGAACAGGCCGAGATTCTGAGTGTGAAACTGGATTTACCGCGTTATATGGAATCCTTGTATGACTGTTACGGTATCAACTACGACATCCAGAGCCCGGGCTGCTGGATTCTGAAGCCGACCGAACACATGCAAACCAAGGTGCCCGGTTTGCCCGATGATGGCATGACGGTAACCTATGACCGGCAGATTGCATTGTCCAACGAAGATGTGCGCTTCCTCAGTTGGGAGCACCCGCTGGTGCGTACCCTGATGGACATGGTGCAAAGCAGCGAGCTGGGTAATACCGCTCTGCTGGCGGTCAAATACAAGGCGGTCAAGGCGGGAACGCTGATGCTCGATTGCTTCTTTCGCGTCGAGGTATCGGATAAATCAGACAGCGATGGCCAGCGCTACGTGCCGGACAATCTGCTGCGCATCTGCGTCGATGAAAATGGACAGTGTCACGAACAGGCGCTGACCCCGAATGTGATTCAGCAAACCCTGCAATACGTCGATATCGATACCTCAATCAAGGTGATCAAATCACGCGAAGCGGTGATCAAGCAATTGCTGCAGCAAGCGGAACAAACGGTAGCTAATAAAATGCCCGAACGCTTGCAACAGGCGCGCACCGAGGCAACCGAAAAGCTGCAGGCCGAGATCGATCGACTGCGCGCCCTGAAAACGGTCAACCCGAATATTCGCGATGAAGAAATTCGTTTTTTCGAAGATCGTCTGCAACTGGTTCTGCAACAGATCGATGCGGCCAATATCCGGCTCGATGCGATTCGTGTTCTGGTGGCGATCTGACTGATTCCTGCAAGCAATCAGCTAGCCTGGCCAGCTTGCCTGAAAGCCGTGCCTGAAAGCTGTCTTGTAATGGCTAGAGAGAGCTTCCGAGTTGAAAATCGCAGGCTCATGCTCCAATGTGTCATCGCATAACAACCTTTTTCTTTCAGGAGATATCTGAATCATGATCAAACGATATACCGACCACTCTGCCAACGAGCGAACTTATCTGGCCTGGATCCGCACCTCGATTGCGATCATGGCGTTCGGGTTTTTGATCGAAAAATTCGACCTGTTTATCTCCTACATCGGCAAAGCGGTCGGCAATGAAAAGAATTTTAAATCCTCACTTTCGGCAGAGATTGTAGGCATGGGGCTTCTGCTGGTCGGTGTATTCATCGTGATTACCGCAACCGTGCGCTTTTTTACCTATAAAAAATCGATCGAATCCGAGCAGACGATTCCGTACAGCGTCAAGAAAACCAACCTGCTGCTGTCTTCGCTGATTATCCTGCTGGCGATTTTTCTTTTTGTCTATATGGCCAGTAAGTTTATCGATTAACCCGAACGTAGCCTGCTTGTTCGCATCGTGGGTGCTCTACGCGTACCCGGGTATTCCTTTCTTTTTCTCAGGTGCAGCGAATAAATCGTTGACATACATACCGGTCGGTATTATAAATCGCATACCAACTGGTATGTATGTTTGTAATATGACTGATTTGAATGACAGCGAGATTTACTGGTGGCGTTTACTGGGCGATGAGCCGCCAGAAGATACGCGAGGCCGGATACTGTTTGCCGCCTATAAAGAGATCCATTTGAATGGCTTTCAGGCGGCCAGCCTGAATACGATTCTGGCGCATACCGGGGTGACCAAGGGTGCGCTGTACCATCACTTTCCCAACAAGACCGAGCTGGGGTATGCGGTCATCGATGAAATCATCGCCGATCGCATCTTTCGCAGTTTCATTCAACCGCTGGAGCAGGCCGAAGATCCGATTCAGGGGCTGGTGAATTTGATTCGTCATGCCGGTGATGCCTTTACCCTGCGTGATGTCCAGATCGGTTGCCCGCTGGGTTCACTGGCTCAGGAAATGGCGCCCATCGACGAGGGTTTCCGGCTGCGCCTCAACCGTATCTATGAAAAATGGCATGACGCGATTCGTCTGGCGGTGGAAAAAGCCAGCGTAACCGGCCGTTTGATCGAAGGAATCGAGCCGGATCAGGTCGCCGTCATGGTGGTCGCTACACTCGAGGGTTGCCTCAATGCCGGCATGATTTCGCAAGATATGCAAAAACTGATGTTTTGCGGCGAAGGCTTGATTCAGTATTTACAACTTATCCGTAAACCGGCACCGGGTGCATCCGGTCAATCATAAACTTCAGGGAAAATAACAATGACTAAATCCTATGCAGAAGGTGTCTTGCGCTTCAAATGGCTGGTGATTCTGGCCACCTTGCTGGCCGTGATCGGGCTTGCTTCCGGAGCGCGGTTTTTAACCTTTACCAACGATTACCGGGTTTTTTTCAGCAAGGAAAATCCGCAGTTACTGGCGTTCGAAAGTCTGCAGGATACCTATTCGCGCAATGATAACGTGATGATGGTACTGGTGCCGAAAGATGGCAATGTGTTTACCGAACAAACCCTGCGTGCGGTCGAATGGTTGACCGAGCAGGCCTGGCAAACGCCATTCTCCACCCGGGTGGATTCGATTACCAATTTTCAGAATACCCGGGCCGAGGGCGATGACCTGATCGTCGAAGATCTGGTCTATGCCGATGATGAGTTGACACCGCAAAAAATCGCCGAAGTGAAACGCATCGCGATGACTGAACCGCTGTTGCTATACCGGTTAATCTCGGATCGCGGACATGTCACCGGGGTCAATGTCACGATTGAATTGAAAGGTGAAAACATGACTACCGAAAACCCTCAGGTGGTCGAATTCATCCGTGATTTACGGCAGAAATTTGAAAAGAAATATCCGGATATCGAGATGCGCCTGACCGGCATGATCATCATGAACAATGCCTTTCCGGAAGCCAGCCAGTATGACATGACCCATCTGGTACCTTTTATGTTTCTGGTGTTTATAGTGATCCTGTTTTTCTGGGTCAAGGGCTTGAGTGGAACCGTCTCCACTTTTTTCGTGATCGTGTTTTCGATCGCCGGAGCGATGGGCACTGCGGGCTGGCTGGGTATTTCGCTGACCCCGCCTTCATTTTCGGCAATCATGATCATCCCGACCATGTCGATCGCACATTCGGTGCATATCCTGATGAATTTTCTGCTCGCCATGCACCATGGTGACAATAAACACGATGCGATGGTCAACAGCCTGCGCATCAATATGCAGCCGGTTTTTCTGACCACGCTGACCACGGCGATCGGTTTTTTGAGTATGAATTTTTCCGATGCACCTCCGTTTCGTGACCTCGGCAATATCGTGGCGATGGGCGTAGTGATTGCCTGGATTCTGTCGATTACCTTTTTGCCCGCGCTGATGATGGTGTTGCCGGTCCGCGATAACGTCAAGGAAGGGCGCAGCAGCCGCCTGATGTTGAAATTGGCCGACTTTGTTATCAAAAAGCGCAACGGCCTGCTGTGGGGAATGGGTATCTTTGTCGCGGTACTGATCGCATTCGTACCGCAAAACCAGCTCAACGATGAATTCACCAAGTATTTCAGCACCGATATCGAATTTCGTCGCGATGCCGATTTTGCTTCAGAGAATCTCAGCGGCCTGTATCTGATTGATTACTCGATGCAATCGGGTGAAGCCGGCGGCATCAGTGATCCTGAGTTTTTGCAGCATGTGGAGGATTTTGCCAACTGGTATCGGCAGCAGCCGGAAACCATCCATGTCAATGTGCTGACCGATATCTTCAAGCGGCTCAATCGCAGCATGCATGGCGACGATGACGCCATGTACAAGTTGCCACAGCAGCGTGATCTGGCCGCACAATATCTGCTGTTGTATGAAATGTCTCTGCCCTATGGGCTGGATTTGACCAACCAGATCAATGTCGACAAATCGGCAACGCGTATGACGGTGTTACTGAAAAACCTGTCGACCACCGAAGTGCTGGCGCTGGAGCAACGCGCGCAGGACTGGATGAAGGCCAACCTGCCGCCCACCATGCATGTCGATGGCGCTAGCCCGACTATTATGTTCAGCCATATCGGCTTTCGTAATATCCGCTCGATGCTGAAGGGTACAACGATTGCGCTGGTGTTGATCTCGATTATTCTGATCGTGGCGCTGCGCTCGGTTCGCATCGGCTTGATCAG
>JANTFI010000176.1 GCA_024763505.1 Gammaproteobacteria bacterium
AACCGGCTGTTCGCCGAGCAGATGTAGCGGTGCGCCATGCGCCAGAAACCAGACGGGCATGATTTCCTTCATCACAAGCGATGCCGGATGTGGGTTTTGCTCTGGGGCATGGGCCGAGCTAAACTGGAGCTACTGAGGCTGACAGGGTCAAGATCATCTGATTTCCGCTCGGTTCCCGCTACGGGTCCTGTGCCGCAAACCTTATGATTTGTGTTGCCGGGTCAATCCAGTTTGGAATGGCTACCATCGCAAAATGGCGGTGTTCGGGTTTGTTTGCATTGGCACAGGGCGACTTGCTTCGTTTCTTCCAGCATGAATTCCAGTGGCGTAAAATCCGTACCCTGATGCGACCCGTCGCAAAAAGGCTGGTTGGATGAACGTCCGCAACTGCACCAGTAATAGGTGCCTGCTTCGAGGGTCTGTACGCTGGGTTTTTTGGCGGCAATTTTGGCTGTGCTCATGTGGGTGATCCTCGTGGTTTTTTCGGTTAAAAATCTGAAACTAATTTAAAAAATCTGTGTTGGCATATTGTAATACCGCTGTGCGGCCGGGTTGTGACTGACTCTGGCACCGTTAGGGGGCGTTGCCAGCTTTGCAGTTCCGAGCCTTTACCCGGTTTTCAGCCACCGGTTTCGGTTAATCGCACAGTCTAATTCAGTCCCCGCACGGGTCTGTACCATAGCATAAACCGCAGGCTGCAAGACAGCGGCAGATTCAGAGATACGGTATGACATCAACGGGCTGATCAAGGCAGAATCGAAATACGAAACGCACCAGCTCAGGTATCGGCATTGCAATATGGAGCTAGCCAGCCACTGGTTTGTAAGCACTGGGATTTAAACCAGTAGAAAAGTACAGTAATTAACAGGTGAATGCTTTGCATAAAGAATGCCGGTAACGGTACAATCCGGCGACCTGAAAATAATATTCGTTCAAACCAAACAGCCAAAGGGATTATCGATTGCAAGCGGATCACCTTTTTAAAATCTTGACCGACAACCGGCTGGTTTTTGCCATCTCACTGCTGCTGGCGATTTTGCTGGCCTGGCAATTATCCGCGTTGCTCTGGCTGCTGGTGCCGCAACCGCCTTTACCGGAAGCCCTGCCACAACCGGTTTCGACCCAGCAAAGCGGGCAGCGTGATACTGTCTTGACCCGGCGCCAGATGATCCAGCAGATTACGGCAGCGAACCTGTTTGGACAGGCGCAAAAAGAAGCTGCCGCACAAAAGCCAGTCGAAGTCGTGGCTGACGCGCCGGAATCCAACTTGAATTACAAATTGCGCGGCATTTATTATTCCTCCGATGAAGCGCTCGCATCGATCCTGCTGCAAATCAACAATAAAGACACCAAGTTTTATCGGCTGGGCGATGAAATCGATCAGAATATCTATATCCGCCAAATCAACCCGGATCATGTATTGATTTCACGTCAGGGGCGGCTGGAAAAACTGGTGCTGGAAAAGCCGCTGGCCAACCTCAAGGGCAAGCGTCCTTCGGCATTGACCCGTCGGCCGGGTAACACCTCGACTGCCGCCACGCGCGTGTTGCAAAGTTACAAGCGACGCTACGCCGACAATCCGCTGGCGCTGGCGAAACGCTTTCAGGCCATTCCGGTGGCGGAAAACGGACGCAATATCGGTTACAAGCTGAAGGCTTTGCGCGGCGAACGTCTGTTGCAAAAAATCGGTCTGCAAAAGGATGATGTTTTTGTCGCGGTCAATGGCATCGGGCTGGACAAACCCTTTCAGGCGCTGGATGCGCTCAAATCCTTAACCACGGCAGAAAATGTTTCACTCACGGTCATCCGCAATGGCAATCGGCAAACGCTGGACTTTAATTTAAAATAAACCCGCCAGGGCTTCCAAATCAGGATAAATCCTTTGTTCAAATCGTCACTATATCATTTCACCACTTCGGCCTGCAGTCTGGCCCGGCATTTTACCCTTGTGCTGCTGATACTGTTCGCTTCGAGTGTACGCGCCGAAGAAGTCACGCTGAATTTCAGTGATGCGGACTTGACTGCTGTGGTCAACAGCGTGTCACAGATCACCGGCAAGAATTTCATCATCGACCCGCGGGTGAAGGGCAAGGTGACGGTGATTTCCTCCAAGCCGCTGAATGCCAACGAAGTTTACAACGTATTTCTGTCGATTCTGCAAGTGCATGGCTTTTCTACCGTGCCAACCAAAAATGCAATCAAGATTATTCCGGATGCCGCCGCCAAGCAGGATGCCGCGCCGGTGGTCAATTCCGTCAGCCGCAAGGATGGCGACCAGCTGGTCACCAAGGTGGTACAAATCAAAAACGTCAATGCGACCCAACTGGTGCCGATCCTGCGCCCGCTGGTCGCACAACAGGGACATCTGGCGGCGTATGCTGAAACCAATGTGCTGATCATTTCGGACCGCGCGTCGAATATTCACCGCATCAGCCAGATCATCCGCCAGATCGACAAGCAAGCCGATTCGGACATCGAATTCATCAAGCTCGAGCATGCCTTCGCAGCCGAAGTGGTGCGCCTGCTGACCACGCTCAGCGCGAATAATCCGGGCAAAAAGAAAGCCAGTGGCGCTGCAGTCAAGTTCAGTGCCGATGAGCGCACCAACAGCATCCTGCTCAGCGGTGAAAAAAAGGAACGACTGAAATATCGCTCGATTATTGCCGAACTCGATCAGCCGGTGGATTCCAGCGGCAATATTCACGTGGTGTATCTGCGTTATGCAGAAGCCGAAAACCTGGCCAAGATTCTCGGCAGTGTCGGCAAGGAAGTGCTCAAGGCGAAATCCAAGAATGCCGGTGCGGCCAAGGCGCAGGGTAATTCCACACTCAATATTCAGCCGGATACCGTCTCCAACGCGCTGGTCATCACGGCGCCGATGTCGATTTTCCGGTCCTTGCGCAGCGTCATTCAGCAACTCGACATTCCACGCGCGCAGGTACATATCGAAGCGATTATCGCCGAAGTGTCGGTGGATAGTTCCAACGAGCTGGGGGTGCAGTGGCTGATCGATGGCACGCCAGATGGTAACCCCGCGTTATCGACCAATTTCGCCGGTTCCGGCACACCGATCACCAATCTGGCTGCGGGTGCGGCCAGTGCGATTGGCGATGGCCTTACGCTGGGGCTGGGTCGGCTGGACCACAATACGCTGAATTTTGTCACGTTGATCCGGGCCTTGTCCGGCGATTCCGATTCGAATCTGTTATCGACGCCCTCGATCGTCACGCTGGATAATCAGGAAGCCGAAATCATCGTCGGCCAGAACGTGCCTTTCGTGACCGGCGAATTTTCCAATACCACCGGCAGCACCGGTGTCGCCAACCCATTTCGCACCATCGAACGCCAGGACATCGGCATCAGCCTGAAGGTCAAACCACAGATCAATGAAGGCAATACCATCACCATGGATATCGATCAGGAAGTCTCCAACATCAGCGGCAGCGCGACCGGAGCGGTTGACTTGATCACCAACAAGCGTTCGCTTAAAACCATGGTGCAACTGGAAGATGGCGAAATGCTGGTGCTCGGCGGCCTGATCGATGATGTGCTGGTTGAAACCGAACAAAAAGTGCCGGTGCTCGGCGACATCCCGATCCTCGGCGCTTTGTTTCGTGCCAGCAAGATGACCAAGAAAAAGCGCAATCTGCTGATTTTCATCCGCGCGGAAATCATCAAGGATCCGGCCAAGGCGCGCACGCTCAGTCGAGCCAAATATAATTTCATCCGCAGCGAGCAATTGGGCAAGCGAGAGGAAATCGACCCGCTTGTGCCGGTGCTGGAAGCGCTGGAAAAGAATGAAGCCGAGCACCCGCTCGATGCGTCAGACCAGCCATAAACCGGACCTGTCGCAGACGCCTGACATGCAAACCAAGCAAAATTCCCAGCCGCTGGCTTATGCCTTTTCCAAGAAATCGGGCGTGCTGCTGTATCCGACTCCGGCCGGGGACGAACTGGTGATTCGTGACGACACCCCGATCGAAGCGATTATCGAAGCGCAGCGCGTGACTGGTCCGATCAGCGCCATTCGACAGGTAGAAAGTCAGGAATTCAATCACTTGCTCGGGCAGCAATTCGAAAACAGTCACGAAGACGCCTTTCTCGATGCCGACAAGCTCGGTGGTGAACTCGAGTTATCGGATGTGGCCCGCGAACTGTCAGAACCGGAAGACTTGCTCGAAAGCGACGACGATGCGCCGATTATTCGCTTGATCAATGCGCTGATCACCGAAGCAATCAAGGAAAATGCGTCGGATATCCATGTCGAGCCGTTTGAAACCCGTCTTTCCATACGCTTTCGCATCGATGGCGT
>JANTFI010000177.1 GCA_024763505.1 Gammaproteobacteria bacterium
TGTCACGCGACCCGCAATGCGATCGCCATCACCGGGCTGAAGATGGAAGCTCAGGGTAGCTGGCTGATTCGATAGCCAGCCTGTTGCAGTTGCTGCAGCAAGCCATCCGGGCCGACCAGATGGGCGCTGCCGACCAGTACCATTTCGGTTTCTGCGCTGTCCAGCATGCGTTCGATCTGCGGCAGCCAGGCCTGGTTTCGCTCCACCAGTAATTGCCGGTACAATGGTGTGAAATGCTCACGCATCGGTTTGACCAGTAATTCATTCATTTGCTGCAGGTCGCCGCTGCGCCAGCTTTTGATCATGTCACTGTACTGCCGATCGAGCTGAGAGATTTCATCCAGTGTCTGCAGCAGCATTTGATCTTCCACGCCATGCCCCATTTCGGCCAGAAAGCCGATTTGCTGTTGCACGCTTTCCAGTCCCTGCCGGGTCTTGCCATCTGCCCGGGCGCGGTCATCGTAGTATTCGTCCACGCCGATGGCGTGAATGCCAAGACGTTGCATTTCCAGCAAAGTCAGCGTGATGGAGACCATGCCCGGTTTGAAGCCGCTGAGCCGGTCGAGCGGGATGTGACGGCTTTGCGCGAATTGCTGCAGACGTTTCCAGGTGTCGGGTTGAACCCGGTCGGCCAGAGTTTTGCCTTTCGGCAGGGTCATGGCCTGCATCATCTGGCGGCTGAATTCCGGGCTGCGGGTTTGCTCGATGTCGGTTTCAAAAACCAGCTGTGAGGCTTGTCGGTAAGCCTCGTCCAGTGCGGCAGGCAGCGGGTAGTCGGAGGCGCGCAACAGGTGAATGGTGCCGACCAGAAACAGTGTGTGATCGGCCGATTGCACGCGCCACACCGGGCTGTTGGCCAGCGCGGGAAAAGTCGCAATCAGTAACAGCAGAGTCAGAATTTTTTTCACAAAATGCATGGGGTGTCCGTAAAGAGTCAACGCTTAGATTTTGCCAGAAGCGAGGGCAGATTGTCGCAGAATTGTCCGGATGATGGTCGGGGCTGGATTCCACGGCTCAAAACCGACTAAAATAGTCAATTATTTTTTTGACAGCTTTCAATGAATTTCTCCAAACGTTTTGATGTGATCGTGATTGGCGGTGGCCATGCCGGTACCGAAGCCGCACTGGCGTCTGCGCGTATGGGAGCCAGCACTTTGCTGTTGACGCATAACATCGACACGCTCGGGCAAATGAGTTGCAACCCGGCCATAGGCGGTATCGGCAAGGGGCATCTGGTGAAAGAAGTCGATGCGCTCGGCGGCGCGATGGCGCTGGCGGCGGATCGCGCCGGCATCCAGTTTCGCATTCTCAACCGGCGCAAGGGCCCGGCGGTGCGTGCGACGCGGGCGCAGGCAGATCGCCAGCTTTATCGTCAGGCGATTCGAGAAGTGCTGGAGAATCAACCGAATCTTTCGCTGTTTCAGCAACCGGTGGTGGATCTGATCGAAAACGACGGTCGCATCGAAGGTGTGGTGACCGAGATGGGGCTGAATTTTCTGGCCGAAAAAGTGGTGCTGACGGTCGGCACCTTTCTGGCCGGCAAGATTCATATCGGGCCGGCCAATTACGCCGGTGGGCGGGCCGGTGATCCGCCCGCCTCGGCTTTGGCGGCGCGGCTGCGCGAGCGACCGTTTCGCATCGACCGGCTGAAAACCGGCACCCCTGCGCGGCTCGACCGCAAAACGCTGGATTACTCGAAGATGGAAGAACAGCCGGGCGATGACCCGTTGCCGGTGTTTTCCAGCATGGGTTCGGTCGCACTGCATCCGCGCCAGGTCAGCTGTCATATCACGTACACCAGTGAAAAAACCCACGATATCATCCGCAGCGGACTGGATCGATCGCCGCTTTTTTCCGGAGAAATCGAAGGCACCGGGCCGCGCTACTGCCCATCGATCGAAGACAAGGTAGTCCGCTTTGCCGACAAGACCTCGCATCAGATCTTTGTCGAACCGGAAGGGCTGAATCTGTCGGAAGTCTATCCCAATGGCATTTCCACCAGCCTGCCGTACGATATTCAGGAAGCGCTGATTCACAGCATTCCCGGATTCGAGCAGGCGCATATCATCCGCCCCGGTTATGCCATCGAATATGATTTTTTCGACCCGCGCGACCTGCGCCCAGATCTGCAAACGCGCTTCTTTGAAAACCTGTATTTCGCCGGGCAAATCAATGGCACCACCGGTTATGAAGAAGCCGCCGCGCAGGGCTTGCTGGCTGGTGCCAATGCCGCCGCCGCAGTGCTCGGGCGCGAACCGCTGGTACTCAAGCGCAGCGAAGCGTACATGGGTGTGCTGATCGATGACTTGATCACGCGCGGCACCAAAGAGCCGTACCGCATGTTCACCAGCCGCGCCGAATACCGCCTGATGTTGCGCGAAGACAATGCCGATCTGCGCCTGACCGAAATTGGCCGCAAGCTCGGGCTGGTCGATAATGCGCGCTGGCAAGCCTTCAATGAATACCGTGAGCAACTGGCCAGACTGAATCAGGCGCTCAGGGATAACTGGGTGCGTCCGGGCGTAGACGCCGAAAAGGCATTGAATCCGTTGCTGGATAACCCGGTCAACCGCGAGTATCGATTCTCTGAAATGCTCAAGCGCCCGGAAATCGGCATTCGCCATCTGTCACCATTGCTGGCGGGCGATGAAGACTTTGCCGGGAGAGTGCAGGAACAGGCCGAAATCGAAGCCAAATACTCCGGATATCTTTCGCGCCAGCAGGATGAAATCCACAAGGCGCAAAAGCATGAAAGTACCGAACTGCCCGTCGATCTGGAGTATGAGCAAGTCAAGGGCCTGTCTAACGAAGTTCGCCAGAAATTGCAGCAAGTGCGCCCGGCCACCATCGGTCAGGCCGGTCGTATCTCGGGCGTGACACCGGCGGCGATCTCGCTGTTGCTGGTGCATTTGAAGCGCAAGTCGGCCTGAGGGCATTTTTTTATGCCGACGATTTAAATGTTTTACGGGATTATCGTACGAATGTATTTCTTCGATAACCAGCAGCACAACGTTCCGCATATCCATGTTCATTATCAGGATGACAGTGCCATCGTCGAGATTCCAACCGGTGCAGTGATCGAAGGCCAGTTACCAAAATCTCGGCTCAAGCTGGTGGAAGCGTGGATAGAAATTCACAAGGATGAATTAATGGCTGACTGGCAACTGGCGATCAATGGAGAGCCGGTGTTCAAGATAGACCCGTTGAAATAGGTGAGAAGCATGAATCCCAAGGTTATTTCTGTCGAGGCTGAGCCGCAATACCGATTGAAACTGGTGTTTGACAATGATGAAACCCGGGTTTTTGATGCGACTCCCTTTCTGGATAAAGGCGTGTTCAGCGAATTGAAGGATATGAATTATTTCAGGCAAGCAAGAGTGGCATTTGGTGCAGTCGAGTGGCCGCATGAGCAGGATTTCAGCAAGGATACCCTGTACCTGCTGAGCGAGCCGATCGAAAAGTTTCGTGCCGCTGGCTGATTATTTCTGATGCTAAAAAGCGAAATCCACACTGGCCTGCAAGCCATGCAGCTCGAGGCCAATGATGAACAAATCGAAAAACTGGCGGCTTATCTCGAACTGTTGAAAAAATGGAACCAGGCCTACAACCTGACCGCCATCACCGAGCCGAAGAAAATGGTAGCTTATCATGTACTCGACAGCCTGTCGGTGCTGCCATACTTTCCGCGGCAGGGACATTGTCTGGATGTCGGCACCGGTGCCGGGCTGCCGGGGATTCCGCTTTCCATCCTGCTGCCCGAGTCGAGCTGGGTACTGCTCGACAGTAATGGCAAAAAGACCCGCTTCGTGCAGCAAGCCATCGCGCAGCTTGGTTTGACGCATGTTAAAGTTGTGCAGTCGCGGGTTGAGGATTATCATGCCGAATCTTCGTTCGACGTGATTGTCAGCCGGGCATACTCTTCACTGGCCGAATTTATGTCAACGGTTCAGTCCTTGTGGCGGCCGAATACGCAATTGTTGACGATGAAAACCGAGCTGGCCGATGCCGAGTTGGCGGCGGTCGATCTATCGAAAATTCAGATGCAAACCATTCATTTACAGGTGCCGGGCATCGCGCAAAAGCGCAGTCTGGTCAGAGTGCAACGACGGAAATCATGAGCAAAACCATCACCATCGCCAACCAGAAGGGCGGAGTAGGAAAAACCACGACTTGCGTCAATCTGGCCGCATCGCTGGCGGCAACCAAACGCAAGGTATTGCTGGTTGATATGGATCCGCAGGGCAATGCGACGATGGGCAGTGGTATCGATAAAAATGAACTGGAATCCAGTGTGTGCGATGTGTTGCT
>JANTFI010000178.1 GCA_024763505.1 Gammaproteobacteria bacterium
GACGGGCCGTATCTGGGTATCTCTGGCCGCTTCTGAGACGGCGGGGTTTCGCCGCTATACAACTTTACGCTACCCTCAAACTTTCAGCAGGTCTCGAGTAGGGCGATTAACCCAGAGTCGACCGATGTTGCGGCAAGCGCAGTCGAAACCGCTTATACTCGCCATTTTCTTCCCACAGGAGCCCGCCATGCGCGCATGGGTCAATCAGGCGATAGAGCGTATCGATCAGGATTTTCGTCGCTCGTCCGACACGCATTTGATCAAGGTCGAGTTACCGGCGCTGCCGGATATCGACTTTTATCTGAAGGATGAATCGACCCATCCGACCGGTTCGCTCAAGCACCGGCTGGCGCGCTCGCTGTTTCTGTACGGGCTGTGTAATGGTTTTATCACCGAAGGCACGCCGATTATCGAATCGTCATCCGGCAGCACCGCGGTTTCGGAAGCCTATTTCGCTCGGCTGCTGGGCTTGCGCTTTATTGCCGTGATGCCGCGCGGCACGTCGCAGGAAAAAATCGAGCAAATCCGCTTTTATCAGGGTGAATGTCATCTGGTGGATAACGGCGATATCTATGGAGAGGCGCGCCGGCTGGCAGCCGAGCTGGGCGGGCATTACATAGATCAATTCACCTATGCCGAACGCGTCACCGACTGGCGCGGCAACAATAACATCGCCGATTCCATCTTCGCGCAAATGTCTTGCGAACGATTTCCGGAACCGTGCTGGATCATCATGAGCGCTGGCACCGGCGGCACTTCGGCCACGCTCGGGCGCTATCTGCGCTATCGCAAACACCAGACGCAGCTGTGCGTGGCAGACCCCGAGCATTCGGTGTTTTACGATTATTATCAAAGTGGCGATCCGTCCATCACCAGCGATGAATCTTCACGCATCGAGGGCATCGGCCGCCCGCGGGTCGAGCCATCTTTCATCGCCGGGGTTATCGATCATATGATCAAGGTGCCGGATGAAGCTTCGCTGGCGACGATTTATTTTCTGCAGAAACTACTCAACCGACAGTGCGGTGCATCGACCGGCACCAACGTCTATGCCTCGTTTCTGCTGATGGCGGAAATGCACAAAAAGGGCCAGAGTGGTAGCGTAGTATCGCTGCTGTGCGACAGTGGCGAGCGCTATCAGCATACTTATTACAATGACCAGTGGCTGACTGAAAACGGTTATAATTTAACCGACTATACCAGCAAGCTCGATTCTTTTTATCACAGCGGTGAGTTTCCGGTTGTTTTTTAATCTGTGATCTGTGATCGGACATCTGACCCCCACGTTCGTGGGGTTATGTCGCCGCGGTCGACTTCCTACAATCGATGCCAACCCAATTACCCCCGGGAGGGCATCATGATAAAAACAAAGTGTTATAAACAGGCCGCTCTGGCGGTGCTGCTGACGGGCAGCCTGCTCGCGACTTCGGTTTCTGCGGCGATTAACTGGAGCGCGATGAATGGCCCGGCAGGCGGGCAGATTTCCAGTTTTGAATTCATCGATAACAATACGATCTGGGCCAGTTCGAAAGAAGGGCTGGTGTACAAATCCACCGACGCCGGTGTCAGCTGGCAACCGGTGTTGGGGCTGAAAGGCAGTAGCAGCATCAATAATGCCTTGCAGATCGAAATCGATAGCAGCGGAAAATACTACGCATTGATTGGTGGATCGCTGTATTCAAGCGGCGATCAGGGCGCGAACTGGACGCATATCAGCGACGACATCAGTGGCATTTATCTCGACAGTAACGATTTACTGTATAAATCCGATGTTGGACTGGATACGTCGGTGTTCCAGTATGTTGTCACAGTTTCCAGCAGCAGTGATGGCGGTGCCAACTGGGCCGAGCTGGGTGAACTGGCACGCAACGTGACCTCAGCGGCTAGCGTCATCACCGAAGATGCCGGCGGTAATCTGTATGCAATGATTTATCCGAATGGGGTGTATCGCAGTACCGACGGCGGTGCGAACTGGAGTGAGATTACTGAGCTTTCCGCTTTTCCCGTGGCGTTGGACGCGGATCAGGCAGGCAATCTGTATGCCTCGACCAACGATGGTGTGTTTGTCAGCAATGATAATGGTGCGAGCTGGACGGAAAAAACCGATGTCACGACTTCGGTCGATCATTTCTCGATCGGCAATGGTTCGGTGTATGCGGCCAACTGGAACAAGTCGACTTACTGGCGCAGCGATGACCAGGGTGCGAGTTGGCAATCTGTGTTGCTGTCGCAAAGCGATACGCTGATCAACCGTCTGGATGTATCACCGACAGGCGACCTGTACATCAATGCCTATCCGCGCTATGACCGGCTGGTTTTCGATATGCCGAATCCGCAAGCCGGGCGAATTCTCAAGATTCCAGCCGGTGGCAGTGAAAGTTATCTCGGCGCTAACAGTGGACTGGGGCATGCCGGGCTGAACCGGCTGTTGCAATCCGGCAGCAATCTGGTGGCGATGGCCGAGTATGGAAATATCTGGATTTCGACCGATGGCGGCAATAGCTGGAGTATCCCGGCCAGCGCGCCGGCTGTCGGCGTGTTTGGGCTGGGTCAACACGGTGGTACGCTGTATGCGATGAGTTCCAGCGGCATATACGGCAGTGACGATGATGGCGCGAGCTGGACGCAACTGAGCGCAGAGTCCGGACATTACAGCGAGTTTGCCAGCGATGGCAACGGACGGTTGTATATCTACGGTGAGTACGACCTGAAGGTCAGCGATGATAACGGAGTCAACTGGAGCGTTCTGAGTTTTGGCCTGACGGACTGTCATGGTCGTTCGACAGATGACGAGAACGCGCTGGCGGTTTCCAGTGATGGCGTCCATGTTTTCATCAACGAATGCTATAGCAATGATGCCGGCGCGAACTGGACGAAATCCACCTTTCCGGCGACTTCCAGCAAGGTCATTCACTCGCTGTTGCTGGATGACAGCGGCAAATTGCTCGCAGGCAAGAATATCGGTGGCATTGAGGCCAGTGTGGACAATGGCACCAGTTACAGCCTGTCGAATGGCGGGATGGATAGCTTCGGACAAAACCCCGGTGGCTTATCCACGCTGTTCAAGGATAATAGCGACACCTTTTACGCACTGGCTCCATATGGCGTGGGCGCCTATCTGTCGGGCGTCTGGAGCAGTACCGATGGTGGCGCCAACTGGCTGCGCGACAACACAGGATTGCCAGCCTTGCCGGTGCATGGTGAATTCGGCGCGCTGGCGATGACGCAACTGTCCGATGGACGTCTGTTGCTGAGTACTGCAGGCTCTGGGTTGTATGTCTCCGGCTCCGGTAGCAGCGGTGGCTCGGGTGGCGGAAGCACGGCAGATACCACCGCGCCGGTCATCTCGGTTCCGGCCAATATCACGGTGGCTGCGGAATCGGCCGATGGCACGGCCGCCACACAAACTGACATCGCCGCATTTCTGAGCGCAGCCAGTGCCACCGATGATGTCGATGGTTCGGTCAGCGTCAGCAATGATGTTCCGGCCACCTTTGCGGCCGATTCCACCACAACCGTTACGTTCACGGCGACCGATGCGGCGGGCAATACCGCCACAGCGACCGCGACAGTCACGGTGCAAGCCTTTGATTCCGGCAGTAGTGGCGGAACTTCGGGTGGCTCATCCGGCGGCACTACCGGTGGAACATCTGGAGGTACAACGGGTGGTACCAGCGATGGCAGCGGCAGCGCCGGCGCGCTGGGCTGGTCGGGAATTCTGCTGATGCTGTTGATGTCGCTGGTTCGCCGTCGGCCATGCTCTGGCTTACGCAAGCCAGATTAGCGATCCACAAAACGTCCACTATCCTTACCCCGGCTGATCAGCAGCCGGGGTTTTTTGTGGCTGGCGCCGGAGCTAGATTGGTATCCACATTTTTATTGTGATAATTTGACGGTCAAGCCCAAGCGTTTATCTATACAGAATTTGGCCAGTCAATCCGCATCTGCTGCAATCTCTATTCCCGGTTATCAATTCAGCCGCCTGCTCGGTGCCGGTGCCAGCGGGCAAGTTTATCTGGCCGAGTTTGCGGGCCAGCCTCGCGCTGTCAAAATCTTCCAGATCAATCAGGGTGATCCGTTGCAACGCCGGGTCGAACAGGAAATCGATATTCTGTCACGGCTCGACCATCCTGGTATTTGTGCCTTTCTCGACTCCGGCCAGACCGATCAGGGCCAGCTTTATCTGGCGATGCAATACATCGAAGGCACGGT
>JANTFI010000179.1 GCA_024763505.1 Gammaproteobacteria bacterium
GGACGTAATATGGCCGGTGCGCGTGCACTGTGGCGGGCGACCGGAATGAAAGACGACGACTTCCAGAAACCGATCATTGCGATCGCCAATTCGTTTACCCAGTTTGTGCCGGGACATGTACATTTGAAGGATCTCGGCCAGCTGGTTGCGCGCGAAATCGAAAAGGCCGGTGCGGTGGCCAAGGAATTTAATACCATCGCTGTGGATGATGGTATCGCGATGGGCCATGATGGCATGCTCTACAGTCTACCGTCGCGGGAGATCATCTCCGATTCGGTCGAGTACATGGTCAATGCGCATTGCGCCGATGCGTTGGTATGCATTTCAAACTGCGACAAAATCACACCGGGAATGCTGAATGCGGCGCTGCGACTCAATATCCCGACCATCTTTGTTTCAGGCGGGCCAATGGAATCGGGAAAAGCGGTGATTCAGGAAAAAGAGGTTCACCTCGACCTGGTGGATGCGATGGTATCAGCAGCGGATCCGAACGAAAGTGACGAAGATGTGTTGCAAATGGAGCGTTCTGCCTGCCCGACCTGCGGTTCCTGCTCCGGTATGTTCACTGCTAATTCAATGAATTGCCTGACCGAGGCGCTGGGTTTATCTCTGCCGGGTAACGGTTCGACGTTGGCAACGCATGCTGATCGCGAAGGGCTGTTTCTGGAGGCTGCTCGCCAGATCGTCAAGCTGACACGACGTTATTACGAGGAAGGTGACGAAACCGCACTGCCACGCGGCATTGCGACTTTCAAGGCCTTCGAAAATGCGATGTGTCTGGATATCACCATGGGCGGTTCGACCAACACCGTGCTGCATTTATTGGCAGCAGCACAATCGGCCGAGGTCGATTTCACTATGGCCGATATCGACCGGCTGTCACGCAAGGTGCCGAATCTTTGCAAGGTGGCGCCCGCAACCCAGTTATTTCATATGGAAGATGTGCACCGTGCTGGCGGCGTATTCCGCATTCTGGGTGAACTGGAGCGGGCAGGCATGTTGCATAACGATTGCGCCACAGTGCATGCGCGCACTATGGGCGAGGCAATCGAACAGTGGGATATTCGCCGTAATCCGGCCGAATCGATACGGACTTTTTTCCGTGCGGCTCCCGGCAATGTCCCCACCCAGGTGGCGTTCAGCCAGAATAAGCGCTATGCCGAACTGGATGATGATGTGGTCAACGGATGCGTGCGTGATCTGGAACACGCCTATTCTCTGGATGGAGGGTTGGCGGTGCTGTTCGGTAATATTGCCGAGAACGGCTGTATCGTGAAAACCGCCGGGGTGGACGAGAGCATACTCAAGTTCAGCGGCCGGGTGCGTTTGTTCGAGTCACAGGATAGCGCCGTGGAAGCCATTCTGGGCGACAAGATCGTTGCCGGTGATGTGGTGGTGATCATCTACGAGGGACCCCGAGGCGGTCCGGGTATGCAGGAAATGCTCTATCCGACCAGTTACCTGAAATCGAAGGGACTGGGAAAGGCGTGTGCGCTGATTACCGACGGGCGTTTTTCCGGTGGTACGTCGGGGCTGTCAATCGGCCATGCCTCACCGGAAGCGGCTGAGGGTGGTGCAATCGGCTTGCTGGAAGAGGGCGATACAATCGATATCGATATACCGAGTCGCACGATTAATGTTCGCCTGAGCGATGATGAGTTGAAAGAACGTCGCGCGCGTATGGAAGCAAAAGGCAACGATGCCTGGAAACCCGCACCACGTACGCGTCGTGTGACGCCGGCTCTGCGTGCCTATGCCGCGATGGCAACGTCCGCCGACAAGGGCGCGGTCAGGGACGTCAGCCAGATCGAGAAATAAAGCGACGCTGGTGGCTGTTTCGGTTGTCGAAGGTCAGTTTTGACTGCTGCGGTGGATGCTTGAATGACGCGCTATCGGGATGTTTGTGCGAAGCGCATTGACAGATCAACCGCATCGATATTTTTGGTAATCTCCCCAACTGAAATATAGTCGACACCGGTCTCGGCGATCGCTCGCACGGTATCCAGGTTGACCCCGCCGGAGGCTTCCAGCGTAATTTTTCCGTCATTCTCCTCAACCGCCCGGCGCATCGTTTCCAAATCAAAATTATCCAACATGATGATATCCGCCATAGCCTTGCCTGCCTCGCGGAATTCATCCATGTTTTCGGTTTCCACTTCGACCTTGATGTCCGGGTAAAGTGACTTCGCCTGTGCGACCGCCTGGCTGATTGAACCCGCTGCCATGATGTGGTTTTCCTTGATCAGTATCATGTCAAAAAGGCCGATACGGTGATTACGTCCACCACCACACAGCACCGCATATTTTTGTGCTTTACGCAGCGTGGGTAGTGTTTTGCGGGTATCCAGAATCTGTGCTTTGGTGCCTTCTATCTGTTTCACATAACGCTGCGTCAGGGTTGCGGTGGCAGA
Organism: Gammaproteobacteria bacterium; assembly: GCA_024763505.1. GTDB lineage: Bacteria > Pseudomonadota > Gammaproteobacteria > JACNJF01. The sequence goes on from JANTFI010000179.1 coordinate 2,412, forward strand.
CAGGGTCTGCAGAAAATTGAGCGCCGCACGTTCACCACTTAAAAGGGAACGCGCCTTGCCATTCAGACGACACAGAGTGCTGCCCGCCGGTATCACGTATCCATCCTCATACAACCATTCGATCTTAACAGTCGTGTCGATTTGCTTGAATACCTGATTGAACCAGGCAGTGCCGCACAAAATGGCTTCTTCGCGACAGAGCACACTGGCGCTGGCTGCATTGTCGGCGGGTATCAAAGCGGCAGTGACATCACCGCCGCCGATATCTTCTTCCAGAGCGAGTTTGACCTGGCGTTCAATATCGTTAGGTAGTTCCATGCTATTCTGATGCTTTTCCAAGAGTATGAAATCCGATGTAGGAGTCTTTTTCTAACACAGTTGCGTGCCAAATGACACACACAAAAACGGGAAGCACGGAGGCTTCCCGGTGTGTTACTTTTAGACGAGCAAGGCTACTTGAGGCGTGTCACGCCCATCATCTTGAGGATGGATTTTTCATAGAACGGTTCCGAGCTGCCTTTTTTCATCTTGCGGATGAAGTATTTTTCAAAGGCAATTTTGGCCAGGTGCACCCATTTGCCTTTCTTGAACCAGGCGACATTGCGTGGTGGAATCTGGGGAATGGCGAGAAATGCCGCGCCGGTATCGCCCATGTCGGCAAGACACAGCGCCGTCCAGGTGCCCTTGGCATGCGGTTCTTTTCCTTCCAGTTCCGCCTTGATGTTGTGTACCGCGGAAGTCACCATCGATTCGATCATGTAGCCTGTTTTGGGTGCGCCGGTCGGTACCGGTGTTGCCTCGACCGGTGGGATCGCAATGCAGACACCGGCCGAGTAGATGTTCTGGAAGGTGGGGTTACGATGATATTCATCCACCATGACAAAACCGCGCGGGTTGCACAGGCCTTCTACGGACGCTACCGCATCAACGCCGAAAAAGGACGGTAACATCATTGCCAGGTCAAATTCGATTTCGTGCTTCTTGAACACTTCGCCCTTGGCGTCCAGTTCATCGACAAACAGTTTTCCTTCTTCCACCTTGGTCGTTTTGGCGTTGGTGACCCAGTTGATGTGATGATTTCTCAGCTCGTGTTCGAGCATGCCCTTGGAATCGCCGACACCACCTAGCCCCAAATGACCGATATAGGGCTCCGAGGTGACCATGGTCATATGGAACTTGTCGCGGATTTTGCGTTTTCGCAGATCGGTGTCGACAATCAGTGCAAATTCATAGGCCGGACCAAAACAACTGGCGAATGGCATGGCGCCGACCACAATATGGCCACTTCCCTTTTCGAGTAATTTTTGGTAGTCGGCATAAAACTTTTCAGCATGATCAACTGAGCAGACAGAATGGGTGTATCCGCCATGAGGGCCACTGCCCTCGACTTCTTCGAAATACAGTTTTGGTCCGGTAGCGATGATCATGTAGTCATAGTTGATCGTATCGCCGTTTTCCATCTCCAGCTGGCTGTTTGCAGCGTCGATTTTAATAACCTTTCCGGCAATAAACTTGATTCCTTTTTTACTGACGTATTTGTCAATGGATAGCGTGATGTCCTTGCGTGTGCGCCAGCCAACGCCGACCCACGGGTTAGAAGGAACAAACTGAAAGTAATCGCGTTCGTTGATCAGGGTAATTTCATGATTATTTCCCAGCTCATCTTGCAATTCATAGGCTGCCGGCATTCCACCTGTGCCTGCGCCTAGGACGACGATATGCGCCATAGCAAAACTCCTTTAGTGTAAATAAGAGGGTGTGGTTTTATA
>JANTFI010000180.1 GCA_024763505.1 Gammaproteobacteria bacterium
GAAGAAAAGGTCGAGCGCGGTGAAATCACCCTGTTCAAGCGCGTCAAGGCGAACGAACTGTGGCGCAAGATGCTCGGCATGCTGTTTGAAACCGGACACCCGTGGGTGACCTTCAAGGATCCCTGCAACCTGCGCTCGCCACAGCAGCATATCGGCGTCGTGCACAGCTCCAACCTGTGCACCGAGATCACCCTCAACACCTCCGACACCGAAATCGCGGTATGCAATCTGGGTTCGATCAACCTGCCGCAGCACACCACCGAGAATGGTCTGGATCTGGAAAAGCTCGAGCGCACCGTCAACACCGCAATGCGGATGCTCGATAATGTCATCGATTACAATTACTACAGCGTGCCACAGGCGCGTATCTCCAACCTGCGTCACCGCCCGGTCGGGCTTGGCATCATGGGTTTTCAGGATGCACTGTACAAGCAGCACATCGCCTATGCTTCGGAAAAAGCGATCGAATTTGCCGATCAATCGATGGAAGCAGTCAGCTACTACACCATTCAGGCATCGACCAATCTGGCAGAAGAGCGCGGCACTTATTCGAGCTACCCCTGCTCGTTGTGGAGCCAGGGCATACTGCCGATCGACTCGGTGCAGAACCTGAAGGATTCGCGCGGCGATTACCTGCAGCAGGATCAATCCAGCACCATGAACTGGGACAGCCTGCGCGAGCGTGTGATGACCATCGGCATGCGTAACTCCAACACCATGGCGATCGCGCCGACCGCAACCATTTCCAATATCTGCGGCATCAGCCAGTCGATCGAACCGATGTACCAGAACCTGTTCGTCAAATCCAACCTGTCGGGCGAATTCGCAGTCATCAATCCGTACATGGTGGATGATCTGAAGGCGCGCGGCCTGTGGGATGAAGTCATGATCAATGACCTCAAATACTTCGATGGCAGTCTGCAAAAAATCGACCGTATCCCGGATGACTTAAAAGAACTGTATGCGACCGCGTTCGAAATCGACTCGCGCTGGCTGGTGGAAGCCGCCTCGCGTCGACAGAAGTGGATCGACCAGGGACAATCGCTGAACCTGTACATGAAAGAGCCATCCGGCAAGGCCCTCGACAATCTGTACAAACTGGCCTGGGTGCGCGGACTGAAAACCACTTACTACCTGCGTTCGATGGGAGCGACTGCGGTCGAGAAAACTGCCAGCGACGACCGCGACAACACCCCGGACGATGCCGAAATGCCCAAGGCTTGCAGCATTTTGGACCCGGATTGCGAAGCCTGCCAATAAGCCACTATCGATAACAATCAAGAGCGAGAAAAAGATTATGTTGAATTGGGATGACCCACTGGCGCCAATCGCCAAACCCGCAATGCAAACCAGCGAGCCGGAGCTGGCCCCGACAGCCACGCCCGAGCCGGTCAAGGCCGCGACTGCCGCCGCAGTCAGTCAGGATCTGCAGGCACCCGACGATGCCACTGCATCGCCTGCCGTATCGCCATCTGTACCACCTGCGCCGGAACAACCGGCCGTGGCCGATATTCCGCGCCCGGCCATCAACCCGGTCGCGGCCAAGCCGATCAACCCGGATGACAAACGCGTCATCAATGGCATGGCCGACATCAACCAGTTGGCGCCTTTCAAATATCCGTGGGCGTGGGAATACTTCCTCAACGCCAACAAGAATCACTGGACCCCGCTGGATATCAACATGACGCAGGATATTCACGATTACAATCACAAGCTGACGCTGGAAGAGCGCCACGTCTATGAAAACGTGCTGGCTTACCTGACCACCTCCGACATCCTCGCAATGCGCAACATCGGCCTTGCGGTAATGGAAAAGATGACCGCGCCCGAGCTGCAGATTTACCAGGCACGTCAGGTTTATGAAGAATCCATGCACACCTGGACCTACCAGCACTGCATCGAAACCCTCGGCCTCGATCAGGGTGAAATCTACAACCGCTACCGCGTGGTGCCGGAGATTCACCACAAGATCAACCTGTGCAACAGCAAGCTCGAATCAGTATTGCGACCCGACATCGACTTGACCGACCGCGACGAGCTGGAAAACTTCGTCATGGCCTACACCTTTTTCGCCGGCGTATTCGAAGGCACCTGGTTTTATAACGGCTTCACCCCGATCTTCGGGCTACAACGCCGCGGCCTGATGAAAGGCACCGCCGAGCAACTCCAGTACATCATGCGTGACGAAGTGTTACACGCCTCGTTCGGTATCCGCGTGTGCAACCAGATCATCAAGGAAGAAAATCTCAAGCTCGACCCGAAGAAGATTCAGCTGATGTGGGAAGAAGCGGAAGCCGCCGAAATGGCTTACGCCAACTACCTGCTGCCCGATCCGATTCTCGGCTACAATGCCGAAGACCATATCGCGCAATTCCGCTTCGTCGCCAACCGTCGCGCGCGCAAACTCAACCATGCCGAACCCTTCCCGGGCGCCAAAAATACTCTCGACTGGCTGGATGAGCAGGCTAACCTGAAGAAGGAAAAGAATTTCTTCGAAACACGCGTGACCGAATACCAGACCGGTGGTGCGCTAAGCTGGGATTGATCCATTCCTGAACGCGCTGTTGATGGCGGCTGGGCTAGACCCGCCGCCAAAACCGCCTGCCTGCCGAAACCGTTTTCACAGCACGGACGATCGACTTAAACCGCCTTTCCGGCGGCTTTTTTATCTGGATTCCTTCTTCGCTGGCCGGAGGAAATTCCGTCGGAAACCTGTCATTTGTCTGTAAGTCCTGTTTTGCCGGCACTTGCCACATGCACCATGTCACCATCCTCTGACGATTCCAGGGTAATGACTTCATCCATCTGTTCCAACGCCTGATGGCTGTGAGTAATCAATAGCAGGCTGCGTCCATTCAACGCCTCGATGACCGCATGCATCAATTGTTTTTCGGTCACTGTATCAAGTCCTTCACCGGGCTCATCCAGAATCAGTAAGCGAAAGTCACGCAACAAGGCACGCGCGATCGAAATCCGGCGCGTCTGTCCACCGGACAGTTTCACGCCGGTTTCGCCGACCCAGGTTTCCAGACCGTCCGGCTGTGCCTCGACAAAGTCAAGCAACTGAGTGATACGCAATACTTCCTCAATTTCACTGTCACTGGCATCGGGTTTACCCAGTGTGATGTTTTGCCGAATCGTGGTATTGAACAAATGCGCCTGCTGCGAAGCAACCGAGATCCAACTTCGCAAGGATTCATCGCTATATTGCCGCAGCGAAATACCGCCCAGTGTGATCGAGCCGGCCTGAAATTCACGCTGGCGCAACAGGATCGGAATCAGAGTGCTTTTACCGATGCCGGTTTCGCCGACCAGCGCCAGCTTTTTGCCAAACGGCAACGCCAGATCAAGCCCCTGCAATACCCAGTCATGCTGATCGGAATAGCGAAAAGCCAGAGCCTGAACCTGCAAGGAAAAGGTTTGCGGCTGCGCGGCTGGCTGCGGCGGGTTTTCTACCTCCGGTGTTCGGTCGGCCAGTTCGAACAAACGGGAAGCCGAGGTGATCGACAGCGACAACAGGCGAAAGGCTTCCGGCAACGGCATCACCGCTTCGAATGCTGCCAGCGTAAACAGCGCCAGCATGGCCAGTTCTGCCGCTTCGATCTGCTGCTCGGACAGCAGCGGTATGGCAACGATCATCACCACGATTACAGCCAGATGACTGAACAGTAACAGCCCGGACTGAGCCAGACCGGAAACCCGGCTCATGCTGCGCTGCGCGGCAATCAGTGCCTCACTGCGCTGTTCCAACTGTTGGCGGCTTTGCGCCAACGCCCCGAGCACACTGAGTTCTGCCAGCCCCTGAACCGCATCAATCGATGCTATCTGCAATTCACTGCGCTGTCGCGTGATACGCTCAGCGGGCTTTTGCCCGAGGCGCAGCATCAGCAAAGGTAACGCCAGCCCGGCCAGCAATAAAAAAAACAGCAGCACTGCGGCCAGCGCAGCATCATAGCGCGACATCACGAACACAAACAGCAGTACGCCGCTGATGGCGGCCAGCAACGGCAGCAGCACCCGGATATAAAAATTATCCAGCGCGTCGATATCCGAACGGATGCGACTTAGCAAGTCGCCGCTGCGGTATTGCTCCAGCACCGCCGGAGCCAGCGGTTCAATTTTTTGATAAAACC
>JANTFI010000181.1 GCA_024763505.1 Gammaproteobacteria bacterium
GTGGGGAACGGGCAGTTGGCGAAAATAATGGTGCCAGGTTCTTTCAGGCTGCGGGTCGAGCCGAAGGCAATCGTGCTGTCGATGTTTTTGGCTGAGCGGTAAACCCAGCTGCGCTGGGCGCGGTTGAAGGGCATTTCTTCGCGATCCTGGGCGAAAAAATACTGGCGCAGAAATTCACCCATGTGTTCAAACAGGTAGCGAAAGCGCCCGACCACCGGATAATTGCGGCGGATGGCATGGCTGGTCTGGGTGATGTCAACCAGATACATGCCTATGACAATCAGCATGCCGATGCCAATCACCATAATAAACAGCGTCGCCAGTATCTCCATGATCGATAGAATCAATTGATTGTAAGCCATGGCAATCCTTCTCTTTGGTTATGATGGTTGCATGGTGTGACCTGTACGCACCGCGCTGGTTCAGTGACCTGTGGATTCTTGCTACAAATTTTGGCCTCGGCGGATGATCAAATGGCGATCATTTCAAAGTCGGCCTTGCCTACACCACAATCCGGGCACAGCCAGTCATCAGGGATGTCTTCCCAGCGGGTGCCGGGCGCGATGCCTTCTTCCGGCAAGCCTTTTTCTTCATCGTAAATAAATCCGCAAATGATACAAACCCAGCGTTTCATATGGTCTCCAGATGTGGTTAGGGATTGGGGGAAACGAGCGCGCCGATGGTATGGCTGCCTGTAAATTTTTTACGCCAGTGCATCGACCGCAGTCTTGAGTTTTGCCAGTGCCTCGAGCAAAACTTTTTTCGGGCAGGCGATATTGATTCTTGCAAATCCGGCACCTTCCCGGCCGAACCAGTGGCCGGGGTTACCGGCTATGCCGGCCTGTTCAACCAGAAAGGACGACAATTGTTTGGCGTCGAGGTTCAGCGCTCTGAAATCGAGCCAGAGCAAATAACTGCCTTCGGGTTCAATCATCTTGAGCGAAGGAATCTGCTGTTGCAGGTAGTCGCGAACGGTATCGATATTCTGTTGCAAATAATGTGTGACCTGTTGCAACCAGTCACCGCCGCGGGTATAGGCGGCCAGCATGGCGCTGGTGGTGAAGACATTATTCTTGTTGATTTCGAACTGGTTGAACCAGTCTTTGCATTGTTGCCGTTTGTCTTCGTTATCGATCACGATCATCGAATTGGCGACTCCGGCCAGATTGAACGACTTGACCGGTGAAACGCAACTGGCGCAGTTTTGCGCGGCCGCATCCGACAGGCTGGCAAACGGTGTGTAGCGATGTTGATAGGTGATGTCGCCATGAATTTCATCGGCGATAACGAATACCTGGTGCGCCGCGCAGATTTTGGCCAGTCTGGATAATGTCTCTCGCGACCACACCCGGCCGATCGGGTTGTGTGGATTGCACAGAATCAATAGCGAATTTTCCGGCTGCGCGGCGACGCTTTCGAGCTGTTCAAAATCCATCTGGTAAGTGCCCTGCTCGAGTTTGAGCGGGTTTTTCACCAGCTTGCGATGCTGTGCGTGAATCAGCATCTTGAAGTCATAAAAAACCGGCGGTTGAATGATGACTCCGTCCCCTTTATTCGAGAACAGTGAAATCAAAACCGAGATGGAGGTCAGTGTGCGCGGGCTGAACAGGATATGCCCGGGTTGTACCGACCAGTCGTAGCGCTCGTCCAGCCACGAACAAACCGCTTCGGGCAGGCGGGTGTTATCGCTTTCATAGCCATAGACACCATGCTCGACTCGCTGGCGCAGCGCATTCTGGATTTCGGAAGCCGCCTTGAAATCCATGTCGGCCACCCACGATGGCCACAGATCCTGTCGGCCGAAAACTGACTGCAGCAGTGCCGGGTCAAATTTGAGTGCGCCGACTGCGCGGCGGTCGATGATTTCATCGAAATCGACGGTTTCCGAATTACTCTTTGGCATGGTTTTGACCTGATGGGTTGGGTTTTTCGGTTCTGCAAGGCTACTCCTGTGCGGGATGCAGATAACGGTTTTTCACGCGCACATAATGTTCGGCGCTATAGCGCAGGTATTCAATCTCTTTCTCGCTCAGCGCACGGGCCTGTTTACACGGGCTGCCCAGATACAGATACCCGCTTTGCAGAGTTTTGCCCGGCGGCACCAGCGAGCCGGCGCCGAGCATGACCCGATCCTCCAGCACGGCATCGTCCATGATGATCGAACCCATACCGATCAGGCAATCATTGCCGACCGTGCAACCGTGCAGAATCACCTTGTGGCCGACCGTCACATAATCGCCGATATGCAATGCCGCGCCTTTCGGGTTGTAATCGCCGGCGTGGCTGACGTGCAGCACGCTGCCATCCTGAATATTTGTGCCGTGGCCGATGTGAATGGAATTGACGTCGCCCCGGATTACCGACATCGGCCAGATCGAGCAGTCATCGCCGATTTCGACATCGCCGATAATGTCGCTCTGTTCATCGAGGTAACATCGCTGCCCAATTTTCGGCTGGTGGTGGTCTAAGGTTCGAATCATACGGGGTGGCTATGTTAGAATAGGTGGCTCGATTGTATCTGCCTTTTCCCGAAGTTTCAGCCACTTAGATGAATCCCGAAATTCAGCAAAAACTTGAACTCTACGCACAACTGGTGCGCCTGGATAAACCGATCGGCATTTACCTGCTGCTGTGGCCGACGCTATGGGCGCTGGCGATAGCCGGTGAAGGTTCGCCCAATGGCTGGGTATTGTTCGTTTTTATCTGCGGCGTGGTGTTGATGCGCTCGGCCGGCTGCGCGATCAATGATTTCGCCGACCGTGATATCGATTGCCATGTTGCGCGGACGAAGGAGCGCCCGCTGACCTGTGGCAAGATCAAACCGAAAGAAGCCTTGCTGGTTTTCGCGGTGTTGTCGTTACTGGCCTTCGCGCTGGTGTTGACGCTGAATCGATACACCATTTATCTCTCCTTCGGTGGCGTGCTGCTGGCGGCAACGTATCCATTTATGAAGCGTTATCATTATTTGCCACAGGTACATTTGGGTGCCGCATTTGGCTGGGCGGTGCCGATGGCGTATGCGGCCCAAACCGGTGGCGTCAATCGCATCACCTGGCTGCTGTATATCGCCACCGTTTTGTGGACAGTCGCTTACGACACCATGTATGCGATGGTGGATCGCGAAGATGATTTGAAAGTCGGTGCGAAATCGACCGCGATTTTGTTCGGCGATGCCGACCGGGTGATTATCGGCATCCTGCAGTTTCTGTTTATTGTGACGCTTTGGCTGGTGGGGCAGGATTTGGAATTTTCAGCCATTTATTTCTGGTCGCTGATTTTTGCCGCGGTGTTGCTGGCTTACGAGCAGGCGATGATTTATTACCGCATTCCTGAATTCTGCTTTCAGGCTTTTCTGCACAACCACTGGGTCGGCGCGGTGATTTTCTTCGGGATTATGAGCCATTATTATTTGGCGGGTTGACTTGCACTCGAATGTCTTGCGGAAATGATTCGTAACCAACCGTTCGAGGCATTCCTGTCATCAAACAGTTCGAGTTGATTGGAGGTTATTCATGAGTTGTGGATGGAACCCCTTTTCAATAAATAATGTTTCCCCGGAATTCTCAAATGCAAAATTGTATTGAAACGCCTATTCAGTAAACTCACCCCATATTCCCCAGAATTATAGATACCACCCATACTTTATCGGCCGTTGAATATGGCCGATAAAAGATGGTGATATTTTAATCGCTATTTCATTGAAATATAAAATAGTGAAAATTAATTTGAATAGGTTAGATTAAAGCCCCGATAAAAGATTAAGGCATCCGGGAAAGATGCATCAAATTTCCTGACACATAACACAAATGAATCAGGAGCTACTACAGACTGAAAACCTGTTAAAGAAATTGTGGCCGCATTTAAATCAGTATTTGTTGTTGTATCAGAGTTCCCCGGTCTCCACATGGCCTGGCCTAATATGGCACCAGCACAGCTAGTATTTCTAATTTCAGCCTGGAGTCGGGCATTGGTAAAGCCAGTAATTTCAACACTGAAATGGGCATTTAATGCAACATTAACAACTCCCGGATCAGTGATAGACAACGATGCGATCTCTGTATGTGTTGTAGAATT
>JANTFI010000182.1 GCA_024763505.1 Gammaproteobacteria bacterium
ATCGTAGCAATTCTACCCGGATCGAATTACCGGCAGAAAAATTTACTGCCTATCTACAGGAAGAAAGCTTCGACTCCGTGATCGCGGCCAGGCAACAGGCCGGGCAGACAGATCAGCCGGGTACCGAAGCTTTCAGCCGCTTTGCCATTGAAGTAGACGATTAGCGGCAAGTGGTCGCCCGTACTCATCGCATAGGGATTTTTTTGTGGGATCATCTCCAGTTCGAAACCGAGATTCTGCCGGTACCCCTGATCGAGTCTGGCATTGTTCAGGATGGCTTTGGCATAGCGGCTGAAAGCTTCGGTACCCGGCTGATCCGTCTGCCCGGCCTGTTGCCTGGCCGCAATCACGGAGTCGAAGCTTTCTTCCTGTAGATAGGTAGTAAATTTTTCTGCCGGTAATTCGATCCGGGTCGAATTGCTGCGATAGCCGGCCACCAGCGTACCGGCTGCTGGCATCACTACCCGGCCAGCCGGGTCCGCACCGGGTTTTTCCGTCACTTCGTGCCGGCCCGATCGCCCGGTTATGAAAAAATCCCGGATATGTGGCGGGTTTCGTCGGTAACTGCGCCCCTGAAAAGCCACACCCACCTTGAGCTGCAAAGCCAGGGTTTGGCCGGGGCTGGTTTGCCACTGCTCCGGTTCGATCCAGAAATCATGGGCGCCAGCTGACGTTGCACAAAAAAGCAGCAACCCAAACCCGCCCGCACTCGTCTTGCTGCGCAGCTCTGACCTCAAGTCAGGTTTCGTCAACGCAGTGATTCTACGCATTCGATCACGGTCTGGCGTAACACTTCCACCACCCGTGGAATCATATTGCCTTCGGCGGTGTTGCTGATCCACGGGTTTTGCGTAGTCGAAATCAGAAAATTGATGCGATCACCCGGTTGTTTATCCAGTCCCAGCCGATCACCGAAATGATCGACGAAAGGCTGGCCATAAGTATCCGCATCAAAGGCTGACTGGGTGACGAACATGTCTGTATCCGGCACTTTTCCATAGCGGGTTTTGGCATTGTAATCATGCAGACTGAGTTTTCGGAATACTTCGAAATTCAATTGATTGCACAGGGCCACATCGCGGTTCAATTGTCCGTCTGCATGCCTGAAATTAAAGGCATAGGTGATAATGATTTGATCGGAGCCCATTTGCTGAAACAGCTTCCACGATGCCGGATTGGCAGAAAACCATTCCATCAAATCCTGGTTAGACGGCCGGGTCACCATGTTCAGATTGATATCCTCAAACTGCTGCTGAATTACCTGCGCAGACGCACCCGCTTTTTCCGCTGGCAAGCGCTGCACCGGCACCACGATGAATGGATCATCCGCTTGCGCCATGGTAATCACCTGCGCGTACAGTCGCTTGCTGTTCCAGAAGCATTTGCCGAGAATCCGTCCGTAGCCGCTGGCATCGGTCGGAATCACCTGGTGGCTCAGATATACGCCGGCCGCAGCCGCGCCCGGCTTGGAACCTTCCACACCGTAAATGCCGACAGTCGGGTCAAAACCTCCGTGATAAACCACCGGTGCAGTGAAAGAAACCAGATTCCGCATCGCGCCATTGCGATAACACAAACCTCCCGCCGGATACGGCAGGTAACCACTCTTGTGTGGATCGATGGTGATGCTATCGGCCTGATCGAACACTTCATACTGGCGCCTCAGGTAATCGCTCATCAACAGGCTCGGCGTATTTTCCAGCTTGTCCTGCCCGAAACCGTCGTCATCGCTGGTCGATTCACAGTCTGGCAACCCACGCAGCATCGAGGCGAAATATCCACCCCAGGCGCCATCGATATGCAGGGAAAATTCCAGACCGGCCGTTCGATATTCCTCGCGCATGGCTACGATGGCGGCGAGCGGGTCGACTGCGCTTTCCTCGGTCGAGCCAATCACCGCGACTACTTCCAGCACCGGTAATTGCTGTTGCAGACAGCGATCCAGATGCTCGCGCAGATGCACCATATCCATGCGGCAATCCAGATCGACATGAATCTTGTTAACGGTATCGGAACCCAGCCCGAGAATCGCAGCCCCCTTGCTCCACGAATAGTGTGCGGTCGATGGGGCAAAAATCTGTGGTTTGAAATCGGTCGAGCTACCCATAAAGCGATTATAAAACTCCAGCATGCCAAGATTCTGGATGCTGTATTTTTGCAAAATGGCGTTCAAATCGTCTGCGGCTATACCATATTGCCGCTGCAGCGCCGGGGCCAGATGGATTACATCATCGATACGCAGATTCAGTAGCGACCAGGTGTCCAGATCAACCAGCTTGACCGAATCCTGCTGATTCAGCGTTTTGACCCGGAAGGCGCGGGCCTTCGAGAGTGCATCTTCCTGTTGTAATGCGGCTGCAATCGCGACAGGAAAAAATTTCAGGTTACGCGCTGCCCACATGCTTTCGAGATTGGCAACCGAACCGTCGCAAGTGATGTGACTCCACGGAGTAATGGTATCCTCGATGGTTTGATCGTCGTCCGGCACGGTATAACCGAGCATGCGGCACAGCTGCTTGCCAACCTCGATCTCGAAATAGGTCGTTACCGGCGAGGCTTCAACCGCCACATTATTCTGGTTATACAGCATCGCGGCAAGATAACCGACCGCTCCCGGCAGGGTGATGTCCCAGTACATATGAGACTGGTTGCGATAACTGGCGAGCGGAATCGAACCACGCAATTGTTTCAGCATGTGATCCAGCTCATCATTAAAATGTGCCACAGTGGAGGAAAAAGCATCACTGTGTTTGATGGCATCGGTGACAAACACCGGATCATCCGGTTGATACAGTAGTCGGTCTTCACAATGCGCCTGTATTGCTCGAGTCATCATCTCGGTCAGCATCGAGCGGTTTTCCGCTTTCGGACCGAGAAACCAGGCCGCCAGTGATTGTTCGCTGCACTGGGGCCTGGCCGGCGCATGCGTCTGTGCCTGTTCGAAAAATCTTTTTACCTGCTCGATATGTTGCCAGGCTTTGTGCTCATCTATGGCCATGATTCTTCCCCGATCTATAAACCTGCGAAAATGGAAGCTGAAAAAGCCCGTTTCAGCAAAGTAAGGATTTGACCTGCGACCGGTCAGTTAAAGCCGATCGGAGGTGCGGCATAGGGAAATTGCTCAGACAGGCCTTTTTGCATGTTTCTTTGCGGCAGGGGATTATTCGGGTCGGAGGCGTGCATGAACGGATTGATTTTCTGTATGGTCCAGTACACCGCATCTTCCTCAAGATTGCGACCGTTCGGATATTGCAGTTTTTTACCGGGGTCATACATCTGAATATCCGGCAAAAAGAAACCAGTTAATGCGTCAATCTGTTGCGGGTCAGCCTGCAACTGGCGCAAACGCTGCGAAAAAGTAGCCGCGTAATTTTTGACATCATCCTTTGGCCAGGTGCTGTTGTAAATCTGCTTTGGTTTGCTCAGTGCATCCTCAGAATGATTGGCGCTGACATTAAACGGATAATATGCCGGATTTCGGCCTGCCGGCGGATTGGGCAAAAAGATGGCTGTGATCGAGGCGCGCCCGCAGCGATCGATTTGCTTGCCGTTTTTCGACGTCGTTGACCAGCTGCCAAAGGCCTTGCCCTTCAACTCTGGCACTTCCAGCACGATTGCCGTGATATTGGTCGGCCCGAAGGTGTCATCGGCCGAGCCACTGGAAGGTAGCCCGTCGGCACTCAGTGCGAAGCGCAAACCCAGTGCCACTGGCGACAAAATACCCTTGAAGTTGAAAAAGAAGGGATCCCGTCGCGCGCCGACAAACAGTTTGACCCCCTGCGCACCCTCGATAATATCGGCCGGCTGGCCCGGCACCGTAGTCAAGCCCTTGGCGATGATCGGCATGCGGTTGGAAACCCGGTTTTGGGTAGCGGCCTCGCCGCTGGCTCGATGCAACAACAGCGACTGCGGATGACTGTTACCCCGGACTTCAAGCTGGTAGGCCAGATCTGCAATATGGTCGCCGTCGCTGTCGACCTTGAATTCATACAATACATCCGGATCCAG
>JANTFI010000183.1 GCA_024763505.1 Gammaproteobacteria bacterium
TGTGTATCCTGCCGCGCCGAACACCCGGTCATCAAGCGTCTGGCGCGGATGAATCTGGTCGATGTGATCGGGCTGGATTACAAGGACAAGCCGGAGGACGGACGGAACTGGCTGCGTCAGCTGGGTGATCCTTATACTCTCAGCCTGATCGATCTTGATGGCAAGGTCGGTATCGACTGGGGCGTGTACGGAGTTCCCGAAACCTTTATCATCGGCAAGGATGGCATGATCAAATATAAACATATCGGGCCCGTCACTGAACAGGCACTGGATGACATCATCGTGCCCAAGCTGAAAGCCCTGATGTAAACTCTCTGGTGTTCAACCCCATGAAACGAATTTTCCCGTTACTGATCCTGTTCAGTCTGTCTCTGCCTGCGCTGGCGGCCATCGAAGCCTATCAATTCAAGGATGCCGAGACTGAAGCCGAATACAAACACTTGATCAAGGTGCTACGCTGTCTGGTTTGCCAGAATCAGGATTTGGCCGATTCCAATGCCGATCTGGCCAAGGATCTGCGCCGTCAAACCTACGAAATGTTGCAACAGGGCAAAACCCGGCAAGATGTCATCGATTATATGGTGGCGCGTTATGGTGATTTTGTGCTGTATGACCCACCACTTAAAAAGGACACTTTGCTGCTCTGGCTAGGGCCTTTTGCGTTGCTGATTCTGGTGTTGTTCTGGGTCTTGCTGAAGATTAAAAATACCCGCAGCGTTGAAGCGCCCGAGGCTCAAAAGCTCGATCAGGCCAGACATCTGCTAAACGATAACGAGGACAAAAAATGATTTTTGGCGCACTGGTCACCATCCTGATTGTATTGGCGCTGGCTTTTCTGATTATACCGGTTCTGAGAAAGCCCCCTTCGCTGGAATCTGAAAAACGCGAGCAGCAAAATATTCAAATCGCCCGTGAGAAAAAATCGTTGCTGCAATCGCAATTGGACGAGGGCTTGCTGAGCCAGCAAGAGTTTGATACCGCGATGGCCGATCTGGAAGCGTCACTGGCGCTGGATCTGGAGCGCCAAAGTACGCTGCAGGAAAACCAGCAATCCGGTAAATGGGTGATCGCTTTCATGCTGGTGTTTGTACCTGCCCTGAGTCTCTTTATGTATATTGAGCTGGGTAACTACCAAGTGGTGGAAAATCCATCGCTTGCCGATCCGCAGCGCCGAATCCAGCAGGCGCAAGCCTCACAAACTCAAAAAGCACCTTCACTGGCTGAAATGATCGAGCGGGTGAAGCAGCATTTGCGTGAAAACCCGGATGATGCTCGTGGCTGGTTCGTGCTTGGCCGCACGCTGATGTCTTTGCAACTGTATGATGAAGCGGTCACCGCGTTGCGTCGCAGTTATGAACTGAATGCCGAAGAACCAGCCGTCATGTTGGCGCTGGCCGATGCACTGGCGGTAAGGAATGATGGCAAAATGGAAGGCGAGCCGGAGCAACTGGTGCAGCAGGCGCTGAAGATTTCGCCGGAGGAATTGACTGGACTGTGGCTGGCCGGTCTGGCTGCGGAGCAGGCGGGTCGTTTGCGAGAAGCCTTCGATTACTATGCCCGTCTGTTGCCGATGTTGAAAGACGATCCGCAATCGACCGAAGAATTGCATGCAATGCTGGTACAGCTCAAACGCAAACAGCCGGATTTACCGGAAGTGCCGGAAATCGAAATGGCCGCCGCTCCGGCCGCACCGTTTACACTGACGGCACCCGAGATGGAGACCACTCAACAGGCCGGTGCTGCTACAGATGCCAAGGTATCTCTGTCGATTCAACTGGATGATACCCTGCGTGATCGGGCCAGGCCGGGCGATTTGTTATTCGTTTATGCCAAGGCGGCTTCCGGCCCGCCGATGCCTTTGGCCGCAAAGCGTCTGACTGCGGCGGATTTGCCGCTGGAAATCACCCTCAGCGATAGCGATGCGATGATTCCGCAGATGAGTCTGTCCAAATTCGAGCAGATTATCGTCGGCGCACGCATTTCAAAAACCGGGCAACCGGTTGCTTCGCCGGGTGATCTGTATGCCGAGTCCGCGCCGTTTGATCGCACGCGCCAGACAGGTGCGATCAACTTGACGATCGACCAGATCAAGTAGCACTGCAGCGACCGGCAACCTCGGTTATTTTTGGAGGATGAATTGAGGATCGATCTCGTGCAGCCTGTTGGATGCCCGAAGGTTGTGACCGGGTTGCCTCTGCAAGTTGACGAGTCGTTTACGGGCTGGCACTTCAAACCACTTTACGTGACGCGCTGACGGAGTGGGTTCTCTGGCAGGCTGTTCAGGCGTGCCAGCAAAGCCGGTAAATCTTGCAGTGACGAAATCCGGTAATCGGACTCTGCTTGCTGATGCGCCATGAAATCATT
Source organism: Gammaproteobacteria bacterium (assembly GCA_024763505.1). Lineage (GTDB taxonomy): Bacteria > Pseudomonadota > Gammaproteobacteria > JACNJF01. Next base: position 2,365 of record JANTFI010000183.1, read on the forward strand.
ATCCACCCGGATGCTGCGAATACCGGCGGCGCGGGCGGCAGCCAGCCCACGCTTTGAATCTTCTATCACGATGGCATTCTCTTTATCGATAGCAAACCGTCGCAGGGCCGTTTCATAGGGTTCTGCATGCGGTTTAGCCTGTTGGTAGTCTTCCCGGCACAGAACAAATGCCATGCCGTCGAGCAAGGTGCGCTTGCGGTGTATCAGTTCAAAATCCTGCCTGCGGGAAGTCGTAACCACCGCCATTGGATAATGCCGGCCGAGTTCTTCCAACACCTCGGCTACCCCTGCAATATCGATATCTTCATGCTGTAGATAATGCTGGTATCGCTGATCGCGCCAGCGCCGTGCGGCATTGATGTCAGCTTCGCGAATTCCGTTTTGGATGGCTACCCGCCAGTTGGATGTGCCATCGACCAGATGCTGTTTATAGTCGTCGAAACTCATTTCGATACCGAGTTGGGCCAGCGCTTCGCGGGTGGCTTCGAAATACCATTTTTCGGTATCGACCAGCACACCGTCATGATCAAACAGTAAATGGGTAATCATCCGACAGGTATGTCAGGCAAATGCAATTGCCTTTTAATCGGCAAAGTGGCAGGCGACGAAGTGATCCTGCCCGTCATTTTCCAGCTCCGGCTTCTTTTCAGCGCAAAGGTCTTGTGCCTTCGGGCAACGGGTGCGAAAGACGCAACCGGAGGGTGGGTCCAGCGGCGACGGCAGATCGCCTTCGAGCAGGATGATCTTCTTGTTTTTCTCGATATCCGGGTCGGGAATCGGCACTGCGGAAATCAGCGCCTGGGTGTAGGGGTGACGCGGGTTCAGATACAATTCTTCGGCCGGTGATACCTCGGCTACATTGCCCAGATACAGCACCATGATGCGGTTGCTGATGTGGCGTACCACCGACAGGTCATGCGCGATAAAAATCAGCGACAGCCCCATCTCCTGCTGGATTTCCATCAACAGATTGATCACCTGCGCCTGAATTGACACATCCAGCGCCGATACCGGTTCGTCACAGATGATCAGTTTGGGTTTCAGGATCAGTGCGCGCGCGATGCCGATACGCTGGCACTGGCCGCCGGAAAATTCATGCGGATAGCGGTTGATCTGGTTCGGCAGCAGTCCGACCTTTTCGATCATTTGCTTGACCCGTTCACGAACCTCCTGCTTTGGCGTATCGGGGTAGTGAGTGATCAGTGGTTCGGCGATGATCTGGCCGATGGTCATGCGCGGGTTGAGGGAAGCCAGCGGATCCTGATAAATCATTTGCACGCTGCGGCGGATTTCATTCATCGCGCGGTCGGAAGTCTGCAAAATATCCTGCTCGCCCATCCATAGCACTTTTCCTTCCAGCGCCGGTAACAGGCGGATGATGGCACGCGCCAGTGTCGATTTTCCGCAGCCGGATTCACCGACAATGCCAAGCGTTTCGCCTTCGTACAGATCGAAGCTGACACCATCGACGGCTTTCAGCTTGTCGGGTTTGGTCCACGGCATCGAGCCGCGTGGGTAGACATCGAATTGCACGCGCACATTGTCGACAGACAACAACGGCTGTTTGACAGGAGCATTCATTTCAGCGCCTCGATCGATCGGTGACAGGCCCG
>JANTFI010000184.1 GCA_024763505.1 Gammaproteobacteria bacterium
GAGCGAGGTTATGTCTATTCGGTCTACAGCTATTTCATTCCGATGGCTGCGCAAGGACCGTTTCAGATCGGGATGCAGACTCGCGGCAGTCAGGTCGATGATGCGATCAAGGTGACCAAAGACACTTTGAGTCAGTTCATCGAGGAGGGGCCGACGGCTGATGAAATCGAGGCTGCAAAGAAGAACATTACCGGGAGTTTCCCCCTTCGCATCGCGAGTAATTCCGATATTGTCGATTATCTGGCTGTGATCGGTTTCTACGAATTACCGCTGGATTATCTGGACACTTTTACGCAACGAATCGAAGCGGTGGATCGGCAACAGATTGTCGACGCCTTCAAGCGGCACGTTGATCCGGAAAAAATGGTGACGGTGATCGTCGGTGGCAGCAAAGAAACGCAGTAGACAACACTGGCCCGCTCGCGGAGAAGAGGGCGAAGTCCGCATCATCGCGGGACAGTGGCGGGGCCGAAAGGTACGTTTTGTCGGCGCCGAAGGATTGCGACCCACCGGCGATCGCATGCGCGAAACGCTGTTCAACTGGCTGCAACCGAAAATCGAAGGCAGCACCTGTCTCGATCTGTTTGCCGGCAGTGGCGCGTTGGGTTTTGAAGCGGCTTCGCGCGGCGCGGCAGAAGCGGTCATGGTCGAATACAATCCAGCCACTGTCAGGCAGTTGGGTAGGCAAATAGACGCGTTCGGGGCAAGCAACATGCGCGTCGAGCAGGGATCGGCGTTGCAATATCTGGAGTCGCTGCCAGCGCCTGTCGACTTCATCTTTCTCGATCCGCCTTTTCACAGCGAATTGTTGCAGTTGAGCCTCGATTTGATCAAGCCCGAGCGGATGTTGAATCCCGGGGGGCGGATTTACCTCGAGTTTCCATTGCGGCGTGGACATCCAGATCTACCCCCGGGGATGCAGTTCGTGCGCGAGAAAAAAGCGGGAGACGTCGGCTATGGCCTGATCGGGTTCGATCAGGCATCATAATTCGATGATAGTTCTCTACCCAGGCACTTTCGACCCCATTACACACGGCCATACCGATCTGATTCGCAGGGCTACCGGTTTGTGTAGCAAGGTGGTTATCGGTGTGGCAACAAGCAAGAAGAAAGACCCCTGCTTTCCGGTTGAAGAACGTGTGCGGCTGGTCAAGGCTGCGATCGATCATTTGGACAATGTTGAAGTGCGCCCATTTTCTGGTCTGACTGTCGATTTTGCTCGTGAAGTGAACGCGCGCGCGATTTTGCGCGGATTGAGGGCAGTATCGGATTTCGAGTACGAGTTCCAGCTCGCGAGCATGAACCGCAACCTGAATCCTGAGGTCGAATCACTTTTTCTGACGCCGGCTGAAGAATATGCTTTCGTATCGTCGACGCTGGTACGGGAAATTGCACGTATGGGCGGCGACGTGTCACACTTCGTCGATCCTGCCGTCAGCAAGGCACTACAAGCCTATTGCCGCGCCGAGCAGACTTGATAACTGTCATTCACATGCCGACCGGAATGGTAGTAACGTCGGGCGCAATTATTTGAGGAGATTTTTGAATTATGGCTTTGATGATTACCGACGAATGCATCAATTGTGATGTCTGTGAACCTGAATGCCCGAACGAAGCAATCAGCCCGGGGGATGAGGTCTATGAGATCGATCCCAGCAAGTGTACCGAATGCGTCGGGCACTATGACGAACCCCAGTGTATGGAAGTCTGTCCTGTTGATTGCATTCTTGTCGATCCTGAGCATACGGAAACGAAGGAAGAATTGATGGTGAAATATGAACATCTCACCGGTGTCGCGTAAGCGCTCGTTACGGATGGGTGTTCGCTGGCTAAAAAGGCTCCTCATTGGAGCCTTTTTTGTCGCCACAGCAGGATTTGTTGGCGCCGCGCTTGCCGCAGATATCACTGCGAAACATGGCATTGCCACAGCGCACCCATTGGCGACTGAGGCCGGACTCGATGTGCTGAGCAAGGGCGGCAACGCCTTCGATGCGGCAGTGGCCGTTAGCGCGGCACTGGCCGTAGTCGAGCCCTATTCATCGGGCTTGGGTGGTGGAGGTTTCTGGTTATTGCACCGTGCCAGCGATGGCTTCGAGGTCATGGTGGACGGGCGAGAAAAAGCGCCTTTGGCGGCAACCGCCGATATGTATCTGGATGACAAGGGCGAAGTGGTGCCTGGCCTTTCAATCAATGGTGCGCTGGCTGCGGGTATTCCGGGTGAACCTGCAGCGTTGGCGCATATCGCGGAGCGTTACGGCAGGTTACCGCTTTCCACCACGCTTGCACCGGCAATCACGCTGGCTGAAAACGGATTTCCCGTCGACGACATTTATCTGAAACTGCTCGGTTTCCGCCAACAGGCTGTTCTCGACTCTGAGGCCGCTACTCGTATTTTCATGCCGGATGGCAAAATGCCGGAAAAGGGTCAGATGATCCGTCAGCCAGAGCTGGCGCAGACGTTGCGGCAGATGGCAGAAAAGGGCCGAGATGGTTTCTATGAGGGAGAGGTTGCCAAACGGTTGCTTGCCGCCGTCGAGAAAGCGGGCGGTATTTGGCAGAAAAAGGATCTGCAACAGTACCAGATCGTTGAACGTAAACCGGTCAAAGGCAGCTACCGTGGCATTCGCATCACCAGCGCTGCGTTGCCGTCCTCTGGCGGTATTGTTTTGCTGGAAATACTCAATCAGCTCGAAGTCTACCCGCTAAGCAAGATGAGCGAAGCCGGGCAGGTTCATCGCATAGTCGAAGCGATGCGACGAGCCTATCGGGATCGTGCCGAGTATCTGGGTGACAGCGATTTCGTCCAGGTGCCGCAAGCTCTTCTGACCGACAAGCGTTATGCCGCGGGTCTGCGCCAGTCCATTCATCCAGAAAAGGCAACGCCAAGCGCGATGCTTGCGCCGACCGAGAGGGATATGGCAGCGGGATTCCATACTACCCATTTCTCCATCATCGATGCGCAGGGCAATCGCGTGGCAGCGACATTGTCGATCAATTACCCCTTTGGCTCCGGTATGGTGGCCGAAGGTACGGGTGTACTGTTGAATGATGAAATGGATGATTTTGCCGCGCGACCCGGTACGCCGAATGTCTATGGCCTGGTCGGTGCGCGCGCAAACGCGATTGAGCCAGGCAAGCGGATGCTGTCGTCGATGACTCCTACGTTTCTTGATGACGGCCAGCGCGTGGCTGCGGTCGGATCACCGGGTGGCAGCCGTATTATCACGATGGTATTGCTGGCAACACTGGGGTTCGCTCAACAGGCCAGTGCGGCAGAGATTGTTGCCATGCCGCGTTTTCACCATCAATACCTGCCGGATCTGATCCAGTTCGAACCGGATGCCATCAATCCGCAGTTGAAAAAGGCACTCGAAGCCATGGGCCACAAGATTCGTGTGCTCGATGATACCTATGGAAACATGCAAATTGTCATTCAAGATCGCCCGACAAAGCAGTTCGATGCTGCGAGTGACCCGAGGGGAATTGGACAAGCTGTGCCGTAGATCTCCGGGAAACTCCGTTCGGACCGAGCGGCTCGTACCTGACGACTGTTAAAGCAAGTTAAACCCGTGCTGAGGGTCGCATTGAACGTGATAGCATGTTTGGCACAGCAGGGATTGCTGCTGCTATTCAATAGAAGTGAGGTTTAGAGATGCAAATCAAATATGTAATGAGTTCACTGGCTTTGGGTGTGGTCCTGGCCATCTCAGGTACCGCCCAGGCCGAGTCGGCCTGCAAGGGGCTAAGCAAGAGCCAGTGTGGTGCTGGTTGTACTTGGGTTGATAGTTATAAGACCAAAACCGGCAATAAAGTCAGTGGCTATTGTCGCACCAAACCTGGCAAAGCGGCCAAGGGTGCGGCGTCCGCAGCCAAGACCAAGGCTAGCAAAGAAAAGTCTAAGGCATCCGAGAAAAAAGAAGCGCTGAAAGAGAAGGCAAAAAAAGCAAAATCCAAAAAAGAAAAACAAGCGAAA
>JANTFI010000185.1 GCA_024763505.1 Gammaproteobacteria bacterium
TGGTGGTACAGATCAAGGGTGACACGACTGCCCTGCGCGCGATTGTTTCGGGTGACACGGTGGATATCGACCCGGTGTCCGAATACATTCTCGACACCCTGATCAATGACCCCAACGTGCTGCTCAGCAATCTGGAAGTCAGCACCGTACAAACACTGGTCGGGCAGGTGGCCGATATCGACATCGATTTCAGCACGACCGCCACGCTGGAGGATGCAGAAACCGCGATCGAAGAATCGGGTGAAGTGACCCAGGTGGTTACGACCGAGACCAATGACAACCCGATTGTCGGCGCCTGGTATCAACCGGATGAATGGCCAGACGATGGCTCTGCCCCATTGCCCGGCTTGATGATTTTTTATGCCGATGGCAATTACATTAACTATTCACAGGATGATTACGACTGCATCGAGGGTGGCGTGGAATACGGTACCTATAGCTACACCGACGGCGTGTTTACTGTCACGTCAACCGTGGATGAAAACGGGTTTTGCGGCTTGACCGAAACCACTGGCGTGGTAGGTGTGTTCGATAACTTCGTGATCAATGCAGCAGCGAACCAGATAGAGGTCACTACCTGGTCAGAAGAAGATCAGGCTAACGAGTATGCCAACTTCGCGCGCGTGACCGATGGCAATCCTGATTCTATCATCGGCGCCTGGGATTTTCGTAGTGCCTCAGGCGAACCTTTAGGCATCGTGTTTTACACGGAAGGCTATTACGCCATGTGGCAAGGTAGTAATCTTGATGCAAACTGTGCAAGCGGCGGTGTGGAATATGGCAGTTACGCGTTTGATGGCTCGACGCTGTCTGGCACGATCGCTGGAGACGAAAACAATAGCTGTGGCCTGGGAGAAGGGCTGGGCGCAATGTCGTCCTCCGGTTTTTCAATCAGTAACGGAGTATTGACGATAGTTGATGACATCGAAACCGTTTCAGCCAATCGCGTGGGCGCAACCACAGCGCCGGCTGAGCCTGGCGATTCAGGGGGCAATTCCGGTAGTGGCTCAGGCAGCACCATCAGCGATGGCATCACTGTAAGCGCAGGCAAGGCCAGACTGGCGCAGACCTTTGCCTACAGCGATGGCGCAACCGGCAAGCAGACGACGGCGATCTTTCCGACCATTGATCAACGGGTCGATGTGCTCGAAGCGAAAGTATCGGTGGATGCTGGCAGTAATTACACCGGCGGTGGCCGCATCGAGACGGATATTCGTCTCAACTATACGCAATACACCAACGGTGATAACAGTGGCCTTGAAGAATACGCAGTCATTCGCCTGCGGGAAAATTCAGACAGCGGACAGCCGGTGGTGCAAGTCTTCTTCGGCGCCTCTATTTATGAAAATGGCAATTTCATTGACGAAGTCTATATCGAACCGCTCAACGATGGCTCGGCCGGTCCGCTGGTCAACTGGTCACCCGTAGACTGGAGCAGCGAAGTGACGATGTCGGTCGAATGGAAAGCGAGCGAGCAATCGTTTGTGTTCTATCTTAACGACCAGTACATTGTACTGCCGATCAGTCTCTTCAATAATCACCAGGAGGTCAGCAGTCGAGGCATCACTTTCAACCCCGATGATTTTTCCGGTATCCAGATTCGCAGCCGGGTACGAAAAATCAACGCCGCAGGTGATTCCGGGCAGATCGCAGCCAGTTACGATGACGTGAAGCTCGATGGTGTTCTGTTTGACGATTTCTCCGGCACCAACCTGGATAGCAGTAAGTGGACGTTTACTGTTCAGTAAATCTGTTGTTCTGAAAACCGGGTCAGAGCCATTGCTCTGGCCCGTTTAAAAATACCGGCAAATTCAACTGTCGGTATTTTTTTGCCCGTCGTGCGGGTTGTGCAAGATTTTCAGAATAACCGTCAGGAAATGCGATGATTGGCCAGCCGTTCCAGCGCCTCGATCAGGCTGGAATGATCCTTGTTGCCACCATCATCGTGGCTGGCGCAACTGTTGAAAAGTTGCTGGGTGGATGCGGTGTTGGGCAGGCTGATGCCGAGTTGCTGCGCGGCATTCAGCGCCAGAGATAAATCCTTGCGGTGCAGATCGATTCGAAAACCCGGCTCAAAATTTCGCTCGATCATCTTGTCGGCATGGTGCTCCAGCACTTTCGAAGATGCGAATCCACCGAGCAGGGCATTCTTGACCTTGGCCGGATCGGCACCGGCGCGCGAGGCAAACACCAGCGCCTCGGACACCGCCTCGATATTCAGCGCAACGATAATCTGGTTGGCGATCTTGCACACCTGACCGCTGCCGATGTCGCCGACCAGATTGATATTCTGGCCGAGAATTTCGAAGACCGGCATCACTTGTTCAAAGGTTTGCGCATTGCCACCGACCATGATGCTGAGCGTGCCAGCCTCAGCCCCGGCCTGTCCGCCGGAAACCGGGGCATCGAGATATTCGCAGCCCTTGTCATTGGCGAGATAAGCGAAGCGTCTGGTTTCGCTTGGCGAAATCGAACTCATGTCGATGATGATCTTGCCCGGCGCAATCGCACTCAACACGCCTTGTTCGCCGAGCAACACCTTTTCCACATCCGGTGTATCCGGCAGCATGGTGATGATGATTTCTACCTGGCTCGCCACCTCGGCCGGCGAGTCGCAAACGTGCAAGCCGTCGGCGATCAGTTCGGGATTGATTTCCGACACATTGGCGCAACTGAACAGGGCATGCCCGGCGGAGAGCAAATGCCTCGCCATCGGCTTGCCCATCACTCCGAGTCCGATAAATCCGATTTTCATGGCATCACCTTTCGAAAAAAAAAGACTATAACGGATTCAGCCCGCTTTGAGAATTGCGCTGCCGGTGCGCCGGTCAATGCGGATGTGGATTTCGCTGTATTCATTGATTGTTTCCACCGGGCTGGGGTCGTCGGCGCAGTTACAGCCAGAAATGATGCTGTGATAAAACACGCCGATGTGAATATGAATGTGCTCGTCGTCGTGCTCGACCTTGTTGAGCAGGATGTCAACATCCTCCAGCAAGGCGCAACTACCGAATTGCATCCCCTGCTGCAAAATTGTGGCGAAAGCTTGTTGTGCGACCAGTTCCTGTTTGAGCGTGGCGGTAAAACGGTCGCTGTCGAAGGCGGCCAGTGATTGCGGCAAAAAAGTCATCGGGCGGCAATACTCATGCAAAAGAATGTGTTAATTTGGCGTCTGATAAAACCGGCATAAAAATAAATAATGCACAGCATTCTGCAAGCCCGCAATCTGGTCAAAACCTACCCTGGTGTCAAGGCGGTCGATGGTATCAGTTTTCAGGTCGAGCGTGGCCACTGCTACGGTTTGCTCGGCCCCAACGGTGCCGGCAAAACCACCACGATGGAAATCCTCGAAGGCATTACTACGCCCGATGGCGGCGAAATTCTGTACCGTGGTGCGCCGGTCGGGGAAGATTTTCGCCATGAAATCGGCATCCAGTTTCAATCCACCTCGTTGCTCGATTACCAGACCGTGATCGAAGCCTTGCAAATGTTTGCGGCATTGTACGACAAAACGCGTAGCCTCGATGAATTGATCGAGTTGTGCCATCTGCAGGAGTTCATCGATCGCGACACGCGCAAGCTGTCGGGTGGCCAGCGCCAGCGTCTGTTGCTGGCGATCGCGCTGGTGAATGACCCGGAGCTGGTGTTTCTGGATGAACCGACCACCGGCCTCGATCCGCAGTCGCGGCGAAATTTCTGGCACTTGATCGAATCCATCAAACAATCCGGCAAGACCATAATTCTGACCACGCATTACATGGAAGAAGCCTACCGCCTGTGCGACGAGATTGCGATTGTCGATCAGGGCCGGATCATTATCGAAGGTCGCCCCGATGATTTATTACACGAGCATTTTACCGCCTCGGTGATTCGGTTGCCGCAATCGGCGATTGCCGAATCTACCGTGTTGCCGAAGGATATCCGGCTGGTCGATGGCCAGTACGAATGCTTTTGCGACGATGTACCGGCGAC
>JANTFI010000186.1 GCA_024763505.1 Gammaproteobacteria bacterium
TTGAAACCGAACATAATTTAGTTTGTCGAATCGTGATTCTGGCAGATGTCTGGCGAGAGCACTCGCCAGCTCGTTTCAAACCGGCTAGACTGCCGGCCATCTGTTTATTATCGAATGTTTTAGTTCTGGATAGTTATGATATGAATTCTAAAATTTTACTGGCTTTGACCTTGCTGCTGGCAATACCTGCGCAGGCCAAAACGCTGGAAACCCGGCTCGATAACGGCATGAAAATCATTGTGCATGAAGATCACAGAGCGCCGGTGGTCACCTCGCAGGTGTGGTACCGAATCGGGTCTACTTATGAGCACGATGGTATCACAGGCGTGTCGCATGTGCTTGAGCACATGATGTTCAAAGGCACAAAAAAACTCAAGCCGGGTGAATTTTCCGAGATCATCGCCGCCAATGGCGGACGCGAAAACGCGATGACCTCGGCCGACTATACGGCCTACCATCAGCGTATAGCCAGCGACCGGCTGGAAATCTGCCTGCAACTGGAAGCCGACCGTATGCGCAACGTTATTTTTTTGCCACAGGAATTCAACAAGGAAGTCGAAGTGGTCAAGGAAGAGCGGCGCATGCGTATCGATAATCGCCCCAAATCCCGTCTCTACGAGCAATTCAAGGCCACGGCTTTTCTCAGTAGTCCGCAACGTATTCCGACTATTGGCTGGGGCAGTGACCTGGCCAGCCTGACCATGCAAGATGCCGCTGCCTGGTACCGGAAATGGTATGCCCCCAATAATGCCACGCTGGTGGTGGTGGGTGATGTGCAGGCTGAACAGGTTTTTGCGCTGGCGAAAAAATATTTCGGCCCACTGCAACCCTCTACAATCGAGCCACCCAAACCGCGTGCTGAAATCGAACAGCAGGGGACGCGTCGCATCGAATTGTTTGGTCAGACCGCGAACCCGTATCTGCTGATGGGCTACAAGACACCATCATTGAAACAAAACAAGGTAGCGCAGCGCGATATCTACGCGCTGGATGTACTCAGCGGTATTCTTGACGGTGGCAGCAGTGCACGGTTATCGAAGAATATTCTGCGTGGTTCGGAGCTGGCAATCGAAGCCGGTGCCGGGTTTGATCCGTTTGATCGCTTGCCCGGGTTGTTTCTGTTTGCCGGAACGCCCAGCAAAGGGGTCGAACCGCAGCAACTGGAAGCAGCGTTCAAGGGTGAAATCGAAAATCTGCAACAACAGGCGGTCAGCCCGCAGGAGCTGGAGCGGGTCAAATCGCAGGTGATCGCGGGCAAGGTGTTCGAGCGCGATTCGCTGTTTTACACCGGCATGCAAATCGGCATGCTCGACAGCAATGGTTATGACTGGCGCCTGATGGACCGTTATGCCGATGAGATTCGCGCCGTCAGCGCAGCCGATGTGCAACGTGTGGCAAAGAAATATTTTGATGACAAACATTTAACCGTGGCTACGCTGTGGCCGGAGCGTAAGCAACCATGATGACCCGGATACCACAATTGCTGTTGAGTGTGTTCCTGCTGCTGGCTGTCAGCAGCGTGCAGGCTCTGGATATTCAGCACTGGACTACATCAAACGGGGTCAAGGTACTGTTCGTGGAAAGCCATAACCTGCCGATGCTGGATGTCCGTCTGAGTTTTCGTGCGGCCAGCTCGCGCGATGGGGAGTTGCCCGGCATCTCGAGTCTGGTGAATGGCTTGTTGGTCGAAGGCAGTGGCGAGCTGGATGCCAGCGAAGTGGCGGAAGGTTTCGAATCGGTCGGTGCGGTACTCGGTCATGATTCGTTACGCGATATGGCCTGGCTCAGTCTGCGTACGCTGACCGATGCAAAACTGCTGGATCCGGTCGTCGATTTGTTTTCCCGCGTGGTGGCGCAGCCCTCGTTTCCGGATCAAGCGATCGAACGTGACCGGCGTGCGATGCTGGCGGCGCTGGCGCAGCGGCAAGAAACCATCGGCAGCGTCACGGAAGATCACTTTTACCAGACCCTGTATGCCGGGCATCCCTACGCGATTGGAAAACAGGGAACGGTCGAAACGATCAAGGCGATCTCGAAGCAGGATTTGCAGGCATTTCATCAGCGCTATTATGTGGCGCGCAACGCCAATCTGTCGCTGGTGGGGGACTTGACGCTGGCGCAAGCCAAAGCCGTGGCCGAAAAACTGACGGCCAGGCTCAAGCCGGGGCAGGCGGCAGAACCGATTCCGCTCGCGCACGCGCCGCAGCACGGAAAAACCGTTCAGGTCGATTTCAAAACCACGCAAACCCATATCCTGCAGGGGCTGCCGGTATTGACGCGAAACGACCCGGATTATTATGCCCTGTATCTGGGCAATCATATTCTCGGTGGCAGTGGATTCAGTTCGCGCCTGATGCAAAAAATTCGAGAAGATCGCGGGCTGGTGTACAGCGTGTACAGTTATTTTCTGCCGATGGAAGGCAAGGGGCCTTTTCAGATGGGGTTGCAAACGCGCAATGATCAGGTGGGCGAAGCCGCCGGATTGCTCAATCAATTACTGGAGGAATTCATTCAGCAGGGTCCGACTGAAGAAGAACTGGAACATGCGAAAAAGAATATCACCGGCGGCTTTGCGTTGAAGATCGACAGCAACAAGAAAATTGTCGATTATCTGGCTTTGATCGACTTTTACGATATGCCACTGGATTATCTCGATCGTTTCAATAACGAGATTATGACGGTCGATGCGGCGCAAATTCGCGATGCCTTTCGGCGTCGGGTGCAGCCGCAGCGGATGTCGCGGGTAATTGTCGGAGCCGCGCCATAGCCGCTCGCCGTTCAGCGCGACCGCGCTCCGGTCGGAGCCGACCTTCGCAGATTCGCATCATCGGTGGGCAATGGCGTGGCCGCAAGATCGATGTGCCGGAAGGCGAAGGGCTGCGCCCGACGCCGGATCGCATCCGCGAAACCCTGTTCAACTGGCTGACCCTCGATGTACCCGGTGCGCAGGTGCTCGACTGTTTCGCCGGTGCCGGCGGGTTGGGGCTGGAAGCTGCCTCGCGTGAAGCCCGGCAAGTCACGCTGGTTGAAAAAGACCGCTCGGCTTGCACCAGTCTGCGACAGCAATGCCAGCGTCTGGGCGCGCAAAACGTACAGGTCATCCAGCAGGATATCACGCAGTTTCTGGCGCACAGTTCTGCGCGCTATGATCTGGTTTTTATTGATCCTCCCTATGCGCTGGGGTATCTACGCGATCAGGTTTTGACCTTGTTGCTGGAAAATAACCTGTTGAATGACAAGGCTTTCATCTATCTGGAATGGCCCGGAAACGAAGCATTTCACTTAAAGCAGGCGGAATTGACCTGGCTTAAGCAAAAAAATGCCGCTGCGGTTTGCTATGGTCTGGCGCAATGCAGGGTATCTGGTTAAAATGCTGCGTTTCTGGCTGGCAGCTGTCTGCTCAGCGACCTTTTCGACGTTTGAGGGTACCTCATGAGCATCAATTCGATTGCGATTTACCCCGGTACCTTCGACCCGGTGACATGCGGACATACCGATGTGTGCCGCCGCGCGCTGAAGATGTTTGACAGCGTGGTCATCGGGGTCGCCGATAACCCGCAGAAAAAGCCTTTCTTTACGCTTGCCGAGCGTATTGAAATGCTGCAACTGGTGTTTCGCGATGAACCGAAGGTTTCGGTCAAACCATTTTCCGGCTTGCTGATCGACTTTGCCCGTGAATGCCGATCCCGGATTATCATCCGCGGGTTACGCGCGATTTCAGATTTCGAGTTTGAAGTACAACTGGCCGGCATGAACCGGTCGCTGGCGCCCGAGATTGAAACCGTATTTTTAACCGCGGCGGAAAAATTTGCTTTTGTATCGTCCAGCCTGGTGCGCGAAATCGCCCGGCTCGATGGAGATGTGTCGGATTTCATTCACCCTGAAATTCACAACCGTTTATCTGACAAGCTGGCGCTGA
>JANTFI010000187.1 GCA_024763505.1 Gammaproteobacteria bacterium
GATTATTTTTAGCAGTATTGAGCATGCGGTTCAATTGCATAGAGTTATTGACGGTTGCCGGAAAAGAGACTTTAAATTATTGAAATGTAAATGCCGATAAGCGGTGACTAAGCGGACAAAACAGCCCCGCACTCAATTGCTCAAGTCATCGATAAGACCCGTAATGGTTTGCTTGCCGCAATCAATTCGACAGCGCCGGGTAGCTCAAGTTTACAATCAAGCAGTCATTCACCTTTGATAGCCCTGCCCGACCCCCACCCATTTCAGAAATAAGCGGAATGGTTCACACCACGCTTACCAAAATTGAGTGTTTTTACTCACGCATTCGACGCCACGGATTTCTAAGCTTGAGTCTCATCAGTTGTAAATGAATGAGAGCAAAAGACTGCGGTTTGAAAAGCGGTTTGAAAGGCATGAAAGATCCAAAAAAAATTCCTCGCATTCTGACCCGGGCATCGATTTTGATTCGGCTCGGGTCACAGGGTAATGGTTGTGGCTACGCGAATACACAGTGGTGTTCGCTTAATAAAAGATTAGAAATAATCTTTTTATTATCGGCGATTTTATTGTTGCCCGGACTTGCGGTGGCGAGCACCTATAACGTCCGTTTATTACCGCCGCAAGCAAAGGATTATCGAGAGCCTGACACTGCCATTATTATCGAGTTCGATGTCGATATTTTGGAGAATGTCACCACACAACTGGCGCTGGAACTGAATGCCATTGATATTTCCTCTCTGGTCAGCATTGACGGGAAGCAGGTTATTTACCGCCCGAAAACACCATTGAAAACCGGCTTGCATCGCTTGCGGCTGGTGGCCTATGGTGATGATGACGAGATTGTCGAAATCGCAAGCTGGCCATTCGAGGTTCGCCAGTCTCGAGCTTTTCAAAATCTGCATGCTGGCGCTGAAGTATCGCTCAATAACAGTGCCGTGCTGGCGCGCGAGCATCATCCGGACAATACACAATTCGATCGATATCAGGCCAACGGCGCGGCTGAAGCCACTCTGCTTGCTGCCAATGCAGGTAGCGAAGTCGGGTTCGAGGGCAGCTTCATTGTGCAAGATGAAGCGTCGCGTCCCGAGTCTGCCAGAGCCGTCGATCTCGGTCCTTTTCTTTTGCATGTCGAGGCTGGCGACCATGCGCGCTTGAATGTCGGCCACCATGCGCTCGATTACAACAGTCTGATATACCAGAACTTCAATCGCCGGGGCGTTTCAGGTGTTTTTTCCATTCCGCAAATCCAGGCCGATCTGCAATTGTTCGGCACACATGTCAACGACCTGCAAGGGTTCGGTGGCGGACTCGGCATCGGAGAGGGTGACGACCGCCTGGGCGGCATTGTTGCGAGTATTCAACCTGTTCGAGGCGACCCGGCTGCACTGAGCATTACGAGTGCATATATCTCCGGAACCCAAAACGGTTTCGACACGAGCGGAACGCCAGCGGAGAGATTTATCGGCAGTACGCAGGCCTTGGTCATCGCAAGCGCACTGCTGGATCGACAGTTGCGATTGAAACTGGAGACAGCACGCTCAAGTCTCGATTTCGATCGTGCAGAATATACCCTCGACAGGGTCGATGACACAGCCGTGCGCTTTACCTCGCAATATGCGGGAGAGTATATCGATAGCCGTGACCAGGCCTGGCAATGGGGAATCACTCTGGAAAGGGCGATGATCGAGCCTGACTTTTATGCAATGTCGAATCTGAATCTGGTCAGTGATAACGATGCCACCTCGTTGTCGGCCAGTCTGCAACGTGGCGCTTGGCGCTCCAGTCTTTTTGTTAAGGCGGCTCACGATAATCTCGATGGGCGTTTTGATTCAACCAACACATCGAGACAATTCGGCTTTGATGTGGATTTTTCTACAGCCGTTTCGATTTCCGGCAGTGCACTCGAGCATCGCAGGCATCGTCTCTCGGTTCAGCAAACACATCTGTCACAGCAGGGCATCGAACTCGATGCCGATGCACAACCGCTTGCAGCCAATCATAACCGCACAACACTCATCGAGTTGGTGAACCAGCTCGATTACAAACGCGCAAGTGGTTACCTGACACTGCGTTACGACTGGTTTGATGACGCAGCGAGTAGCCAGTCCGATCGCGAAATACTGGGCATGGAAATCGGAGGTGAGATCGACATCCATGAACGTCACCGGCTGACCGCGTCATTCAGCCACGATGATACACATGGGCTGCAAGACATTTCGGATAGCGGGTTTTACGCGATCAGTATTGCTTTCGATTCTGTGTTTGACGCGCAAGCCATGACGAGCAGCATCCATATCGATTACGAGCAAACAGACCAGGCTGCAACCAGCATAAACCCTTCTCTGCGTCAGCAAATGGCGGTCGGCGCAACGCTGGCCAAACAGGTTTTACGCCCCAAGGGAATTTCTCCCGGGCTGGATGTCCAGCTCCGCGCTTCTTATTTCAATCTTGAAGATCAGTTCGACCCGATCAACGACAATCATTTTTACGAAGTGTTTCTCGATATCAACCTTTTCTGGGGCACTCGAGTGAACCCGGTTCCAGCCAGGGAATGACGGAGAAAACATGAACCAGCACAGAATTTTCAGCCATAAATTTCTAACCCTGCTGTGCCTGCTGCTGATGCAGGCGGGGTTGCCGGATACGGTTTTTGCAGCATTGACCGGGCCGCTCAGCGCCTCCATTCAGGGTGGCGGATTGATCCGGGACAGACAGGCCAATTCGCTGCGAATCATCTGGAGCGGGCAATCCGACAGTACCAGAACGAATTCTCCGGGACAGGCGTACCAGGTGTTTTCCACGGAAGGGCGTTTCGAGGTGAACCAGATTCCGGTTGCGACCCACAGACAACGCATACGAACCAACCTGATTAGCGGGCGGGTCAATAACTTCTCCATTCCCGAAACCTTGCGTGTGCCCCGTCAGGTTCTGTTTGCGGCCCGTCAGGCAGGCCGCCGAAGCATTCAATACATCAGAACCTTCAGCGATGAAAGCGGCCGTCCGGATTTCACCAGCTCGGTGACGCTAACAATCACCTCCGATGGCACTGGCACCTTGAATATTTCGCGGATTGATTTGCGTTTTCAGGATGGCTCTATCCAAAAGATAATGCAGCGCGAAAATCCCGTCACCGCCAGTGCATTCATCAGCTATAGCGGAAGCGGGTTGCTCAGCCTGGCCTGGGAAGTCGCCACGCCAGCCACTGCGGCAGGAACACCGGTTTTTAAACGATTGAAAACCGTTCGACGGTTTCTGGGTGCCGGGCGCAGCATCATACTCGAAAGCCCGATACTGCCAGCCCGCCAGGTCGGTAATTATGTTTTACGATTGAGAATTGGATTGCCGGATGTGAGCGTGGCGGACTCGCTTCTTCGTTACAGCGTTATTCAGGCAGAACCTGTCCGCAATGTCATTAAAAAAATCAAACTGCAATCGCCGCTGCCCGATACGGTTATCGATTCATCAACCGAATTCATTTGGCAACCGGTCGCGGCTGCTGTCAGTTATCAGCTTGAAATCTATCTGCTTAAAGAAGCAGAGATGGAAATAAATCCTGATCAAGAAAAAAAGGGTCAGAGTGAAAAGGGCAAAACGCTTGCGACCGGAATTTTGCTGCCCAGCCACCAACATTCCAGCTTTTTGACACTGCTGGTGTTGCAGCGTCTGCAAACCGGCGAGCGCTATGTTTGGCGAACTTTGGCCATCGGCGCGGATGGAAAACTGCTGGGAAAAAGTGATTTCAGATCAATGATTTTTTCCGGTCCTTGAAACAGGTACTCAAGTCGACATGATAATTTTTTTTAAAACGCTACGGAAAACCCGTCAGCCATCGGATGATTAAGGAGAGGAACATGAAAACAATACGCATGATTTTCGCGGTTGCCACAATACTGGCTATTGAA
>JANTFI010000188.1 GCA_024763505.1 Gammaproteobacteria bacterium
CAGTAACGAGACATGATGAAACTGGCGGCCGATGTGCCAGTCGGATGTGTGCAGGATTTTCAACTCAGGAATCCATCGATATTTTGCTGCAGATTCTCAATGACAGCCCTATGCAGCCTGGTGAGATAGCGATTACGATTGTAATAAAGCATCACCGGATTCGATACCGGGTTTTTATGCTCGATGACTCGAATTTCATCCATGCCATGAATCAGGTGACGAGACACGATGGCCTGCCCCATCCCGAGCTGAACACCATTGATGATTCCATAAATATCATCGTAGTAATTACGCCGTATTGCCTTCGGCTTGAGACGCTGATTCTTGAAATAATCATACGTCGTCATATCGTTGGCGTCATGGTCAAGAAAGACCTGGTCCTCGTCCGTACAGTTCTGGTTTTGTATATGCACCAGATGCTCTGTCCCCACCTGTTGAGACTTCATCGTTGCATCCTCGATCGCATAATCGAGCAATATAAAATCCGCCTCGCCTGTTTTCAGCATGGCGGGTATCTGATTCATTTCTCTTCTGAAAAATTCGACATGTATTTCGCTTGATTTTCGAACCAACGGTGCCAGAGACGGTGTTACGGCTGAGCGCAAAATCGAGCTGTAGGCTGCAATTCTGAGGCTGCCGCTTAAACAACCATCTTCACCGTGTTTGATCGACGCCAGCGTATCCTGCTCCATGTTGTACAGGTTACAGGCAAAGTCGAACAGCTTCTCTCCGGCATCGGTCAGGGACACCCCATCAACTCCACGGACTACCAGTGTCGTTTCAATATCTTGTTCCAGCTTCATGATGCGTTGCGACAGCGCAGACTGGGAAATATGAATATGTTCGGCCGCGCGGTGGAAATTGCGGTCTTTACAAAGCTGGTGAAACGCTCGCAATCGTTCACTATTGATATGCATATTGATTAGCCGGTCCGATCAGCTGATTAGAATTCATAATTTTACCCTTCAATCAACACCTTGTTACAGTGAAAAAAATAATTTCAAGGCTCAAGGGTACAGTTCAAACCCTTATAACAGAGAGGGATTCATTATGAACAACCGTACCGATCCGCTATCGACTTGCCGACCTTTGCTGTCCATTCGCGGTTTTCTGTTGTGCTTGATGGCCATTGTTATGCTGGGCACACTCGGTGCATGCTCAGGTAGCGGAGACACTGAAGACACTCCTCCCGATACCGGCGGCAATTCCGGAGGTGGCAGCGACCCGCAACCGATTCCCTCTAACCCCGATTTTCTGACCCGGGCTAAAGCCGCCACGTTTCATCAGATTAAACTGTATGACGGTCATATCGATTCCAGTCTTGACAGACCCACCGAACTCGATACTACTAATCTCGATTCAGGACAACTCGTAACGATAGAAGTATTCTTCGAAGCGACATCAGCAGTCAGCGATTACGCCCTGTCGGCTTACCTGCTTCCGCAAAGTCTTTTTGCACAGATCGGCGCTGGTTCGACACTGGCCGAGGTGGTTGATATTTCGTCCGGCGTTGCTGGTTTACCGGACCTGACCGAACTCCAGGGCGTCTTTGTGGAAAGTATCGAGAGCGGCGACATGCAGGCACTGATTCATGCCAAGTTGCCGGTGCTCGAAACGGATGAAACCTTCAAGGTTGTGATTACACCATCCATCGATTTCCTGGCCGGAGATCAGCCAGTCAATGAAACCGATGCAGGGTTCACCCCGGTGCTGGTCGATAGCCGTGAGCTTAATATCCACAAACTCGAACAGGTCGCGATGAAGTTGAAGCGCACCCCCAAACTGATCGACAGCAATGACTTCACCGAACTGGAAGCCAACGCTAATGTCGGCATCAACGGCTTTACCCAGGACCCGGTTTTCCAGACCTTCATCGAGCTTGATGTCACCACATTCAATCTGACCGAAAACGTCATTTTGAAGATGGAATATATCGAGCCGGCGGGTACAACCCATCCGCTAGGGCTACTGGGGGACGATGAGCTGGGCAATTCAACTGTCGACTTGCAGGCGCAGTTTCAGGTAGACCGCAGTGAAACCAGTGCGGCCAGATTACCGGTAGTAGCTTACGCGCCGCTGGCAACCCAGAAGATTTTGCTCAAAAGAGCCACTCCGATCGGAGACATTGCCGACCAGAGCGTGGAAGATGCTCACTTCCAGCTCTCCCTGTTTTACCTCGACAATGGCGTTGAAGTGAGCGCCGGTGCGCCGATAGATTTTTTTCTGCCTCTGGTCAGTCAACCCAGCCGCCTGAAAATGCAAACAGGAGAACAGGCATTGGGCTTTACGGTGCTACGCGCGGGCAGCGGTGATACTGAATGTCTGAGGGTATCCACTGATATTGATACCGGAAAGATCATCGCAGACTCTTCAAGCATCATTGGTGTAACAAACTGCATTGATACACCGAACGATAGTATGCTTTGGCGCTACGATACCAATACCCGGCAGTACATCAGTAAGATCAAGGACCTCGACGACAATAATTATTGCATCACCGTCAATGTCGATTCCGTAGTTTCCGGCGGTGGCGGCACAATTCCCAAAGAAGCACGGCTGGAAAAATGCGTTTTGTTCGGTCCCTTCGACCCGATTCCTTTCAATACCACGCAACAACTTGAATTTGAGGGCAATAAACTCAAATCGAAACATGGCTTTCTCAAGGTCGATCAAGGCATTTTTTTCAAGGAGTTGATGGTGGAAGATAATTTCGCATTGGCGGATGATTTTTTCCGCGATGCCAACGGCGTTGAACTCGATAACGATGGTCGTTTGTTTTATGTTGGCAAATTTCATCAGCAGGACTGGGGTAGTGACGATCTTGCCAAAGTATCACTATCTTACGGCGCGGAAGCTTTTGTCGACTATATGCCAGCACTCGGTGCAACCGAGCAAGGCCACCTGAATTTCAACTTCGCGCTGTTCGATATCGCCAAAGCCGACATCATTGATGTCAACTTCGCACTCAAGCGCTACTTCAATAAAAAGATTTCGACGAGTGGCGCGAATTCACCAAATATTGTGGTCGGCAATGGAGCGAGTTTCACCTTTGAGTTTTTTGGTATTCGTGTGATCGGCGAAGGCGAAATTGTTAACACCACACTGACGCAGACATTCGATCCAGCCGATGATCTTGGCAATGTGGTGATGCCCGACATCACACTCAACCCCAGCGATCCGTTTTTTGCACAAGAGGTCAGTGAGGAATTCTTTAACCAGATATTCATGGTGTGGGTGATTCCAGTGCGCATTTCAGGTGGACTAGAAGGCTCGCTGGATATCAATTATGAATTGACGACACCAGGTTTAAGTGCCAGTGCCAAAGTCGTGCAGGATTTGAAGCTGTCAGCTTTCCTCAAGGCCGATGTCGCTATCGCTGGCATCACGGGCACGATCGAAGCGATCAATCAAAAACTGACTTTTGATGCCAACGCAGGTTTCACGATGGACAATTCGGAACCAAAATTCACCCTTGGGGTAGGCAGCTCGCTACTGGCCGAGCTCAATCTGCTCAAGGGCAAGGTCGATGCCTTCGTCAAATATTATTCGCTATGGTCGTTTAAGGAAAAAACCAAAAAGGTAAACCTGTATGATTCAGGATATCTGTTTGACGACAAATGGACGATCTATGACGAAAACCCGGTTGATGTCACGCTGGAATGGTAACGATGAAATGTGAGTGTAGTGGAATAATCGCCGGTGTATTATTTGCGATCGGAGCGCTGACATCCGGCGCGCATGCCGCTGGCGGCGATACATTACATGATTCAGATCAAGCTTGCTATTCATCGTATCACCTGAAGCAGCAGCTGGACCTGAAACTGCGCTTTGGCGATATTCGCAAGCGCAAAAAAATCAACAGGGACGCGATTATTCATGTACGTGAGGTAATGGT
>JANTFI010000189.1 GCA_024763505.1 Gammaproteobacteria bacterium
CCAACGTCAGTTTCGATATCACCGTCACCGATAATAATGGTGCGAGCGATACCCAGACCGTTAATGTCACCGTTACTGGAACCAACGATGCACCGATGGCTCAGTTGGATAGCGCTTCTGTAATTGAGGGTTCGGTGCTTGCGGTCAACGTCACCAATGGTGTGTTGGCCAACGATTCAGATGTCGATAATGTTAACCTCAGTGTGGTGCGTTTTGCAGCGGACAGTTCCGGGGCCGGTGCGGTGGCAGCCGATGGCATCGCCACCATCACCACGGCGCTGGGCGGTACCGTGCTGTTGAGTGCCGATGGTTCTTACACTTACTCGGCTCCGGCGAGCCTCGATCACAGCGCCAGCGACACGCTGGTCGACAGCTTCGCGTATCAGGCTACGGACGGAACGCTCGATTCAGCCTGGTCCACAGTCAACATCGATGTCACCGACAGCGCGCCGGTAGCCGCTGACGATACCGATAGTGTTGGCTATGGCGGTACGGTTTATGGCGATGTCGTCACAGGTGAAGGCGGGGCTGGTATGGCGGCCGACAATCTGGGGCAGGATGCGCCGGTCGAGCTGATTTCAGTTCATTATCAGGGTGTGGATTATTCCTTCGGTGGCAACGATAGCCTGACCATCCCTGCCGATCATGGCGATCTGGTCATTAACCGCGATGGCGCTTACAGTTACAGTTCGAATGAGCTTGTGGTCGCGCCGGTGAGTGATGATGTATTTAGTTACACCTTGCAGGATGCCGACGGCGATACTTCTTCTGCCAGTCTGACTCTGGTACATGACAATATCAATACCGCCATCGCCGATTCTGTCAGCGTGCAGGAAGCCGGTCTGGCCAATGGCACACAATCGCAGAGCGATGCCGAAATAGGCCGCGGCAATCTGCTCGATAATGACACTGGTATTGGCGGCAATACTGCCATCACCAGCCTGAGCTTTGGCGGTGTAGCAGCCACCCCGGCCAATGGTGTCATCAATATTAATAGCGATTTTGGCACTCTCACGGTTTATACAGAAGATGATGGAATCCATCGCGCCGGTGACTATGTGTTCACACTGACTTCAGCCAGCGCTGGCGACAACGTGACCGAGAGTTTCAGCTATACGCTGACTGATAGCGCGACAGGTCAAACCAGCTCGAATGATTTGACGGTAGCCATTACCGACGATGCGCCGGGTGGAGATCCGGTGCTTCAAAACCTTGCTGCGACTGCCGACCCGATGGAGTACAACCTGTCGATCGTACTCGATGTGTCGGGCAGCATGGGCTGGGATGCCGGCAATGGCCAGAGCCGACTCGATGTAGCCAAGCAATCCTTGCAGGCCCTGATCAACGAAGTGGATGATCTTGGCAACGTCAACGTGCAAATCGTGGCTTTCTCCAGTTCGGTAACGACTTCGAACTGGTTTGTTGACGATGTATATGCTGCACTGGATTATATTGATGCACTGTCGGCAGGTGGTGGAACACGTTATGACGCCGCTCTGAATGCACAGATTCAATCGGCTCCACCACCAGCAAGTGCTGACCAGAATCTGATTTATTTCATCTCAGATGGTGAGCCAAACAATGGATATGGTGTCGATGACACCATTACTTACACCAATGCCAATGGCAATGACTTGACCGGGCAGGCGGCGTGGGAAGCCTATGTAAGCGAAAACGCCGATATCGCATTTGGTATCGGCATCGGTGCGGCCAATCTGGCTGATCTTGAACAGGTCGCTTACCCCGAAGTTAATGGCAGTGAGGCGTATGCCATTACCGTCGATAACCCGCTCGACCTGACCGCAACGCTGCTCGATACCGTCAGTAATAATGTTATCTCCGGTTCGTTGAATGTACTGGGAGCCAATGGCGCGACGGGTTTTGTCATCGGCGCAGACGGTGGTTACATTACTGAAATCGAGATCGACGGAACACCTTACAGCTACAATCCATCGGCCGGAGATCCATCAACGCTGTCAGTGAAGACAGCTTTGGGAGGACAGTTGGATATAGATTTCGTCTCTGGCGAATATCAGTACACACTGGATGTAGATCAATCGGTGCTGGGGCAGTCTGAGGTTTTCCCGATTACCGTGATCGATAACGATGGGGATCAATTCAGTTCAACCATTCAATTCAATATCGATTACCAGCCCGGCATCGATGCCAACCGCGATATTGTCATCACCAACGTAAGCGATGGCACACCGCTGACCTTGTCAGACGCGGCGTTGATGCACAATGATCGGCATCCTCAATCGGCATCTGTGTCTGCAGTCGACTCGGCCCGGAATGGTGCGGCCACCATTGCAGGAAGCGATGTGCTTTTTGATCCAGCCAGTGCTGCTGTATTTCTGTCAGAAAATGATTTCGAAACGGTGGCCCAGGCCTTTGAGCTTAATCACCGCAACGAAGGTGGTAATCGCAATGACACGTTGGCTACAGCGACTGATTTGAGCGACCGCTCTTTGTTCAGTTCCAACTCCGGTAATTTGCCGGGAGAAAGTTCCGGTCTCAATGGCTATGCGGTCGGCTACTATGGCAAGATCGAAAAGAATGCTTCGGATCAGGACTGGATGTCGGTTACGCTGGCCAAAGGTGAATTGCTGTGGGTGGATGTCGATAATGCCGGTTTTGCCATGAATGCCAGTGTGTTTGATGCCAACGGGAACTACATCAGTACGATTTCCAATAGTGGCTCCAGTCCGTGGGGCGGGTTTACCGCCGACAGCGCGGGTGAATATTATATCGTTCTCGAGGCGCAAAACCCCGGTGATAGCGGTAACTATGATCTATATCTTACCATCGATACCGACAATGCGGATTACTCTGAAACTTCACTCGGCAGCTTCGAGTACAGCATTGACAATGGCAGCGGCATACTCGATAGCAGCAGCGTCGATTTGAGCGCGATCGACAGCAACACGCTGAGCGGAACCGATGCCTCCGAAATTCTGCTGGCTGGCGATCAAAATGACAGCTTGAGCGGTAATGCCGGAGATGATGTCTTGCTGGGTAATGCCGGCGATGATCAGTTGCAGGGTGGCGCTGGCAATGATTTGCTGGTCGGCGGTGCCGGTGATGACAGTCTGGTTGGTGGTGCCGGCATCGATATCTTCGCGCTTGAGGCAGGTGATGCAGGCAGTCTGGCCAATCCGGCGGTCGATGTGATTGCCGATTTCAGTGTAGGTAACGGTGGCGATGTGCTGGATTTATCCGATATGCTGCAAAACGAAACCGACAACTCGCTGGATGCCTATCTCAATTTCAGTTACGACAGCGCCAGCGGTGATACCACAATTCACATCGATGTTGATGGCAATTCGGGTGTTACCCAGCAAGTCGTGTTGAACAATGTTGACTTGACTGCGGGCGGCACCCTGGCGGACCAGCAAATCTTGGACAATCTGCTGGATAACGGAAACCTGATTATCGATCATTGATGTCTGCACAGTTGCAGAGATAATACAACCCCGGGGTGACCAGCGACTTGCACCCCGGAGTTGCCTCTTTTCGATCACCGGTGTCGCGCTTCAAACGGTGATTGGAGCCGTTAGCTCAGGGAATCCAAAAAATCTGGTTTCGCTATTACCTGCCGATTTAATGAACTCATAAGGGAGTTTGACTTAATTGCGGATGTCCGCCATTGGCAAAAGAAATCAGCTCTGCAAACAGATGGGAAGACGGCTACGGCGAGTGCCTGGCACTGGATGCTGAATTCTGCAAAAAGCGAGAGATTCCAGAATAGAATCAAGGGTTGTTTCTGAGATTGAGGGTCAATTGAGACAGGGAAATCTGAAATGGTGCCCAGGAGAGGACTTGAACCTCCACGACCGTAAGGCCACTAGCACCTGAAGCTAGCGCGTCTACC
>JANTFI010000190.1 GCA_024763505.1 Gammaproteobacteria bacterium
ATTTCGACGGCGATATACGTTATCGCGATTTACGCAGGGATACGCCCTACAACACTTACCTGCACAAAGGGTTGCCGCCTACTCCCATCGCTTTACCCGGTGTCGATGCGATCCGCGCAGCCCTGCACCCGGCCGACAGTGATGCCATCTATTTTGTCTCCAAAGGGGATGGTACCCATCATTTTTCAGCCACCCTGAAAGAGCATAATGCCGCCGTCAGTAAATACCAGCTGAAGGGGCGAAAACCCAAACGTAAGGCCGAACCCGGATGAATACAACCACCTCTTCCAGCCAATCGAATAAACACAACCGGATGATTGTCATCGATGGCGTCGATGGTTCAGGCAAAGGCGTTCAAACCCGGAGACTACATAAATCCATGCTGCAAGCCGGGTTCGACTGCATTCTGACCCGAGAGCCGGGTGGCTCTGCAGCAGCTGAAGATATTCGCGCATTACTGGTCAACGGCGACCCGAAAAAATGGGACAGCATGACTGAATTATTGTTGATGGTTGCGGCCCGCCGCGCACATTGCCGGGACACTTTGTGGCCTGCCCTCGATCAGGGCAGGTGGGTGATCAGCGACCGGTTTGCCGATTCCAGCCGAGCTTTTCAGGGCATCGCGGGCGAACTCGGGCTGGAGCTGGTCGAGCAGATCCACCAATTATGTATCGGCGATTTTAGTCCGGCACTGGTATTGATACTCGATATCGATGAATCCGTTGCATTGGCTCGCGCCGAAGCGCGTGGCGCCGGAGAAGACCGATTTGAAAAAAAGGGGGCTGCTTATCATCAGAAGGTGCGCGCGGCTTTCCGCCAGATCGCCCTATCCAATCCGGGTCAATATCGCTTGATCGATGCCAGCGGTTCGATGGACGAAGTCAGCCAACAGGTTCGCCAATGCGTCAATGATTTTTTCCACTTGCAACTGGCCGCCAGCGATGAAACCTGACGCAACCGATCCTGATCTCATTTCAGCCCACGCCCTGCCATGGCAGCAGCCGGTGATCGATCAATTATTGGCATTTCAACAGGCCGGGAAATTACCTCACGCCCTGCTGATAGAAACACGCTCTGCCACAGACAGCGCGAGCTTTGGCTGGCAACTGGCCAGCGCTTTGTTGTGCCGGGCAGAACAGGGCACGAAACCTTGCGGGGAATGCGCAGCTTGCCAGTCGCTACAACAGAATAATTTTCCGGATTTCAGCTATACCACCTTGCTCGAAAACGAACGCACGCATAAACCGAACAAGGATATCAAAATCGATCAAATCCGGCGGTTGATCCACCAGATTTCGCTGACCAACAGCCATGAAGCCGGCAAGGTAGCACTGATCTATCCGGCGGAGAAAATGAATACCTCTTCCGCCAATGCCTTACTGAAAACGCTGGAGGAACCGACTCAGGGTGCCGTGCTGACTCTGCTCACGCACAATGCAGGCCGACTTCCGGTAACGATTCGCAGCCGTTGCCAACAATGGGTGATAGAAAAGCCGCAACGAGAAATCGCTGTGCAGTGGCTGGTTTCAAAAGGCTTGACGGAATCCGAAAGCCACCAATTTCTGGATTACAGCGGGAATGATGCCGAACTTGCCTGGCAGTTGCACCAGCAGGACTATGCCCAGCAGTTTGAGCGTTTCAAGGAATTACTGCAGAAATACCTATCGGATAAAATTGACGTAGTCAGCATGACGAGCGGGCTGAAGAAGTATGACTCTGAAGTGCTGAGCCTGATTTTGCAATCGATCATGGAAAATCAGATCAAATCCTGGCTACCCAAGCTAAATGGGCAATCCAAAGATGTGCAATTCAGAAAACAAAAACTGCAGGCTCTGCTGGATCTATACACCCGGCAACAACGGCAGCTGGCAGTGCAAGACAATAATCTGAATCTGCAACTTCAGCTCGAAGACGTGCTAATATCTTTGAAACAATTAACAACATAATCTCAGAGGAACCATCATGGCCGCAGGCAGTCAGGGCATTCTGTCACTCAACATCAAGGATAAAAGCGCACTTTACGCAGCCTACATGCCTTACGTGCAAAACGGAGGCTTGTTCATACCCACCAACAAAAAATATTCGCTGGGGGATGAAGTGTTCATGCTGCTGACGCTAATGGACGACAAGGAGCGATTGCCGGTAGCCGGCAAGATCATCTGGGTGACGCCACAAGGCGCTCAAAACAACAAAGCGGCCGGAATTGGCGTTCAATTCAGCTCACAAGATGACGGCGCAACCCGTAATAAAATTGAAGGTTTTCTAGCTGGCGCTCTGCAGGCAGACAAAGCAACTCATACAATGTAGCAGCAACATTTTGCCCTCCGGCATAACCTTTTCTGGCTCCAAGCCGGAATCGCGTCGAGATGGATTGCACGATAATCGATCACTCCGCCTTCCATGCCATACGATATCAAACAGCAGACTGTAAAATAATCTGACAGTTTGCCTCCCAAAAATGTAAAGAATCCTTTACATTTTTTCTTACCCCCTCCTGAGGATTCATTTTACTTTCTTGATAATCCGTGGAATTTTATTGATGGCACAATAATTGCTTTTTTTAGCTAATCCATAATCTATAATTTTTTGAAATAAGGAAATAGTCAGATGAAGTTAAGACCGATTATTATTGTGACCGCAATTACAGCCTGTGGCGTTGCACAAGCTAACTGGAAAGACAACAAGGCGTTTGATTTCTGGCAAACCGATGGCTGGACCATGTTTGCTGATGATGACGGTATTGTCGGGCCTGGCGGCGGTGGTCAAAAATTCGATGCGGAATATCTGTTCTACAAATACAACGCTACTACCAATGATCTGTCGATTGGTTTGCAAACCGGTTTTGACATCAAAGATGGTCATTATTACAGCAGCAATTACAATGATGATTTTTATGCCGGAGACTTGGCCCTGTCCTTCGATGGCAATGTGGTTCTTGGCGACACACGTGTAACCAACAACAGTTATGAATATGCGGTGGATTTTGGCCTCTATACCGAAGACTCCACCGGTCAGAAAGTATATTCGTACATGAGTGGCGGCAGCAATGGTATTGATTCCGCCGGATTGTATCGTGTCGGCGGATGGGATAACGATATCAGCTTTAGTTCATCATCTCCTTTTGCAATGGACTGGGGTAACAAGATTACCAGCCTGTCTATGAATGATAAGGGCGCAGGTTGGGTTCAACGACTGGATGATGCGTCCAAGTACAATAAAAGTTTTTATCGACAGGTAACCTTTAATCTGGATGGCATTACCGGCTTGTCGGATAACTTCACTGTTGATGCACACTGGACGATGTCTTGCGGTAATGACGCGATTAATGGATCGATTCAACTTGCTCAGAATACTGGTGGTTCTACTCCCGTCCCGGAGCCTTCAATTCTGGCCTTGTTTGGTATCGGTGCAGTCGGTATTTTCTCGGCTGGATGGCGCAGAAGAAAATTGCGTAGCTAGCACCACCAAGCAATACCCCCGAAAAGCGCGACTTGTTCGCGCTTTTTTTTTTGCGCCCTGCTTATAATTCAAGGCTGTATTTTCCGCCTTTTATGCACTCATGTTCCCGAAATTTATCAAGCCTCTACTGATTTTGATTCTGCTTGCAAGTCCTTTGATGGGAAAGGCCGAAAGCCCGCAGACATTGATCTCACTGGCCGATCAGGCGATGGCAAGAAACCAGCTCTCAACCGCCTTGATCCATCTTAAAAACGCCGCTAAACAGGACCCCGAGAATCCGTTCATCCGACTCAAGCTGGCTGACTTATTCGTTCGTACTGGCCAGGGGGTACAGGCTGAGGTTGAACTGGA
>JANTFI010000191.1 GCA_024763505.1 Gammaproteobacteria bacterium
AGGGAATTACCACTGGCGCAGGGCGTCGAGTTCGATCTGTAATCTGTTCGGCAACGCCAAAAGCCAGACACAAAAAAGCCCGGACATCGCTGTCCGGGCTTTTTCATGGTGGAAACGATTTTCCTTATTTCAGGTAATCGTATTTGCCATTCTTCCATACATAGAAGACATATCCGGGTGCAGTCACATCACCTTTCTTGTCAAAACCGATCTTACCCAGAACCGTGTTGAAACGGCCAGTGTTTAACGCCTTGATGACTTTATTGGTGTCGGTTGAGCCTGCCTTGTTAACTGCTTGCGCCCAGGCTTGAATAGCACCGTAGGTGTACAGAACATAACCTTCCGGCTCGATACCCTTGGCACGAAATTCCTTAACGACCGGGGCTGCATCCGGGTTTTTACGCGGGTCGGGGCTGAATGTCATCAGTGTGCCTTCGCCGGCAGAACCAGTGATTTGCCAGAATTCATCGGTCACCAGTGCGTCGCCGGATACCAGTACGGTTTTCATGCCCTGATCGCGCATCTGACGAATGATCAAGCCCGCTTCAGTGTGATAACCACCAAGATAGATTACATCGATTTTATTGCGCTTGAGCTTGGAAACCAGCGCTGAGTAATCCTTTTCACCAGCGGTGATGGCTTCATACATCTTTTCCTTGCCACCGGCCTTGCGCAAATATTTGCGGGTTTCATCAGCCAGACCTTTACCATAGGCGGTCTTGTCATGGATGATGGCGATATTCTTGCCCTTGTATTTCTTGGCCAGAAATTCACCGGCTACCATGCCTTGCTGGTCGTCGCGACCACACACACGATAAACATTGTCACCGCCTTCTTCGGTCAGCTTGGGGTTGGTAGATGCTGGAGAAATCTGCACGATGCCCTCTTCTTCATATACCTTGGATGCCGGAATAGATGAACCCGAGCAAAAGTGACCGGCCATAAAGACTACGCCCTTGTTGACCATCTGGTTGGCTACGGCTACGGCCTGTTTCGGATCACAGGCATCATCGCCCACCTCCAGTACCAGCTTTTGCCCAAGCACCCCACCAGCTGCATTAATGTCGGCAACCGCCTGTTCGGCACCGGCTTTCATTTGTTGACCAAAACTGGCGTATTGGCCAGTCATCGGTCCGGCCGTGGCAATCTTGATTTCAGCCTGGGCGGATGAAAAGCCCAAAGCGCCAAAGAGTACGGCAGTTAATAGAGTTGTGCGTTTAATCATTAGAAATGTCCTCTTCCTGTTTTATGTGAGTCAAGTTTTGTTGAACAGGCCCATGATACCGAATTTCGAAATCAAGCGGAATCCTGTTCAACCCAGTGAAACCAACTGGCGCGTCTATACAGCCAGGGGTATTGTTTGACCATCATCCTGACCTGGTTGTAACGCCAGGAAACGAGCCCGATGATAGTCAGGGTAACTGAATCCACGATGAATCTGCTTAGCGAAAGCAATTCTCCATCGAATAATGCGTAAATCATGAATCGATCGGCCAGCCCGAGCAGCAGGGCATAGATAAATACCTGCCAGACTGGACGCCAGGTGTTGGCTAGCGATTGACCCATCATCCAGGCTGCGCCACCGGCCAGCACGACCGTAATGCCGATAAAAACAGGCCAGTTCATTATCCGCCCTCCAGATAGGCTGCGCGAACTTCGGGCTTTTGCAGCAATTCTTCACCACTGCCGCTGATGGTGATCTGTCCGTTGACCATGACATAGCCACGATGTGCCAGTTTCAGCGCGTGAAAGGCATTCTGCTCGACCAGCAGCACGGTAACATTGTCTTCCTGGTTGATTTGTTTGATGACTTCGAAAATCTGCTTGACGACTAGCGGGGCCAGCCCCAGCGATGGCTCGTCGAGCAACAGCAGGCGAGGGCGACTCATCATGGCGCGGGCAATCGCCAGCATTTGCTGCTCGCCGCCGGACAGGGTACCACCGCGCTGGTTTTCGCGCTGTCTGAGAATCGGAAACAGTTCGGTCACACGTCGCAGGTCGGCGTCAAAAAATTGCTCATCGGTTGTGACCGCGCCCATCTGCAGGTTTTCCATCACCGTCATCCGCGGAAAAATTCTGCGGCCTTCCGGCGATTGGGCAATGCCAAGACGCACGATGTCGTGGGTCTGCATGTGGGTAATGTCCTGACCGTCGAAAGTGACTGAACCGGTGGATGGACGGGGCGCACCGCACATTGACATCAGAGTAGTACTCTTGCCTGCGCCATTGGCACCGATAATGGTGACAATTTCACCTTCGTTGACTTGCAGATCGATACCACGCAATGCCTCGATATTACCGTAATAGGTATGGACAGATGACAGCGTCAGCATTACGGCTTCTCCTCGATGTCCATATCTTCTGCGATATCAGCAGGGATTTCATCGTCTTCTTCCTCGCCCAGGTAGGCGCGAATCACGGTCGGATCACTGCGGATATGATCAGGCGTGCCATCAGAAATCTTGCAGCCGTAATCGAGCACCACGATATGGTCGGATATTTCCATTACTACACTCATGTCGTGCTCGATCAGCAGAATACCGATTTTGTGCTCATCCTTAATCTTGTTCAGTAACAGGTTGAGGTCGGAGGACTCTTTCGGGTTGAGTCCGGCTGCCGGCTCATCCAGACATAACAAAACAGGCTCGGTACACATCGCGCGGGCGATTTCCAGGCGGCGCTGATCGCCGTACGGCAGACTACCGGCACTGGTGTTGGCCAACTCGACCAATCCGACCTGTTCCAGCCAGTAACTGGCCAGTTCTACCGCTTGCTGTTCTGCCTTGCGATAACCGGGAAAACCGAATAAACCTTTCACCGTCAAACCGGAGGCTTTCATCAATACGTTATGCTGAGCGACCACCAGATTTTCCAGTACCGACATGGCCGGGAACAGGCGAATATTCTGGAAGGTACGGGCGACCCGGGCGCGTTGCGCAATGCGAAAGCCTTCCATGCGCTCCAGCAGTCGGGGTTCACCTTGTCGAGGGGTCAGCGACAGTCGTCCGATCGTCGGTTGATAAAACCCGGTCAGACAATTGAAAACGGTGGTTTTACCGGCTCCGTTGGGGCCGATAATGGCGGTTATCTCGCCGTCTCCGGCGGTGAAAGAAACATCATTGATCGCGACCAGACCACCAAAGCGCATCGTCAAATGCTCGACCGTCAAAAGCGGTCGCGCGCCGGAAGGCACGGTATTGGGTAACTGCTCTGTCATTAGCCGGTACCCTCGCCAGCCTGCGATTGAACGATTTTCTTGCCCTTCAGGATGACCGTCGGTTTACGCATCGAGAATAATCCGCGCGGCTTCCACACCATGACGGCCACCATCAGCGCGCCGAACGCCAGCATGCGGTATTCTGACAATTCACGAAAAACCTCGGTACCGCCGATCAGCAACACCGCCGCGATAACGACACCGATCTGGCTGCCCAGACCGCCGAGTACGACAATCGCCAGAATGACCGCAGATTCGATAAAGGTAAAACTCTCGGGGCTGATAAAGCCTTGTCTCGTCGCAAAAAATGAACCGGCAAAACCACCGAACATGGCGCCGATCGAGAACGCCGTCAACTTGGTATTGGTCGGATTGATACCGAGCGAGCGGCAGGCGATTTCATCTTCACGCAGGGCTTCCCAGGCGCGTCCAATCGGCAGTTTGCGAATGCGCAGGGTAAACCAGTTGGTAAACAGTGCCAGCACCAGAATCAGGTAATACAGAAAGATGATGCGATGCATCGAGGAATACTCGAGGCCGAAGAAGGTGG
>JANTFI010000192.1 GCA_024763505.1 Gammaproteobacteria bacterium
TGGCTATCACCTTGATTTGTTTATCTTCCGGGATTTCTTCAAAACTCAACACTTGCAAGCCCTGAATACCGTGGCGAACCATGCGCGAAATAAAGGCACGAAGATTCTGCGATACCAGCAATACGGCCGGTTCTCCTAGTGACAGCTGGTTTTGCGTGGCTTCTTTCAACGAGTTGTGCATCATTTGCGCCAACCCCGGTTCAAACGCCATCACCTTGCCATCACCTCCCTGCACTGATTGTTGCAAAATCTGTTCCAGATTGGGATGCAACGTCATGACAGCCAGCTCCTGCACCATTCCGTAGATATTTTGCACAATCTGCCGTCCCAGTGCGACCCGTACCCGCTCGGTCAAAACGCCAGCATCCTGACTGTGTGCGCCGTGTTCCGCCAAAGTTTCGGCGATTGTGCGCAAATCCCGGATCGACACTTGTTCCTGCAACAGATTCTGCAACACTTTGGCGATTACTGACAGGGGCAACGGCTGCGGTGTCAGGTTTTCCACCAGCTTGGGGGAGTTGCGTTTGAGCACTTCCATCAAATGTTGGACTTCATCGTGGCCGATCAATTCGTGCGCATTTTCCTGCAGCATCTGGCTCAGGTGGGTGGCGATAACCGTCGAGGTGTCGACTACAGTATAACCCAGTGTCTGAGCATGGTCGCGTTGTGACGGATCGATCCAGATCGCTTCCAGACCGAAGGCCGGATCGCGGGTGCGCACGCCTTCAAGCTCGCCGTACACCGTTCCCGGATTGATCGCCAGATCCTTGCCCGGCACTACTTCGGCTTCGCCCATCGGTACACCGAGCAGACTGAGACGGTAACTATTGGGGGGTAAATCGAGATTATCGCGAATATGAACCGAAGGAATCAGAAAGCCCAGATCCTGTGACAGCTTTTTACGCACGCCCTTGATGCGGGTCATCAATTCGCCACCCTGCCGCTCGTCGACCAGTGGAATCAAACCATAACCGACTTCCAACCCGATCAGATCGACGGTTTGCACATCATCCCAGCTCAATTCCTGTTGCTCGGGTTGCAATTCGACTTCAGGCAGGGTTTCGACCTCGACTTCGCGGACCTGTTGTTTGCGATGCAAATGCCAGGCCAGACCGCCGGACAACCCGGACAATGTCAGAAAGGCAAGATTGGGCATGCCCGGAATCAGCCCCAGCACACCGAGGATAATAGCGGATACGATCAAGGCTCGCGGGTCCTGAAACATTTGCTGGAACACCTGGGTGCTCATTTCCTTAGAGGCCGACACCCGGGTCACGATGATCGCAGTAGCGGTGGACAGCACCAGCGAAGGAATCTGCGCCACCAGGCCGTCGCCAATGGTCAGCAGGGTATAGTTTTTCATCGCATCGGCGGCCGACATATTGTGCTGCAGAATACCAATCGCCAGGCCACCGATGATATTGATAAACAGGATCAGGATACCGGCGATGGCATCGCCGCGGACAAACTTGCTGGCACCATC
Organism: Gammaproteobacteria bacterium; assembly: GCA_024763505.1. Lineage (GTDB taxonomy): Bacteria > Pseudomonadota > Gammaproteobacteria > JACNJF01. The sequence continues at coordinate 1,484 of JANTFI010000192.1, forward strand.
CATCGAGCCATAAAAATCCGCTTCCTGTGCGACTTCGCTGCGCCGCTGACGGGCTTCTTCTTGCGTGCAAAGACCGGCGTTGAGATCGGCATCGATTGCCATTTGCTTGCCCGGCATGGCATCCAGAGTAAAGCGTGCACTGACTTCCGAAACCCGGCCGGCACCTTTGGTGACCACCACAAAATTGATGATGACGAGAATGCCGAACACCACCAGGCCGACCGCGTAATTGCCTCCGATAACAAAGTCGCCAAAGGCTTCGATCACCTTTCCAGCCGCCGCGGTGCCGGTGTGGCCTTCCAGCAAGACTACCCGGGTCGAGGCAATATTAAGCGCCAGTCGCAACAGGGTCGCCACCAGCAAGATGGTCGGGAACACGGTAAAATCCAGCGGCCGTAACGCATACACCGACACCAGCACAACGATCAGCGCGAAAGCGATATTGAAGGTAAACAGCATGTCGAGCATGATCGGCGGCAAGGGCAGAATCACCATGCCGAGCATCATGATCACGATCATCGGCGCGCCCAGTCCGCGCGGGTTGAATTGGCGGATATTTTGCACAATGCTGGCGCTGGTCATAATTTATCTCTGCTCATCTTCGGCGACATACGGGTCGGGGCGTTCGGGCGTTTGCAAGCCCTGCTCTCGCGCCTGCTGCAACTGGAAAACAAAGGCCAGCACCTGCGCCACGGCGTAATACAGGTCGGCCGGAATTTCCTGCCCGATCTTGCCATGGGCAAACAATGCGCGAGCCAGTGGCGGCGCTTCGAAAATCTCGATGTCATGTTCGCTGGCCACTTCACGAATACGCAGGGCCATCAAATCCTTGCCCATCGCGACGATTACCGGCACCGCCATTTGTTCCGGCTTGTAATGCAAGGCCACCGCGTAATGGGTCGGGTTGGTGATGATGACATCGGCGCTTGGCACATCTTCCATCATGCGTCGCTGCGCCATTTCCTGCTGCACCGCCCGAATTTTTGATTTAACTTCGGGTCGACCTTCTGTCTCTTTCATTTCATCGCGCACTTCCTGCAAGGTCATTTTCAGTTTTTTGCTGTGATCCCAGATTTGAAATGGCACATCGATCAGAGCGATCAGAATCAGTGAAGAAGACATCACCAGAAAACAGTAGCCAAACAGCCAGGCGCCATGCGTCAAAGCGGCCAGAAACGATTCTTCGCCGAGGCCGAGAAATTCATCCATCTTCAGCATCAGAAAAAACCCGGCGAACAGTGTGACCACCAGAAATTTACCCAGTGCCTTGACCAGTTCCATCAGGCCCTTGACGGAAAAGATGCGCTTCAATCCGGCAATCGGATCAAGCCGGTTCAACTTGAAGGCCATCGCTTCACTGCTGAAGGCCCAGCCACCAAGCGCCAGCGGAGTCGCGATGGCGAGTATCCCCATCAATGCGATAAATGGAGCAATCCCCACACCGGCGGTCAATACCGCGGTCAGGAAATCACTGGTGACCGTGGCATGGTCCATAATTTCACCGCGCGTGATGGTAAATGCCTGCTTCATCATCGTCGCCAGCTGACTGATCATGTACGGCCCCATCAACAGCAAAGCGGCTGCGCCGATAAACATGATGCCGCTGCTGTTGAGTTCCTTCGAGCGTGGAACCTGACCTTTCTGTTTCGCCTCGCGCAGTTTTTTTGCGGTCGGCTGTTCGGTTTTTTCCTGACCGGTTTCGCTTTCCGCCATCACAGCCCCCCGATCTTTTGACTGAGCTGCATGCCCTGCAGCAGAATCTGGTTAAAGCGCGGCAACAGGGACGGCATGATCAGCATCAAAATGACAAAACCGGCCAGCATGGTGGCCGGAAAACCGACCGAGAAAATATTCAGTTGCGGGGCCGCCCGGGTCATGATGCCCATCGCCAGTGTTATCACCAGAATTGAAATCAGCGCCGGTACCGCGACCCAGATCGCGCCGATAAACATTTGGCTGCCAAAACGCACAATCGACCAGAAATCTTCGCGCTGCAAGCCATCGACATCAACCGGCAAGGTTTGAAAACTGTTGACCACCAGCTGGATAATCATCAAATGTCCACCCAGTGCCAGAAACAGCAAGGTGCCGAGAATCAGGAAAAACTGCGACAGCACCGGCACATTGACCCCATTAGCCGGGTCCACCATCGAGGCGAAGCCCAGACCCATTGTCATCGCGATCGCTTCACCGGCGATGGTCAGGGTGGCCATCACCATTTGCAGAATAAAACCCATCGCCAGGCCGATCAGAATCTGTTGAAAAGAAATCATCATGCCCG
>JANTFI010000193.1 GCA_024763505.1 Gammaproteobacteria bacterium
CTGGCCAATGTCTATTCTCCCGAAGCCATTGAAAAGTTGAAGAAAGATGCACAGAATGTGCAAAAACTTTTGAATGATCGTAACCAAAAAATTGAAGCCATGTTGGGCGCTAACTAAAGGAAAACCATGAAATTACTGAAACCGATTGTTTTTATCTCGATAGCTTTTTTCTCTCTGGCGGCACATGCCGAGATCAAGTCTGCGTATATCAATAGCGCTAGAATTCTGCAGGAAGCACCGCAGGCCATTGCCGCAGTCGAACAAATGAAAAAGGAATTTACCAGTCGTGAAACGGCCATCCGCAACATGGCCCAGGACATTCAGCAACAGGAAGCAAATCTGCAAAAAGATGGCGCGATCATGAGCGCCGCACAAAAGAAAAAAATTGAAGACGAAATTCTGGAGAAGAAACGCAAGATTCGCTTCGATGCGCAGTCACTGAAGGAAGATGTCGATCTGCGCCGCAAACAGGAGATCCAGAAGGTTCGCACAGCGATTCAGCAAGTGATTCAAAGTTACGCCAAGAAAAAGGGCTATGACTTTATCTTCACCGAAGGTGTGGCTTATGCCTCAGACAAGGTCAATATCACCGAACAGATCCTGAAAGAATTGAAGAAAAAATAAGCTTGATTACGCTCGAAAACGTCGGTTAACCGGCGTTGTTTCTCGAGTTACGCGGGCCTTTGGTTCGCTTTGATCGTTCTTTTTTAAACAAAGCCGCATTGCCTGAATGCGGCTTTGTTTTTGCCCGGGTGTTTTTAGCATGCGGTTTGTGGCGAGCTGGTTTGTTTGTTCGCCCGGTTTTGTCATCGTCTGCAAATTCTTTTGGTTGCCACGGCGGAATCAAATGCTGTTTGCCATTGCCAATCAGGTCGGCGCGGCCCATGTTTTTCAAAGCTTCTCGCAGTATCGGCCAATTCTTCGGATCGTGGTAACGTAGAAAAGCCTTGTGCAGGGTACGTTGCTGAGGCTTGTCGATGACCCGCACTTTTTCCGATCGATGATTGACCTTCTTCAGTGGATTCTTGCCGGTGTGGTACATTGCCGAGGCAATCGCCAGCGGGGTCGGGATAAAGCCCTGCACCTGATCGAGGCGGAAGTCGTTTTGTTTCAACCACAGCGCCAGATTGAGCATGTCGGTGTCTGAAGTGCCAGGATGTGCGCTGATGAAATACGGAATCAGGTATTGCTCCTTGCCGGCTTCGCGCGAAAATTTGTCAAACAGTTTTTTGAACTGGTAGTAACTGCCCATACCCGGTTTCATCATCTTCGACAGCGGGCCGGACTCGGAATGCTCGGGTGCGATCTTCAGGTATCCGCCGACATGGTGGGTCACCAATTCCTTGATATATTCCGGCGATTCGACCGCCAGATCGTAGCGCAGACCGGAGGCGACGTGGACGCGCTTGATGCCGGGCAAGGCCCTCGCGCGGCGGTACAGCGAGATCAGTTTGGAGTGGTCGGTATTCAGGTTTTTGCAGATGCCCGGATACACGCAAGACAGGCGGCGACAGTTTTTCTCGATTTCCGGATCCTTGCATTGCATGTGGTACATATTGGCGGTCGGACCACCGACATCCGAGATATGCCCCTTGAAGCTGCTATCGTGATCGCGAATGGCTTCGATTTCCCGAATCACCGATTGTTCGCTTCGGCTCTGGATAATGCGTCCTTCATGCTCGGTGATGGAGCAAAAGGTGCAGCCGCCAAAGCAGCCACGCATGATGTTGACCGAATGGCGAATCATTTCCCAGGCCGGAATATGAGCATCGCCATATTGGCTGTGCGGCGCGCGGGCATAGGGCAGTTCAAAAACCCGGTCGAGTTCTTCGGTTTGCAGCGGGATCGGCGGCGGGTTCAGCCAAAGCAATTGTTTTCCGTGCGCTTGCACCAGCGCGCGCGCATTACCGGGATTGGTTTCCTGGTGGAATACGCGCGAAGTGTGGGCATACAGCGGTTTGCTTTTGCACACTTGTTCAAAAGAAGGAATCCGGATAACCGTATTGCTGCGATCCAGTTGAGATTTCTTCAGTTTGAAATCGACTTCCGGCTGACGGCTGGTCGGGTCGGCTTGTCCTTCGCAATCGGGCATTTCCTGATAGGGACTGGCGATTTGCTCGACCACGCCCGGGGTATCGAGGTCGGTGGAATTGATGACTGACCAGTCCGTCGGCAGTGCATCGATCAAAAAGGCGCTGCCGCGAATATCGCGGATGGTATCGATCGGTTCATTCGCAGCCACTCGGTGTGCCAGTTCGACCAGCGCGCGTTCGGCATTGCCGTACAGCAGCATGTCGGCTTGTGCATCGATCAGAATCGAGCGTCGAACCTGGTCGGACCAGTAATCATAATGGGCGATGCGGCGCAGGCTGGCTTCGATGCCACCAATCACGATGGTGGCGTGATCAAAAGCCTGTCTGATTTTCTGGCTATACACAATCACCGCCCGATCCGGCCGTTTGCCGGCTTGCGCCTGTGGCGTGTAGGCATCGTCGTTGCGAATCTTGCGGTCGGCAGTGTAGTTGTTGACCATCGAATCCATATTGCCAGCCGTTACGCCAAAAAACAGATTGGGCTTGCCCAGTGCAGTGAAGCTCGACAGGTCATTCCAGTCCGGCTGGGCAATGATGCCGACGCGAAAGCCCTGCGCTTCGAGCAAACGGCCGATCACAGCCATGCCGAAACTGGGGTGGTCGATATAGGCATCGCCGGTGACGATGATGATGTCGCAACTATCCCAGCCCAGTTCATCCATCTCGGCGCGCGACATCGGTAATTGCGGTGCGGTCCCGAAGCGTTGGGCCCAGAATTTACGCCAGGAAAACAGCGGTTTCGCTTGAGTAGGAATCATCAGTTACACTATTGGAATCATAAAAATGGCTGGAAAAGCATGTCGCAGAAAACCCTGATTTCCATTGTAGAGTCGCTGCTGCACCCGAATTATAGCGAGTTGTATCACAGTAAAGGCCTGAACGAAATCAGGGTGAACAGTATCCGCAAGGCGATCAACCGGTTTAAAAAACAGCCGGTGGACTACATCGTGGCGGAATTCTTTTATGCCTACAGCTCGAATTACGCCAGCGGGCACTTGTGCAATCTGGATGTCCTGTTCATCAGCCTGATCAAATATTCACCACAAACGCGGGTGGTGGTGCTGGCCGAAAAATCAGATTATCAGTACATCGATGTGCTCGAGCAAATGAATTATCCGAATATTGCCGCGCTCAAATTACCCACCACACCAGAACAGATGATAACCGCTCTGGCTCTGGAATAATGGTTTAGCGAACGGGCGATAATCCGGTTGGCAGATTTCCCAAGGCCGTCTGGAGCCGGGTAGGAATTCTCGGCTCTCGAACGGTTTACATACAGTGAATTTTGCGCGGTTATGCGCCGCCAGATTTACTCCGAATCAGCTTGGTAAGCCCCTACACCTAGCGCTGGCAAAACCAAAACCCTGTGGCATCGTTGCAAGTGTCAGCCTTACTCTGCGCTACCGACCTTCTTTTTGCCGGGTTTGTCTGCAGACGGTGCAGCGCTCTTTTCCGCTTTAGCAACAGCCGGTGCGGATGCATCTGACGGTTTGCTGGCGGTCTGCTTTTTGACAGGCCTGTCTTTTACTGCCTTCTCCGCAGCGGCTTTGGGTTGTTCGCTTGCGGATTCGGATTTTCCGGATTTGGCTTCAACCGGTTTCGCTGCAGCTTTCGGGGTGCTCGGCGAGGGCTTCTGCTCGCTGCTTGCAGCCGGTTCAGACGT
>JANTFI010000194.1 GCA_024763505.1 Gammaproteobacteria bacterium
ACGCTGCTGGCCGATAGCCGGGGTAATCTCGCCAGCGCCACACCGGAGGAATCCACATGAAATACGTCGATGAATTTCGCGACCCGAAAAAGGCGCAGGCGCTGCAACAGCAGATCGCCGAGTTGATGCAGGATTTATCAAAGGGACGTACCTCGCCGTTGCAAATCATGGAATTCTGCGGCGGCCATACGCATACGATTTTTCGCTACGGCATCGAGCAAATGTTGCCGGACAGTATCGAAATGGTGCATGGCCCGGGTTGCCCGGTGTGCGTGCTGCCGATGGGGCGGGTGGATGATTGTGTCGCGCTGGCCGAGCGCCCGGACGTCATCTTCACCACCTTTGGCGATGCGATCCGCGTGCCGGGTTCGAAGAAAAGTCTGCTGCAAGCCAAAGCCGATGGCGCTGATGTGCGGATGGTGTATTCCCCGCTCGATGCGCTGGAGCTGGCGCGGCAGAATCCGGATCGGCAAGTTATCTTTTTCGCGTTGGGTTTTGAAACCACCATGCCGAGCACTGCGCTGACGGTGCAGCAGGCGAAGGCCGAGGGCATCGATAATTTCTCGCTGTTTTGCAATCACATCACCACGGTGCCGACGATCAAGGCGATTCTCGATTCGCCCGATATGCAAATTGACGGCTTTCTGGCGCCGGGGCATGTCAGCATGGTGGTCGGCGCGCAACCGTTTCAATTCATCGCCGGGCATTATCACAAACCGATCGTCATCACCGGCTTCGAGCCGCTGGATATCCTGCAATCGATTTACATGGTTTTGAAGCAAATGCACGAGGGCCAGTGCCGGGTGGAAAACCAGTACGCCCGGGTCGTGCCGGAGGCGGGCAACGAAGCCGGGCTGCAAGCGATCAGCGATGTGTTCGAGTTGCGCGAATTCTTTGAATGGCGCGGGCTGGGGTCGATTGATCATTCCGGGGTCAAGATGCGTGATGAATATGCTGCGTTTGATGCCGAGCGCAAGTTCAATGTGCCGAATCTCAAGATAGCCGACCCCAAGTCCTGCCAGTGCGGCGAAGTACTAAAAGGCGTGATCCGTCCGTGGGAATGCAAGGTGTTCGGCAACCAGTGCACGCCGGAAACACCGATGGGCGCGCTGATGGTGTCCTCTGAAGGCGCTTGCGCGGCCTATTACAATTTCGGCAATCTGCCCGAATTGCTGGCCCGGCGCGAACAACAGCAAGCCGATGCGGGAGCGAGCGCAGCATGAGTGGTCAACAACCCGGCCGAGCCGGCAAATTGCGCGGCGATACCATCACGCTGGCGCATGGCAGTGGCGGCAAGGCGATGCGCGATTTGATCGATGATGTTTTCGTCGCCGGCTTCGACAGCCCCGAACTCGCTACGCTGGAAGATCAGGCGCGTTTCGACCTTGCCAGCCTCGCCGCACAGGGCGACCGACTGGCGATGACGACCGACAGCTACGTGGTCGATCCATTGTTTTTTCCGGGCGGTGACATCGGCAAGCTGGCGGTCGCTGGCACAGTCAATGATCTGGCGGTCGGCGGCGCGGTGCCGTTGTATCTGACTTGCGGCATGATTATCGAGGAAGGCTTCGCGGTGGAAGAGTTGCGGCGCATCGTGCAAGCGATGAAAGCCACAGCCGATGCCGCCGGTGTGCGCATCGTCACCGGTGACACCAAGGTGGTGCACAAGGGCGCGGCGGATAAACTCTTCATCAACACCGCAGGAGTCGGCGTGATTCCTGCCGGTATCGATATTGCCGCGCACCACGCAAAGCCCGGCGATGTGGTGATTTGCAATGGCTATATCGGTGATCACGGTGCAGCCATCGTCGATGCGCGTGGGGAATATTCGATTGAAAATACCATCAAAACCGATTGCGCGCCGCTGGGCGGGTTGATTCAGACGATGCTGAAAGCCTGTCCGGATATCCATTGCATGCGCGACGCCACGCGCGGCGGCATCGCCACCGTACTGAATGAATTTGCGCAGACCAGCGATTGTGCAATTCGCATCGATGAAAATGCATTGCCGATTCGACCGGCGGTGCGTGGCATGTGTGAGATACTCGGGCTCGATCCACTGTATCTGGCCAACGAGGGCAAGGTGATAGCCATCGTGCCGGGCGAGCAGGCCGAATCGGTGCTGAGTGCGATGCGTGCCTGCCCGGAGGGTGAGCATAGCGCCGTTATCGGCGAAGTGCTGGCAGCACCGGCGCAGCGCGTGGTGCTATCGACCGGATTTGGCGGCGAGCGCATCGTCGATATGCTGGTGGGCGAACAATTACCGAGGATTTGCTGATGGATTTTTCTACCATGGGTCTGGGTGTGATCGTATTCGGTTTTTTGATCGGTATGCGTCACGCGGTCGAGGCCGATCATGTTGCTGCCGTTGCGAGTCTGGCCACCGGCAGTCACAGCCTGCGCCAGACCGTGATACAGGGCGCGGTGTGGGGTCTGGGACATACCATTACACTGTTTCTGTTCGGCTCGATCGCGCTGATGATGGATAGCGTCATCCCCGAGCAAATGGCCGCCGCGCTGGAATTCGCGGTCGGCATCATGCTGGTGTTTCTGGGTCTGGACGTATTGCGCCGACTTTACAACAAGCGCGTGCATTTTCATGCGCACAGACATCAGGATGGTATCCGCCATTTTCATGCCCACAGTCATCAACATCAGCAGCCACACGATGACCGGGCGCATCAACATAAGCATGTGCAATTCTTCCCCACGCGCGCCTTGCTGGTTGGCTTGATGCACGGCATGGCCGGTTCGGCGGCGCTGATCATCTTGACACTGAACACGGTGCAGACACCCGCGATGGCATTGTTTTACATGGCTTTTTTCGGCGTGGGTTCGATCCTTGGCATGGCGCTGCTGTCTTGCGTGATTGCGATTCCGCTGCGCTTTTCGGAGCAGAAATTGACTCGGGTTTACAATGGACTGCAAATGTCGGTGGGGTTTTTCTCGATCGGCATTGGCCTCACCATTATTGTCAATTATCTGCAGGTGTAATCCCGACATGCCTGCGAATGAAGTGCAAAACTTGACCCGTCAATTAGCCGAATGCCTGGTCCGGCGTGGTCAGCGCATTTGCACCGCTGAATCCTGTACCGGCGGTTTGATCGCCAAAACCTTCACCGATCTGGCTGGCAGCTCGGAGTGGTTTGACCGCGGTTTCGTCACTTACAGCAATCAGTCCAAGATCGATATGCTCGGTGTTTGTGCCGAAACGCTGGCGCAATACGGCGCGGTCAGTCAGCAAGTCGCGGCCGAGATGGTAGCCGGGGCGATTTCGCACAGTGAGGCGCAGCTTGCGATCGCAGTCACCGGTATCGCCGGGCCGGGTGGCGGCAGCGAAGAAAAACCCGTCGGTACGGTATGGTTCGGTTTTGTCTGCGATGGCAAGATTTCGACCGAGCAAAGACACTTCGATGGTGACCGCGGCGCTGTCCGGCAAAACAGCCTGCACTTCGCGATCGAAAAAATCCTGCATCTCGTGCAAGAATAAATATTGCATGGCTCATGCTATGAGCTAGTGGTTCGATATACTCCTCCCATACTTTGAAGCGGGACATTTGATTGAATTAAATGTTCTCTTTATGTTCTCGTTATCTTGTGTGATAATCAGAGCCAATCCGAAACATGCAACTCAAACGATCAGGAGTGAAAAATGGACGACAACAAGAAAAAAGCACTGGCTGCCGCACTTGGCCAAATCGATAAACAATTTGGTAAAGGCTCAGTCATGCGGTTGGGCGATGG
>JANTFI010000195.1 GCA_024763505.1 Gammaproteobacteria bacterium
ATGGTTTGCTAATGGATGGCGACAACAGCCGCCTGCAGCAGTTACTCGACACGATCGAATCCATGCAATTGGTCCATATCACCGCTGACCGCTATATTCTCAAGCATAAACTGATCGACGATTTCGACTTCGACCAGGTACGAACCGAAAACCTGGTTCGGGTCTATGCCAACGAAATCTCGCCGCTGCAATCGGTTACCCGAAAGATTGAAGAAACCTGCGACAAACTCGACCAGTTTAGCGAACGCGATCTGGCTAATTTTCGGCTGGAAGACCAGCATCGGGCTTACCGCTGGGATCGCCAGCAATACGATAAACCGCGATACCGTGAAATCAACAGCCAGCAGACTGCGAACAAGGACGGTGACTGGTTCTTTTTGCAAAGCGATCAGGATTCCGCACCGGCGGTCTTACTGGTACACGGTTTCATGGCAACACCGGCAGAAATGCGTCCGCTCGGCGAGCAATTTCATGCGCTTGGATTTCACGCGATGGGGGTTCGACTGAAAGGCCACGGCACATCCCCGTGGGATCTGCGGGATCGAAACTGGCAAGAATGGGCCGCCTCGGTGCGCCGTGGCTTTGATATTCTGTCCGCCTACAGTTCGCAGATTCACATCATCGGCTTTTCCACCGGTGGCCTGTTGGCGCTGATTCAGGCCGCTCAACACCCTCACCCGGCACTGGCTTCGGTGGTTTCGATATCGGCACCGGTCGAATTTCGCAGCAAGCAAATGAAGTTTGTACCACTGTTGCATCATGCTAATAAACTGGTGCGCTGGGTCAGCTCGGAAGGGTTACTGCCGTTTCGGCCCAACGATGCCGAGAACCCCGATATCAACTATGCCCATATCCCGATTCGGGCGTTGTACCAGTTACAGAAGATGATCGAGAACTTTCTTGATCATCCGGCCCGCATCGAATGCCCCGTGAGCCTGATTCAAGCCGATCAGGATCCGGTCGTTGACCCTTCCAGTGCGCAAACCCTGTATCAACATATCGATGCGCCCGCCAGGCAAATCATTGTCGTACATTCAGACAGACATGGTATTTTGTACGCCGATATCGATCATACCCGACAAAAGGTCATCGATAGTGTCCTCCACCCACCAGCCAAAACCGCACAGCATGAGCAAACTGAAAGAACCGAAAGTATTGACTGACTTCAATAACGATGCCGTATGCATCCTGCCGATCGGCTTTGAATTGACCGATCAACGCTGGGATGCGATCTGGGCTCTGCATGAAAAGCTGAACCGTTTTATCGGTCACGATGAATTGCTGGAACTGTTTCCGGATGAACCGGCCCTATGGGAAAAGCGTATCGAGCAGCCGAAAAACTGACACCATCTATCTACAAATAACTGGAATTTTCAGCAAGTTATATAATCTATCTAATGTTGATTCTCTTAGCATATCACTCTAATAGAATCGCCTTATAGCAACATAATTTGCCAAGCCGGTCACATACTTTGCGCCTGCAGGGATTATGATTTTGCTTCAATAAAAAGAACAAGGAGCCTGTCATGATATTTGCTGAGCAACGCAGTTCCACCACCCAGTTTGAGCTCGGAGAAATGTTTCGTAAATCAGACGACCAGACCAGAGACTATACCCGTGCCGCTGAATGGTTTTTGCGTTCCGCCAAACAAGGATATCGCAAGGCGCAATACCAAATCGGTTTAATGTATGCGCGGGGTCTGGGCGTCAAGCAGGATTACATTGAAGCCTATGCCTGGCTCAAGGTCGCTGCCAGTCAGGGTTCGGCCAAGGCGATTCAATGTCTGAAGCGATATGCACATTACCTGCCCGCGTCCAAACAGGACGAAGCCAGAGCCTTGAGCCGTGCCTATTACGAGCAATATGTCGCGCCTTTCGCGCCGACTTCCGGCTGATCGCCAACCAGGCATCTACCTGTACGATTTCTAGCGTTGCAACCACTCAACCCGGCCATCGGCATGGCGCAGGGTGGTTTCATTGTAAACCGGTCCGTCCCGGTCGCCGCCTTCGCGGTTTTCCAAAAACAACTTCAGGCTGCGCGACACCACTGGAAACGCCAACTCTTGCCACGGAATCTCCTGCGGATCGAATAATCGGGTTTCCAGACTTTCTACGCCGGGTGACACCTCTGGACTGACCAGTTCCCCCTGAAACATCAAGTACACCTGCGAGATATGCGGCAAGCTGAAGACGCCAAACAGATGTAGATGCTCCGCCTCGGCATTGGCTTCTTCCATCGATTCTCGTGCCGCAGCCTGGGTTACGGTTTCCTGGTTTTCCATGAACCCGGCTGGCAGAGTCCAAAGACCGTAGCGCGGCTCGATAGCGCGTTTGCACAGCAAGATTTGATCTTGCCAGGTCAGGATCGCACCGCATACGTTATTCGGGTTGGAGTAATGAATCGTGCCACAGCTGTCACAGACATGACGCAGCCGGTTATCCCCTTCAGGAACCAGTTGGCTGACCGGACTTCCACAAAGGTTACAGAAATTCATCGTGCCGCTTTTGGATGTCTTCGACCTGCAAACAGCACTTGTCAAACTGCTGTTGCATGCTTTCAGAAGGCCGCTCCTGATCTCCGAAGCGGTCGAGTGTAAGCATCGCAGCGCTGAAATCATCGGCCCGGGTATAGCCATTGTAGGTGATCACGGTAGGCAGCTTTGCCGCCAGCGAAGAGCGGATACCATTGAGCGAATCTTCAAACGCCACACAGTCGGATGCATCGAGTTGCATTTCCTTCAGCACATAGTCATAGATATCCGGTGCCGGTTTCTTGGCCGGCACAATGTCGCCAGCGCCAATCACTTCGAACCAGCCCAGACTCTCCGACCCCAGTGCATTTTCCAGTAGCGCAGTCACATTCTGCGGTGTGGTGGTGGTCGCGATAGCCAGCCGGATGCCCGCCGCGCGCGCCTCGGCCAACAGGCGCTTAACGCCGGGTCGCAGTGGAATCGCATTATTGCCCAGCAATTCCACATACTTTTCGGTTTTCAGCGCATGCAGTTCGCGCACCTTTTGCTCCAGATCCGGATCGTCTTTTTCCGGCTTGTCATAGTGTTCGACGTAAAATTTCATCCGCTCCTTGCCACCGGTGACCGAAAGCAAATGACCGTAGGTTTGTTCGTCCCAGTGCCAGTCCAGTCCCGCTTCGGCAAAGGCCTGGTTAAAGGCAACCCGGTGTCCATCGCGTTCGGTGTCTGCGAGGGTTCCGTCCACATCAAAAATATAGGCTTGAATTGTCATAAATGAGATTGTGTAAAAGTTGTTTAAAAAGCTTGTTCGCCGAAGCGGTTTACAGGACCCGAATGGCTTCGGCCAGCAACTGCTGAACCTGCTGCGTCGCATTTTTCACATGCTGTTCGATTTCCGGCAGACTGAGGATTTCATCGCGAAAGCCGGCTGCCCAGTTCACCACCAGCGAGATAGACGCATACTCAATCGCCAGTTCACGCGCCAGTGCGGCTTCCGGCATGGCGGTCATGCCAACCAGATCGCAACCATCGCGTTGCAGACGGCGGATTTCAGCCGCGGTTTCCAGCCGTGGCCCCTGTGTACATCCATACACCCCCTGTTGTACCAGTTTTTGCGCCTGCCTTTCCCCTGCCTGCAGCAGGACTTTTCGCAGCGATTCACTAAAAGGAGAAGTGAAGTCGATATGCTCAACGCTTTGGCCCTCGCCGGCAAAAAAACTGTGCGCCCGGCCATAGCTGTAATCGATGATCTGATCCGGAA
>JANTFI010000196.1 GCA_024763505.1 Gammaproteobacteria bacterium
GCTCGAGCGCATCGAGAATACCCAGTGCAATATCAGTCGAGCAGGCATAGATGAAATCCAGCTGCTTTTGAGACAGGATATGCAGCGCTGCCTTGCGCGCCTTTTCACGATCAAAGCCGGTATAAAATTCGCCATGCAAGATCATGCCTGGATATTCCGACATTTGGTTCTTGAAGGTATTCCCCCGCATCTGGCTGACATAACCGCGAGGGCCATAAAAAATGGCATAGCGGGCCTTGCGCTGGAAGGAATCCAGGTATTGCCGGGCCAGAATCTGCGTACCGCTGGCATGATCGAAGCCGATATACATGAAAGGCTGGCGATCTTCCCAGGCTTTCAACGGGGTGGTGATATTCTGCAGAATCACTTTGGGACGCTTGCGCGCGATCAAGCGCTCAATCAGTAACCGGTGCTTGAGCACATCCAGTGTATACACCAGATAATCCGGGTCATGCTGCAGCGCATTGACGATTTGATTTTCCTGCAACCGAATATCCTTCCCCGGCTTGCTGAAATAGCTACGGATTTCATATTTCACTCCGGCTTCGCGCAAACGAGCCTCAAACGAAGAAACACTGCGGCGCCAATAATCGGAAGCCTGAACGCCCGGGTAAATGATCGCAATCCGCACAGGTCGCTCTTGCCGTGATAACGGTGTGGCTGGGCCTCGAATCTGCCGGGCAAATGCTTCTTCATTGCGCTGTTTTTCAGGATAGCGTTTTTTAAATTGCTGATAGGTCCAGTAATGATCCGAAACAATGTCACTCTCGGCCTGCACGGTAGAAACAACGGCCAGCATCATGATTGTCGAGAGAAAACATCCGAGAGTTGCTAGAGCACTGCGATGGTTGCGTCGCTGCATGTGAAATCCTGATTTCAGTGATTCAGAGAAAGATAAACTGTAGCAGAAATTTCCATCAAAGCTCAAAGCGCTTCGGTCAAAAAGGCATCAAGATACCGAACGGGGCGAGCCCGCTTCACTTTCCGCCCGATCAGGGATACGATGAACCCGGTTTACATCTCTGATGGGGTTGCAACATGGATATCGATATGGAGTTTTCCACCAAATTCGTGCTATTGCTGGCGTTTGTAGGGTATTTTCCAATCTCGGCGATCTGCTATTACTACAGCCGGCATCACCAGCGCGAAAATGAAATCAATCGATATATCACACTGTTGCATATCGAGCAGCCAGAGCTGTTTACCCAGAAACACCTTTGCCGCAGTCTGGTTATCGCGCTGAGTTTTACTACCGTGCTGACGGCCTGCCTGTGGGCGCTGGTGCTGTTCGGCAAAGAAAGCGGCATCACCTGCTACCCCAATTTCCTGCTTGGTGGTGCCAGCATCATCGGCTCCGGCACGTTTGACAGCGATCCGGAAGCCATTTATCGATACCAGTCCGGTGCTTTACTCACCTTTAACATGTCGTTTATGGGTGCTTACCTGTGGAGCCTGCAACAAATCGCCCGGCGCTATGCGATGAATGACCTGTTACCGGCGGCGTATTTCAATATCGGCGTGCGGATGATTTTCGCGACCTTGCTGGCGCTGGTTTTTTACCACTTATCGAAAATGATTCCCGATTTTTTCGGCCCACTGTTCAACAGTGCTAGCGACTCGGACAATGACAGCACTCACCTGCTGATGCCGATCGTGGCATTTTTGATCGGCCTGTTTCCGCAGCGCGGGTTGCAGTGGCTAACTGGAAAATTCAGCATGTTCACCCGAAAGGCCAACCCGTCGGTTCGCGAGTTGCCGCTGGATATGATTGAAGGCATCAACCTGTATGATCGTGTCCGGCTACAAGAACTGGGCATAGACTCTTGTTACGATCTGGCCAATCTCGACTACATCCCTTATCTGTTTAAGGTCCCCTATTCACCACGGTTGCTGATCGACTGGATCCTGCAAGCCAAACTCTGCGCCTATTTTGCCGATCAGGTCAGTCAGTTACGCGAGCATGGCATTCATACGGTGTGGCAATTACGACAGCTGGATGAAGAAGACTTGAAATTACTGGCCAAGAATACAGCACTCACCGAAGACACGCTGTTACAGGCGCATCAACAGGTAAGCGACAGCGAAGAGATCCAGCGGCTGGTGCTGGCACAACTAAAACTCAGCCGTTACTGGAACCCGAATAGCCCGGATGAAATGAGCGACCAGTCGCTGGCGCAGGCCACTACCGAGCCACCTCCCAGCCACTGATGATGCCCGCCAGCAAGCGATAATCTTCGGCATAATCGGTCGCACTGGCCGGCAAAAATCGACTGGCCTTGCGCGCGAACCGTTGCAGTATCGGTTGCAGGCTTGGCTGTGGCTGGGTCAGACTACTCTTGAGCAGTTGGATATCGCTATCGCTCAGGCGGGGGCTGACCGATATCCCCTGATTGCTGGCCGGTCGGGTTTTATAGAGTATGCGTAATCCCGAGCGATCCTGATCGGACAATTTCTTGTAGAAAAACTGATCGCGCAAGATCGCAGCCCGGCACAACCCCTGCTGAAACCCCTGAAACACGCCTTTCATTCCCCCTTTACGAGTGACCAGCCGGGGCTTGCGAAACGGATCATTCATACGTGCCAGGATGGTGATCGATGACAGATTGGGCGGCGCGATGGCGCAAAGTTTCTGATTGACCAGATCCGATAATTGCTGCATCTGCTGATCCTGCTTTTGCACCACTACCAGAAATCCTAGCCGGTCCGGTAATTTCGCCACCGGTGTATGACCATATCGTTTTTGCCGCCAGGAAATAAAATGCGGCCCGTCAAACACGATATCGAACTGGTCTGCGCGCATATCGCGCTGGTAATGCAGCCAGCTTTTGGGATGCTGATAAACCACTTTCTTGCCCAGCAACTGGCTTAAAAATTCCGCCAGTGGGCCATATTGCTCGATACCGGCCGCTTTGCTTTCGCGTGGAGGAGAAGTCAGGATCAAATCGGCTTGCGCCACCGACCATAAAGAACACAACAACAGGCCCGCAAGCCAGACGGATTTGACCGGAAAATACTGCATGAATACCCCTTTGGATGGTTTTTATTGTTATTGCCCGATGCTTGCATGCAATCAGTTCGACAGCCACAGGCTGAAGACGACAGGCAAGAAGTCAGGTCATAGATACAGGACGATGATACCACCCTGTAGATTCCAAAGTTTTCTTATTTTTTCGGCGATCGGGTTACAGGCGCAGACCGAAGCCGAAATAAAAACGCGTTTTATTATCGCGCTCGGGCCACAGTTGCAACTTTTCCGCCTCGACCACCGGGTATTCATAATCGGCTTCGCCTATCCGCCCGTGGGAAACCTCTTCCAGCTTGCCCAGCACCGTCAGCTTGCGCCCCTGGGCATAGTCTTGCGGTTCCAGAAAACCGCGCTGGCGGATCAGAAATCGACCCAGCGGCGCGGCTGCCGTCTGTGGCCGGAACGAATCACTCAATGGAAAACCAAGAACTTCAAGCTGGGTTACATCCTGCAGATTACGGATATCCAGAATCGTGCCGCCCCAAACGACCCGTTCACCGACTGCGCCTGAGGATTTCTGCAGCGCCTGGGCGGGCGTCAAATCCAGCGCTACATCCTGCGTTTCAAACACCGGCGTCGAGGCACAGCCGCCCAGCAACAGCACGCCGAACAACAAGC
>JANTFI010000197.1 GCA_024763505.1 Gammaproteobacteria bacterium
GATCGGAGCACATGCACTCGATGTCGGCGCGATGACCATGTTTCTTTATGCTTTCCGAGAGCGAGAAGATTTGATGGATGTGTATGAGGCGGTCTCCGGTGCGCGCCTGCATGCGACCTATTATCGCCCAGGTGGTGTTTATCGTGATTTGCCGGACAGTATGCCAAAGCATGAAAAATCACGCTGGTATTCCGATGAAGATGTGCGTCGTCTGAACAGCAACCGCGAAGGCAGTGTGCTCGATTTTATCGAGGACTTTACCGATCGTTTTCCCGGTTATGTCGATGAATACGAAACACTCCTGACCGACAATCGTATCTGGAAACAGCGGCTAGTGGATATCGGGATTGTTTCTCCGGAACGTGCATTGCAATTGGGTTTGACTGGTCCGATGTTGCGAGGTTCGGGAGTGGAGTGGGATTTGCGCAAGAAGCAGCCCTATGCGGTTTATGATCAGATGGATTTTGATATTCCGGTGGGTGTGAACGGCGATAGCTATGACCGTTATCTCGTACGCATCGAGGAAATGCGTCAGTCAAACCGTATCATTCGTCAATGTATTGACTGGTTACGCAATAACCCCGGTCCGGTGATTCATGATGATCACAAGGTTACACCGCCTTCACGTGAAGAAATGAAAGGCGATATGGAAGCCTTGATTCATCACTTCAAGCTGTCGACAGAGGGTTATTGTCTGCCCAAGGGTGAAGCCTACGCAGCAGTTGAACACCCCAAAGGCGAATTTGGCTGTTACATTGTCTCCGATGGAGCCAACAAGCCTTATCGTCTAAAAATCCGGGCGCCGGGCTTTGCCCACCTGTCGGCAATGGATGAAATGTCAAAAGGTCATATGTTGGCCGATGTGGTGACCATCATTGGTACCATGGATGTCGTTTTTGGTGAGATAGACAGATAATGAGCGCAAGCGAAGTAACTACAGATGATGCTGTTGTGCTAAGTCAGCACGAGCGCAATGAAATCGATGCCTGGCTGAAACGCTATCCGGAAGATCAGGCGCAATCTGCCCTGCTTGCTGCATTGCGAGCTGTAATGCATGAGGATCATTATCTTTCAACGGGAAAGATGGATGCAGTCGCGGATTATCTGGGCTTGCCGAAAATTGCTGTTTACGAAGTGGCCAGTTTTTATTCAATGTATGAACTGGATGAAAAAGCGGCAGCTGAAAATACGATTTCCGTTTGTACCAATGTGTCGTGCATGCTGAATGGCTCTGATCGAATTGTTGAACATATCGAGGAAAAACTCGGAATCAAGATGGGTGAATCGACACCGGACGGCAAGTTTTTTTTCAAAGTGGAAGAGGAATGTCTGGCAGCCTGCTGTGGCGCGCCGATGATGCAAGTCAATCATGTTTACTACGAAAACCTGACGCTGGAAAAAGTGGACGAAATCCTCGATACAGTTGCTGGTGAAACGAACGAAGGCCACAGCGGGAAGGCAGATTAATGGTTGATCAGGTTTGTTTCATTACCCGAAAGTATGGTGACGAGTCTCACACGCTGGACCGCTATCTGGAAGCTGGCGGGTATCAGGCATGGCGCAAGATACTCGAAGATGGGCGGACACCGACGGATATTATCGATGAAATCAAAACGTCCGGTTTACGAGGACGAGGCGGTGCCGGATTTCCGACCGGTTTGAAATGGAGCTTCATGCCGGCGAATATGCCGGGACAAAAATACATTGTTTGCAATTCGGACGAGTCGGAGCCGGGTACCTGCAAGGATAGGGATATCCTGCGCTTTAACCCGCATGCGCTGGTAGAAGGGATGGCTATCGCCGGATATGCGATCGGTGCAACGGTCGGTTACAACTACATGCGTGGCGAGTTCATGGATGAGCCTTTTCTGCGCTTCGAACAGGCAGTCAGAGAAGCCTATGAATCCGGTCTGCTGGGTAAAAACATCCAGGGTAGTGGTATTGATTTTGATTTGCACGGCAGTCTGGGAGCAGGTGCCTACATTTGTGGTGAAGAAACTGCTCTTCTGGAATCGCTGGAAGGCAAAAAAGGCCAGCCGCGCTTCAAGCCGCCTTTTCCCGCCAGTTTTGGTTTGTATGGACGACCGACTACCATTAATAATACCGAGAGCTTGGCCTCCATTCCGGCCATTTTGCGTAACGGCGGCGAATGGTTCAAAAACATGGGAGTGGAAGGTTCCGGTGGTGAAAAACTGTTTTCCATGTCCGGCCATTTAAACAAGCCGGGTAATTTTGAAGTGCCGATGGGAATTCCTTTTCCTGAGTTGCTGGAGATGGCCGGCGGTGTCAGAAATGGCAACAAACTGAAAGCCGTCATTCCGGGTGGTTCATCCGTGCCGGTTCTCAAGGCTGATGTGATGATGGATCTGACCATGGATTACGATTCAATCGCCAAGGCGGGCTCCTATCTAGGTTCGGGCGCCGTAATGGTCATGGATGAAACCACTGATATGGTCAAGGTGCTGCAACGAATTTCGCGTTTCTACTTTTCCGAATCGTGT
This sequence comes from Gammaproteobacteria bacterium, assembly GCA_024763505.1. Classification (GTDB taxonomy): domain Bacteria; phylum Pseudomonadota; class Gammaproteobacteria; genus JACNJF01. The sequence continues at coordinate 2,502 of JANTFI010000197.1, forward strand.
GGTCAGTGCACGCCGTGTCGTGAGGGTACAGGTTGGCTGTACCGCATGCTCACACGGATTGTCGAAGGGCGTGGTCGTATGGAAGATATTGACCGGTTGGACGATGTGGCGCGCAAAATCGAAGGTAGAACAATTTGTGCGCTGGGTGACGCAGCAGCAATGCCTGTCTGGAGTTTTGTCCAGAATTTCAGGGAAGAATTCGTCTATTACGTCGAAAACGGTTGTTCCATGGTGGATGGGAACTGAGCGGCAATGCGCCAGTTGAATCAATGGATTTGAAGCATGAGCGATGAGTTAGTCAAAATCGAGATCAATGACCGGGAATACGAAGCTCGCCCCGGCGCTATGCTGATCGAGGTCGCTGATGAGGCTGGCGTCCATATTCCGCGTTTCTGTTATCACAAGAAACTATCCGTCGCGGCCAATTGCCGGATGTGTTTGGTGGAAGTGGAAAAAGCACCCAAACCCTTGCCTGCCTGCGCGACACCGGTCACCCCCGGGATGAAGGTCTGGACTCAGTCTGAAAAAGCACTAGCGGCACAGAAAGACACGATGGAGTTTCTGCTAATCAATCATCCGCTGGATTGTCCGATTTGTGATCAGGGTGGTGAGTGTGAGCTGCAGGATCTGTCGATGGCCTTCGGTGACAGTACTTCCCACTACCACGAAGTCAAACGGGTGGTCTTGGACAAGGATATTGGCCCCCTGGTAGAAACCGAAATGACGCGCTGTATCCAGTGTACACGGTGTGTCCGTTTTGGTGAAGAAATTGCCGGAATGCGTGAGATGGGAGCCACCGGACGTGGTGAGCGTATGGAAATCGGTACCTTTGTCGAAAAAAGTCTGCAGTCCGAACTGTCCGGTAATATTATCGATATATGTCCGGTTGGCGCTTTGACCGCCAAGCCTTCTCGCTACACTTCCCGCGCCTGGGAAATGATCTCGACTCCGGGAATAGCGGCTCATGACAGTGTTGGTTCCAGCATCAATCTGCACACCTTCAAGAATCGTCTGGTGCGTGTGGTTGCCGGGGAAAATGAGTCAATCAACGAATGCTGGATTTCGGATCGTGACCGTTTCGCCTATGAGGGTGTGCATTCT
>JANTFI010000198.1 GCA_024763505.1 Gammaproteobacteria bacterium
TGGGATCCCAGCTTTGCATTTGTACTCGGGCAAAGCGCGGCCAGCAGTAAAACCTGGGAAGGCAAAATCCGCATGGTGGCGATTCACAATGAAACGCTGAATGCCGATCAGGTCAAGCAAAACTACGATGTCGGCGTCGGGCAAAAATACTTTCTGCTGTTTTCCATCGCCGAGCAAATCGGCATACCGGACAGTTACATCCGTTTCGAGGTATCACAGTTCGACAGTTACAGTTATCTGTTCGACAAGCCAACCTTCATCAATCTGGATGCGGACTGGGTTCCTACAGCCAGTCTGAACGTCCGCATGATGCGCATCGGCATCAATGGCAAGGAAGCAGTCGCAGGACAATCATTTGCCTATCTGGACAGCACGGTGGATGCTGCCGGATATGACCCTGCCGAAGGCCAGCAACTGTCGTCGCATGGTGCCGTCATCGCGCTGGAAAAAGGCGCTGACAGCGATGAATTCTTTTTGACCTTTGAATATCTGGCTGGTCAGTCGAATCCTTTCGCTGATCCGGAACCAACCCCGCCCGCTGCACCTGCCGATGGTGATCCGGTATCGGATATCGGTATCCGCACCTTTGACGAAATCAACGCCACCATTGCCAAAATGACGGGTGTCCCGGTTACCAATGACAAGATCCGTGCGTTGTTCGAGCAGTACCGCCAGCAATTGCCAACGGTTGAATCGATCGAGGCATTTTTATCGTCGCACCAGATGGCGATCGCGCAGTTGGCGCTGACTTCCTGCAGTGAGCGGGTCGATGCCGATGCCGCCCTGCCGGTTGGTGATAGTGGCCGGTTGTTGTTTACAAACTTTGATTTTAGTCAGAGTTCCGCTGCTGCCTTTGATAGTCAGGCTGAGCGCGACCTGCTGATCAATCCGCTGCTTGATGCGGTGTTATCACAAAATCTGGCTACCCAGCCGGATCGCACTGAAATCGCCAACCTGCTCGGCGCAAGTGGCAGTCAGTCCCTGACCAATAGCAATGGCGATGCGCTGGTTGATCCAGATGGCGTTTTCACTAATCCGGCTTTTAACAGCCTGATTACACAGTTGAACACGACCGATAGCCAGGCCAGAACGCTGCAGATCGCCAAGGCCGTGTGCGCTGCAGCAGTCGGTAGCGCAGCGATGCTGATTCAATAGGAAATGCACATGAAAAGAAAACTGAAATTTACCACCAAAGCCCTGCCAGTCGATGCACCGCTATACCATGCCGACCATTCTCGCCCGGTGTCCCGCCGCGACTTCATTCGTCAGGGCTTTATCGGGGGTTCGGCGACACTACTCAGTGGCGGCGTATTCAGCCTGTTTGCCACGTCCAATACCGCGCAAGCTGCACTGCAAGAAGATATACAATTGCTGGCCAAGGACATCGGTTGCCGGTTTGGCGCCGAAGGCGGCAAGGTACCTTTCATTTGTTTCGACCTGGCTGGTGGTGCCAATCTGGCCGGTTCCAATGTGCTGGTCGGTGGCGCGGGTGGACAGCTTGATGGCTCGATAACCACAGGCGGGTTTAGCAAGCTGGGTATTCCCGGTGATATGGTGCCGGGGCTGGATTCAACGAATTTTACGCTACTCAATCCGAGCACGAATAATGATTTCGTCAATGATTCGCTGGGGCTTAAATTCCATGCCGACAGCGCCATGCTGATGGGCATACTGGAAAATGCCGGAGCCTCCATCGGCAATATCGATGGCTGCGTGATTCCGGCGCGTTCGGATAACGATACCGGTAATAACCCGCATAATCCGCTGTATGGTATTGCGTTGGCCGGTGGCAAAGGTAGCGTGGTGGATTTGATCGGTTCACGCAGCAGTGATTCCGGCGGCAACTCGATGGCACCGGCCAATCTGATGCTGCCCGAATTGCGCCCGACCAAGGTGGATCGCCCGTCCGATGTCACCGGCATGGTCGATGTCGGCGAATTGACCGCGATTTTGAATGACCCGGCCGATGTAACCGCGGTAATGGAGTCGATGGCGCGAATCAGTCATAAAAAGCTCAAGCTCGGCACGCTCAATACCGGCCTGAGCAAGGATGAAGTGGTCAAGGATCTGGTGCGTTGCGGCTATCTCAAGGCGGCCGATCTGGCCGACCGATTCGCCGGTGTACCGGTCGATCCGCTGGAAGATCAGGATGTTCTCGACAGTTTCGGTGCGGCCAGCGCAGAGGATTTGACCGATCGGGAATTTCGCAAGACCGCTTCGATCATGAAGATGGTATTAAATGGATACTCGGCCGGCGGTTGTGTCACCATGGGCGGTTATGATTACCATACCGGTGACCGTATCACTGGAGAAAACCGCGATCTGCGAGCCGGTCGCTGCATCGGCGCCTGTCTCAGCTATGCCGAAAAAGTCGGTCGTCCATTGATGATCTATGTATTCAGTGACGGCTCGGTAGCCAGTAATGGTATGCGCGATGAAAGTGCCGGAAATGGCAATAATCTGGGTGGACGCGGCAAAGGCGTCTGGACAGGAGACAATTCTTCCACTGCCTGTTCCTTCATGCTGGTGTACAACCCGGCCGGAAAACCGGTGCTCAGTAGTGCCGGTCCGGGCGAGCGCCGCCAGATCGGCCGCTTTTCCGGAGATGCCTCGGTTGTCACATCGTCTAGCCCGGCTGCCAATAATGTCAACCTGCTGGTCAACACCGTATTGCTTAACTACATGGCATTGAACGGAGAAATCAACCGGTTTACCGAAGTTTTCGGTCAGCATGGGTTGGGTTCAGCCTACGAGCAGTATGCCGCGTTTGAGCCGGTTATTTCCTGACGGTTTTTTTCGCATGCGCCTCGAGAGTTGGCTGAGGCTGTCAGCTGTTTTACTGTTGTCCGTCAGTTATTCCACACTGCTACAGGCAGAATGGTATAAACAGTCCAGAGATATCATGGGGACGCGTGTCGCGGTGGAACTGTGGAGTAGCGATTCTGCAAAAGCTGCGATTTGTATCGAACAGGTATTCGATGAAATGCATCGTATCGATGACAAGATGAGTCCCTACAAGCCCGCGAGTGTAGTTTCTCAGATCAATCATCTCGAAACCGGCCAAAGCCTGCCGCTCGACTCCGAACTATATCGACTATTGCAACGCGCACAGGAATTCTCCAAGCTGACCGATGGAGTGTTTGATATCAGCTTTGCCTCGGTCGGCTATCAATATGATTACCGCCGCCATATCCAGCCCGACGATGCGAGCATCCAGCGCAACCTGAAACGTATCGATTATCGAAAAATCAAATTACAGGATGGAGCAATCAGTTTTACCCTGGATGGTATGAAAATCGATCTGGGTGGCATCGCCAAAGGCTATGCGGTGGATCGCTCGATTGGCATTCTTCATCGTTGCGGCATCTCCAAAGCGTTGGTCAGTGCCGGAGGTGACAGTCGCATCATGGGGGATCGTAACGGTCAGCCCTGGTGGATCGGTATCCGCCATCCGCGCAAACAGGATGCCGTCGCCCTGCGGATTCCTTTAAGCGATAGTGCACTGTCCACTTCGGGGGATTACGAGCGCTTTTTTATTCACAATGGTAGCAGAGTCCACCATATTATCGATCCGAAAACCGGCCATTCGGC
>JANTFI010000199.1 GCA_024763505.1 Gammaproteobacteria bacterium
GCCGATGGCAGCCTGGTTGATGCGACCGATCCGGTCAGTTTTGCCGGGGTTTTGTCCACCACGCTGCATCCCTATGTTGATGCCAGTGGTCAGGTGCTGGACATTCTGCCGGGTTCTTTCAGCGCCAGCGGCAGTGTCAGTAACACCAGTGGTGATCATTATGAAGTAGCGCTGTCCGCTTCTCTGCCACAAGTAGCCAGCATCGAGCCGCTCAGCTCCCCGCTGGCTACTGGCACTACCTATGCCGACAACAATGGCGGCGCCCACCTGATCGAATGGAGTTACATTGGCGAAGCGATGGACAGCTTTTCTTACTCGACCCCGTACCAATCTTTTACAGCGACCTACACCGCAGGTGCACCGGGGGAAATGGCGACCGTCGAAACCAGCTGGGATTACGGCTATGGAACCATCAACAACTCAACCGTGATGACGGACGCCGCTACACTGTCTGATTATTTATCTTTCAGTTTTTATCCGGATGATTTTATCTATTCGTACCGGGTAGAAGGTCAAGGTGAGTATTATCGCAGTTTCAGCAGTTTCCCGGATTATTCGATGGATGGATTCATTGAATTTACACTGGAAGAAACTGAAGTGGTTTTCTTTGATGCCAGCCACCCGCTGACCGGTAGTTTCGGAATTCAATTTTCAGCCCAGTTCGCCGGTTTGCCGGAAGCCTCGGTCAGTGTCACTGCGAATGCCACCGGCTATGAGCAGGGCAATGGCAATCTGACTCTGAGTTTCGATAACCGCAGTCTTTCTTTTGAGGCCGATAATGAATCTGCGGCCGGTGCTCAGGGCAGCATAACCATTACCAATCAGGATGGTGTGCAACTGGCGGCCAGTGGAAATGAATCGAGCTCGGTGTTGTCGGTCACCATCAACGGGGTGGAAGTCGCTACCCTGAGTGAAGTGGATGACGGTAGCCGTATTCGTGTTGACTATATCGATGGCACGTTTGAAATCTTTTAGTCGGATAGCGGTGCCTCAGAAAAAAGGGCGGATTTTCCGCCCTTTTTTTTATCTGCTGGCGTGGTGTTTTCACAGTGCAGCAGCCGATGATGGCAGCACCCGCGTCCAGTTTGCATTTGACAGCACCAGCTACAGCGAAACGACCTCGCTAGTCTCCATCGCCGGAGACTGGAACGATCCGGTCAATCCCGGAAATCAAGCCTGGTCGTATAGTCGAATGTCTCTGGGTTACCAAAACGGACCTTACTCGCTCCAATGGATTGCCCGCGATGACAGCGACTATCGCTTCGATAATGAAACCGCAAGCTTCGTCTATCTGACCCGCAACCAGTTACCCCTGACGGCAGGGCAATCCTTTCGCTTGCAGATAAAGCCGGATCGCCTGTCCAGCCACGGATTGCGCCTGGGCTACCGACATACTTTTGACGCGCCTTTGCAACTGTCATTGTTTGCCAGTCTTCTTCAACCCGACAGATTTTTACATGGCAACTTGCAGGGGCAAGCCATTGCACTCGATAGCAACGATTACGACTTCAGTTTCGCATCGGATCTACGCTACGACCGCGACCCGCTTTATGACAGCCTGAGCCGGCCCTTGAGCGGGCAGGGATATGCGCTGGATATCCTGGGCAGCTATGCGATCAATACGCGCTGGAATATTGATTTTCAATGGCTGGATGCGATAAGTGCAATCGATATCCGGCAGGCAACCCGCACCCGGGCACTCGCCAGCTCGCAAATCAAACAATATGACGACAATGGCTATCTGACCTACGACCCGGTCGTCAGCGGTCAGGATTCCACTGTCGATGTGCGTTATCGCTATTCGCCACAAATTCATCTGTCGCTACAACACCGGTTTGCAAACTTCGTGGTTCGATTGCAGCATCACCGAGTGTTCGGGCAGTCTTATCAAACCCTGCAGGCCGACCAGATATGGTCAGATGGAGTCTTGCGCTGGAGCGTGATTCCGCAATTTTCAGCGCTGGGAATACGCTATCAGACAGCCAGCTATTCGGTCGGGCTGGAAACCGACCGGTTGAACTGGCGGCAGGCCAGATACCTGTCGATCCACACTCGATATTTCTGGCGCTTTTAGCCCCTGTGTAAAAATTTTGGAAAAATGAGCCGGTCTTCCGCTTCCATGGCGGGTTCAGTCTGAACCCGGCAACATTCGCAACAACCGGGCTGTCGGGCTATTGCAGCAATGACAGCGCCAGTTCAGCCACTCGCTGCGAGCCCTGGCCGGGCCCGAGACTGTTCCTGACCTGCTTCAAATCGTTTATTACGCGGGCGCGGTAATCTTTATCGTCGAGTAATTCAAACAGTTCAGCGCTGATGTGCTGAGGATTCGCATCCCGCTGGATCAGCTCCCGCACGATTTCCTTGCCGGTGATGATGTTGGCCAGACCCAGATGATCGATGGTGATCAGGCGACTCATGATTTGATAACTGAGCCAGGAAGTGCGGTAAATGATACACATCGGGACTTCCAGCAAGGCAATCTCCAGCGTGACGGTGCCGGAGCAGGAGGCTATCGCATCGCAATTGGCGATCACGTCGTACAGATATCCACGGGTCAGTGTCAAATGAAGATCATACCTGTCGCAAACCTCGCAGATTGCATCGTAATCCAGCGAAGACGCGACTGGCAAAACGAATTGTAAATCCGGATCGCGCTGCTGCATCAGTGCGGCAGTGTCCAGCAGCAGGGCCAAATGCTTGTTGATTTCACTTTGACGGCTGCCCGGAAATAACCCGACTACACGGGCTTGTTCGGCGATGCCAAGCTGCGCGCGCGTTTGATCGACCTGCGGGCCGGTTTTCACCTTGTCCACCAGTGGATGTCCGACAAAGGTAACCGGAATGCCCGCTCTCTGGTAGTAGTCCACTTCAAACTGGAACAGCACGGCCATGTGGTCGATCGATCGCCCGATCTTGTGTATTCGCTTCGGGCGCCAGGCCCAGATTTGCGGGCTGATGTAAAACAAAACCTTGATGCCGAGTGATTTGGCGTGACGCGCCATTTTCAGATTGAATTCGGGGTAATCGATCAAAATCAGTAAATCGGGACGCATGTCCTCCAACTGTCGCTTGACCAACTTCATCGCCTGCTTGATTTCGCCCCAGTGCTTGAGGATTTCCACAATGCCGACCACGGCGATGCTGCGCGAATCAAAAAACAGATCGACTCCGGCGGCACGCATTTCGTCGCTACCCATGCCACTGAGTTGAACGTCGGGTTGAATTCTTTTCAGTACGGTGGCGACTTCTGCGGCATGGGCATCGCCGGAGGCTTCGCCAGCCAGCAACATGATATGGGGGGTGGAAGGAGTGGTCATGGCGTCAATCGGGGCGGCAATAAAGCGAATGGAGTATAGCCGCCGACAGATTTTTGATCTACTGTTGCGGATTTTCCCGGGCAACTTTTTATGACAGATTCTTCGTTTCTGATCGCCGGTGTCGATG
>JANTFI010000200.1 GCA_024763505.1 Gammaproteobacteria bacterium
CCCTCGGCATGCAAGTCGCGAATGACATCCGCCACGCCATCAAACAGTTCGGAGCCATCACTGGTATGGCTGAAAAAATGCTTGCGGTAGGCGTTCGATATCTGATTGACCTGTTCTTCATTAATCTTCGGAAACAGGGTCTGGATGGCGCACGGCAGACTCAGCCCGATGATGTGACGGATCTGTTCATCATCCGGCACCGGCAGATTCATCTCTTCGATTGCCAGACGCATGGAACGTATAATATGCGCTTCTGAATCGATAATGGTTCCATCCCAGTCAAAAATGATCAGGTCGTATTTTTTTTGCTTCATGTCGTGTTGATTCCGGATAAATGGAGCGATACAAGCCTTGTGACTACGCGATGGTTCACGAACTCGATAGCAGTCTGGAAAATTCATCGGGTTGAAGCGCTGTCAAATCCAGTTCATCAGTATGGTCGTTTTTCGGAATTTCAAGTCGAGCGGCATGTAACAGCAATCTCGTTGACCCGAGTTTCTTCATATTGCGGTCAAAATCGCGATCACCGTATTTCGAATCACCACCGATTTCATGCCCTTGTGATTGACAATGGACACGAATCTGGTGAGTACGCCCTGTCCACAGACGAATATCGAGCAGACTGAACTCGACTTCATGGCGAGAGCAATGCAGGACCTTTACGATCTCGGTATCGGCCGGTTGACCGCGCGGGTCGACATACACCCGGCGCTCGCCGTTGGACATGGTCTGTTTTAACAGCGGCGCTTGAACACGGGTGACCGATCGGTCCCAATGGCCCTTGACGATCGCCTGATAGGATTTTCGCAATCGATGCGATTGAAACAGGGATTGCATGGCCAGCAATGCCCGACGATTTTTCGCAAACAGCAGGCAACCACTGGTATCCCGGTCGAGCCGGTGTACCAGTTCGATTTCAACACTCGGCCGCATCACACGCAACGCATCAATCGCACCGTAGCGCACGCCAGAGCCGGAATGCACCGCCAGCCCGGTCGGTTTATCAAGCACCAGCACCGAGTCATTTTCAAACAAAACGTTATGCTCCAGCCGATCGATTAATTCCGCCGGAATATTCACCTCAGCGGGGTTCGATGCAGCTGCCTGACGAATCGGCGGTATGCGCAGTAGATCTCCCGACTGTAGCTTGTACTCGGGCTTGATCCGCTTCTTGTTGACCCGCACTTCCCCCTTGCGGATGATTCGGTAAATACGGCTTTTGGGAACGCCCTTGAGGGTTTTCAGCAAGAAATTATCAATGCGCTGACCATCGGACGAAGCCGTGACCTCGACAAAGCGAACCCTGGAATTCATGAATATTTGAACGTGAAAAAAACTGAAAGGGATTAAACCGATTTATAATTGAAACGCAAGCAGATAAAAAAATTCAATGATTGCGCCAATCCACAACTGTTGATATATTGGCCGATGTTGCGCCGGGTTTGCCATTATTTTGTGCAAACAATCACGTTATTTACAAAAAACCGCGCCTCATTACAGAATCTACGCCAGAAGTCAGCTGACCGACCAGTTGCCAGAAACGCAACCGGCGGAAAACCGATATTCCGGCAATCCGACCCGAGGGTCATAGTTTAACCTAATCGCAATGTACAGTCTCATCATTATCAAATTGATAATCGACCGGATGCTCGACCTACCTGCGGCGATTCCCAATTCGCACGCACCGATCCCGGCACAGAGAAATCAAACTCATGCGCGTCCATCAGGCTATCGCCGGAACGCGCGCTGTACAGTGCGCTTATCACAAGGCACAAAATCCAATGAAACGAATTTTAATCAATGCCACCCAGGCAGAAGAACTACGCGTGGCCATGGTCAATGGTCAGCTGTTATACGATCTCGATATCGAAATCCCGTCCCGAGAACAGAAAAAAGCTAACATTTACAAGGGTGTCATCACTCGCGTCGAACCCAGCCTGGAAGCGGCTTTCGTCAATTATGGCGCTGAGCGCCACGGTTTTTTACCGTTTAAAGAAATCTCGCGCGAATATTTCACCGAAGAAGCCCGTGCCGAAGGTCCTCGTGCCAGCATCAAGGATGCGGTCAAGGAAGGCCAGGAAATCATCGTCCAGGTCGAAAAAGAAGAACGCGGCAACAAAGGCGCAGCCCTGACTTCATTCATCAGCCTGGCCGGCCGTTTTCTGGTTGCCATGCCACAAAACCCGCGCGCCGGTGGTGTCTCTCGCCGCATCGAAGGTGAAGATCGCGACCAGATCCGCAAGGTCATGTCCGAACTTGAAATGCCCAAAGGCATGGGCGTAATTGCTCGCACCGCCGGCGTTGGTCGCTCGACCGAAGAAATGCAGTGGGATCTCGATTACCTGTGCCAGTTGTGGAATGCGGTTGAACAGGCTGCAGCCGAAAAGCCCGCACCGTTTCTGATTTACCAGGAAAGCGACATTGTGATTCGCGCGCTGCGAGATCACTACAAGAGCGATGTCGGTGAAATTATCATCGATTCACAACGCGCCTATGACCGTGCGCATGAATTCATGTCGATGGTGATGCCCAACGCGCTGCACAAACTGAAGAAATTCGAAGACAAGATCCCGCTGTTCAATCGCTACCAGATCGAAAACCAGATCGAATCCGCATTTGCCCGGGAAGTGACCTTGAGCTCTGGGGGAGCGATCGTCATCGACCACACCGAGGCATTGATCTCGATCGATGTCAACTCAGCCCGCGCCACCAAGGGGCGTGACATCGAAGACACCGCGCTTAACACCAACCTCGAAGCCGCGACGGAAATTGCCCGTCAATTGAGGATCCGCGATCTTGGTGGATTGGTCGTTATCGACTTCATCGATATGATGAAAAACAAGAACCAGCGCGAAGTCGAATCCCGCTTGCGCCAGGCCGTCCACGAAGACCGTGCGCGCGTGCAAATTGGTCGAATCTCGCGTTTTGGCCTGCTCGAAATGTCGCGCCAGCGCTTACGTCCCTCGATCGGCGAATCCAGCCAGATCGTTTGTCCTCGCTGCAGCGGCGCCGGCAGTATTCGTGACATCGAATCACTGTCATTGTCTGTGCTGAGATTACTCGAAGAAGACGCACTGAAAGAAAACACCGGCCGACTGGTGGCGAAACTGCCGGTCGAATGCGCCACCTATCTGCTCAATGAAAAACGCGGCAAGATCGCCGGTATCGAACAACGGAATGATGTGCATTGTGTCATCATCCCCGATCCCAATCTTGAAACCCCGCATTTCGAAATCGAGAGAGTTCGCGATAGTGAGACCATTCGCCACGAATCGAGTTACAAAAGTTCGTACGAAATGACCACCGAAGACACTCCGGTGCAGACGCCCGAACCTCGTTCGGCTGCGAGCACGGCTCCGGCCCAGACGGCAGCGGTGCAGCGAATTACCCCGCCTTCGCCCAAGCCGCAGGCTGCAGCGCCCGCTGCGGACAAGAGCG
>JANTFI010000201.1 GCA_024763505.1 Gammaproteobacteria bacterium
CATGGAATCCACTAGGGGCTATGGCTGGCGCCTGTAGGGCATGCTGCCGGATTGATTGCGGGCGGGGTTGCGGGTGAATCGCTCGCGATTCTCTTCGGGCTATATATCTTTCATGTTTAAAGCCGGTTTCTGGTTAAAACAAAATAGCGGGATGAGCCTCTGTTTAGATTTACGCTGCTATACTCATCAAACTTCCTGATCGGGCTGATAGATGAAAAAACTGGAATCATTACTGGAGAAATCCGCTGAATTACCTTCTCTTCCGGAAATTTATACGCGGGTTTTGCAACTGATCGAATCCGACGACACCGGTTCTCGCGAAATCGGCGAAGCGATTCAGACCGACCCATCGCTGACGGCGAAAATCCTCAAACTGATCAATAGCGCCTATTTCGGCTTGCCCAGTGAAGTCACCTCGGTTTCACAGGCGGTATCGTTACTGGGCCGCAGCCAGCTGAAACAGGTGCTGCTGGGCTCGATCCTCAGTGGGGTTTTTCCGAAAATCGACAGCGAGCATTTTTCCATGCAGGAATTCTGGGCACACAGCGTCAAGACGGCGATTATTGCGCGCCATCTGGCGATGCAAAACGCCAGCATTCTTGACCACGAAGCCTTTTTCACTGCCGGTTTGCTGCATGATATCGGCCGCCTGATTATGGCCAGTGCCGCGCCCGATGAATTGATGCTGGTGAATGAGATCGTCAACCTGGAGGGGCGGAATGTGCTGGAAGTCGAAAGCGAAGCGCTGGGCGTAACGCATATTGATATCGGTGCAATGCTGATGCGTGAATGGAATATGCCGAGCCTGTTTTCGCAATGCCTGATCAAGCACCATGATGAAGAGCATATCGGTCCGTTTGCGATCGAGACCAGCATTGTCTATGTGGCCAATCTGCTTAGTCAGCAAGAGCCGGTGTATGACGAAGACGAAATGGAAATGGTGCTGGAAGAGATTCCCGGCTGGCAGAAAACCGACAGTTCTCTGGAGCAAATCTTTATTGCCTGTCGTCTGGCCGACGAGCAATGGCTGGATGTCATGCTGTCACTGGGTATGAGCGCGAAATAAGCAGCGCGGCGGCTGGTTATATTGGCGCGCTTTAGGCGCGTAGCCGTTCGACCTCCTCTCTACTGGCTATCGACTTCGGGCATTGCTCCGGGCATTTTCTGGGCCGCCTTGAAGCTGTCTTCCAGCGTTCTTGCAAACGCGATTTTACCGCTCTTCCTGCGAATGCCTGCGCGTCTGAGTTTCAGAATCATGCGCGGCTGCAATCCGGTGATCACCAGGCCGATATTCTTTTTCTGCAAATCTTCCCAGATCGATTCCATGGCCACGATGGCGCTCATGTCGAGCATCGTGACTTCTTTCATGTCGAGGATAATCACGCGTACATCTGGCCTCACCGAAGACACGGTTTTCAATGCCTTTTGCGCGGAACCGAAGAACAGTGGCCCGTTGATGTCATAGACCACGATGCTATCCGGTAACGAAAAACCCTCGTGTTCCTGCTCGTGGCTGGAGGCCTGGGTCAGACTGATACTTCTTTTGATAAACAGCATCGACGCCAGCCCCATACCGACCGCTACCGCAATCGTCATGTCGAACAACACGGTCAGGGAAAAACACAGTAGCAGGATCACCACGTCATCTCTGGGGGCTATTTTGACCGTTCTCACGAAGTGTCTGGCTTCGCTCATATTCCAGGCCACCATCAGTAGCAGTGCCGCCATCGAAGCCATCGGGATGTACGCCAGCACTGAAGCCAGCAGTAAAATGCTTGCCAGGATGAACAGCGCGTGCACGACAGAGGCCAGTGGCAGGCTTCCGCCCGATTTGATATTCGCAGCCGTGCGGGCAATGGCAGCCGTGGCCGGTAAACCGCCGAATAAGGGTGAAAGTATATTACCCAGACCCTGCCCGATCAGTTCATCATTGGGGTTGTGCTTTTTACCCGACATGCCATCGGCAACGACGGCACAAAGCAGTGACTCTAGCGATCCGAGTATGGCGATGGTTATGGCCGCCGGTAACAGGGCGCGGATCAGGTCAAAACTCAACCCAATCGGTTCGCCATCTGCGCCAGGCAGGTGCCAGGGCCATTCGAAGGCCGGTAGGGTCGGTGGAATTCCATGGCCGGAAATTCCATCGATCTGGTAGCTGAAGCGACTGCCGATGGTGGCCACAGAAAAGTCGACAAAAAATTGAGAAAGCAGCCAGGCTGACACGCTGCCGATTAATAAAGCGACCAGATGCCCGGGTACTTTTGTGCGAAATTTCGGCCATACAATCAACACCGTTAGCGTCAGGATTCCTATCAGGGCTTCTTGCCAATTGAGCGTGGGTAAAGCGAGCACAATAGCGGATAGCTTGTCGAGGTAATGCCCGTCCAGCGAGGCAATCTCCAGCCCCAGAAAATCCTTGATCTGAAAGGTTGCTATGACCACACCTATGCCGGCGGTGAATCCGACGGTAACCGGGTAGGGCACGACTTCAATCAATTTACCGAATTTGCCAACGCCCATGGCGATCAGAATAAAGCCGGCCATCATGCCACTGACTAACAGCCCGCCGATTCCGTACTGTTGAACGATCGGTAACAGAACGACTACAAATGCCGCCGTCGGGCCGGAAATATTGACTTTCGAGCCACCCGAGAGTGCGGTAACAATGCCGGCAATGATGGCGGTGTACAAACCATGTTGAGGTGCGACACCCGAGGCTATGGCCAAAGCCATGGACAGGGGCAGCGCGATGATGCCGACCGTCAACCCGGCCAGAATATTCGCCTGTATCTCTGTTGCTGAAGGTTTGCTTTGAATGGATTTTTTTAACGCATAAAACATGGCGGTCTCAATATAATCCGATGCTACAAGCAGGGTGAGAAGTTTCCTCTTCAGGAAGACAGTTGATTGTCCAGCCTTTTCTCCAGTTGCTCGAGTTTCTCCCGGGTGCGTGCCAGCACCTTGCGTTGAATTTCAAATTCTTCTCGACTGACGAAATCCATGTTGCTGAGTTGTTGCTGAAGCAGCTTTCTTAATTTGTCATCAAAATCTGTTTTAACCTGTTTCAAGCCATCGGGTAGCAATGACTCGATTTTGTCGGCCAATTGATTGATTTTCTGTGTTTGCATGTCTGAGAACCCTTTTGGTGCATAATAAAAATTGTTTGCACGTTAATGGTGCGTTAGTGTGCCGGTGGTGAGGCGTATTGTGACATTTTTTGATTTAGCTGTCTTTGATAAAATATAAGTAATTGTAATTAAAAGAATAATTTAATTTTGGCTTGAAAAGTGCTTTCACTCAGTCGTGATTTTTTATTTTTAACAGGAGGATTTCCTATGAAGATGGTGACCGCCATTATCAAACCCTTCAAGCTGGATGACGTGCGTC
>JANTFI010000202.1 GCA_024763505.1 Gammaproteobacteria bacterium
GGCTGGTGAATGGCCAGACGCTGTATTACAAGGTGTCGGTGCTGGATGAAAACGGCAATGAAAGCGTGCTCAGCGATGCGGTCAGTGCGGCTGCAGATGGCAACCTCAACGGCCCGACCGTCATCGATGGCGGTTTCATCGAAGGCGGTGAAGTGGTGTGGCTACCCTCGTTAAGCCCGTATCAAATCACCGCCCGCACCGAGCTGCGCAAGCACACGCGCCTGCGCATGTTGCCGGGCGTCACGCTGGAACTGAACCTGAATGATTTTGTGTATATTGCCGGCGAGCTGTGGCTGCTGGGCGAGCCGGGCAATGAAGTGACGATTCGGGCAATGGGCGCCACCAATGAATTCAGAACCGGTGGCGAAGACCCCTGTAATGCAGCCTATACTTACCCCGGCCAGAAATGTTTAGGTGAAACGGTAGTGATGGTGAAGGGATACCCGCTGACCGGCTCGGCGATGCGCCATGTCAATATCGGGGGGCCGGTGTATATCAGCTTGGCCCAGGGTGGGGGTATAGATGTTGACCACCTGCAATTTACCAATACCGATGCCAGTCAAGTTGGCGGAATTTTAACCAACAAAATTACCAACTCCAGCTTTACCGGGAATATCTATATCAATACCGATTACCTGTTTGATTCAGTGATCGACTTAACTTTAAGTAGTAAAACCTCCTTTGTTATCAATAGAAGCGGTCGTAATCTGGACATCAAGGTGGATGGACCCACGGACGCATATGGACCCACGTATTTTTCAGCTGACTCCTTGAGTGACTCCACGATAGTCATAACGGGCAGTGTTTCAATTTTGGGCCACTCCTTGAACAATACCGTCACCCTGATCGGTGATGGCAGTTATACGGGTGAATACAATCAAAACAACCGGATCACCCTATGCGATACCTGTACGGCTACCGGCACTAATGCCGTGGCGACCTACTGGGGTACTGATCAATGGAGTGATATCGAAGCCCGGCTGGGAGATGCAGTCGAAAATCTATTGCCTATCGTCAGTGGACCGGATTTGTTCAACACTGATCGAGATGGTGATACCGTGCCCGATTACCTCGATTACGACAATGATAACGATGGCTACAGCGACTTGCAGGAAATACAGGAAAGTTTTCCGGCACTGGGCATCGTGTACGATCCCTGGGATGCCACTTCGCACCCGGACCCGGCCAGCACCGACCCAGATGCCGATATGGATGGCATCCGCGACAGTGATGACCCGGATGACGACAACGATGGCTTGACCGATGCCCAGGAATTGACCTATGGCACCGACCCTTTTATGGATGACAGCGATGGCGACCGCGCGCCCGATCAAACCGAAATCGCTTATGGTTACGACCCGCTGGATCGCAACAATTACCCGCTGACCAATTGGCCGAAAGCCAGCGATTTTGCGCCTATGATCGTGGATGAGCGTAATGTGAATGCCAGTGGCGACGTCATTGTCGGCGGAGCCTTGTACTCGCCACAGTTTAATCTTCCACCGGGCACCCGGGTGTTGTTTGATAATAAATCTACCTTGTACAACCTCGATCTGGTTTCATCAGGAATTGTGATTGATAAATATACCGGGGGGTCTTCTTCGCTGACTCTAAGAGACAGCAAAATCTATAATTTAGCCATCAACACCTTGAGTGTGTCGATGCAGGGTAATCCATTTGTCGAACGTTTTACGGCCGATGCTGGTTTGACGATGAACAATGGCTGGCTGCTCGATTCGTCAGTTACCGACACGAATGCTCAAATCGGTACTTCTTACGTCTCTCACAGTGTGATCGGCAATACCGGGAATGTGGGTGGTAGCTTTATCGAGCGTTCCAGAATCATTTCAAGCGGCCTCGGCATGGATGGCAGTATTGCCAGAAACAGCGTATTTGAGATTGGAACGAATGGCTACATTCGATGGCAAAGCGGCGTTACCAATCCGGTCATTTGGGAAAACAACCTGATCACTCAAACCGGTACCAACACCAGCTTTAACATCTCTGGCATAACGCTGCGCGACTCGGATATCGTGCTGCCCGATTTACGCACCGATACCAACCCGAGCTGGACTTTATTCCGCGCCGACAATGTCGCTTTCGACATTCAGGGCAGCGTGCTCGATACCGGCTTCGGCAACCCGGTGGACTTGCTCGGTGATGGTGTTACCGACACCGCGATCGAATTCACCAATAGCCTCGGCACCAGCCAAAGCATTTTCGTCGATGCGCTGAATAACCCGCGCACCACGCGCATCTTCCCCGGCGGTGAAAGCGACCTGTGGGATCCGTCCGGCGTGGGCGCGTTCTGATCCTGATTAACCGATAGATAGAGAACTACCATGACCCTGAAATTGCCTGTTACCGTGTTAGCGTTGCTGCTTGGCGCCCCCCTCTCCGCTGCTGCGGAAGATGTCAGCGTCGAAGTGTCGCTGACCCCGTGGTTTGCCAGTTGGCAGCAACAAAGCACGGCGGCGGATCGTTTCGGCAGCGACGCCATTAACGTCAATTACGCCATTGAAGACAGCATCGCCTACGATGCCGGGCTGCAACTGGGCTATGGCGGCTTTTTTCTCAGTGTCGATTCGATCAGTCAGAGTGAAACCGTCAATAGCCGCGACAATAAGTTGTCTTACAGCCAGATCGGCCTGCGCGTGGTCGATGCGCTGCCCGGTGTGACAGTCGATATCCAGCAAACCCGTGGCGCATTCGAGGGTTTTATCGACGGCGCCGCCAACAATGGCAATACCGGCACCGGCACATTCGAATCAGACCTGACCCTGCGAGACCTGAGCGTTCTGTTTTATCACGGCTTCGGGCTAGGCATCCGCCAAGTCGATTATGAATTGCCGCAAGACCTGTATCTGGTCAACCGATCTGACCCGAACAATGCACTGTTGGCCGGTTTTCAGGAAGTCAGCTACAGCGGCAATTTTATTCAACTGGTGGCGGTGTCGGCCGACTACTACAGCACCGACAGCGATCAGACCAGCGGCTTTTCGTATATCGCCCGATACGGCAGCGGCAAGCTCGACCCCGGCGGAAGCTTTCTTGCCGACACCGAAACCCTGCTTCGCGACAATGGACAACTTGCTGCGGGCGAGCGCATCATGGAAGAGGGGGATTCCAGTTTTGCGGAACTGGATATCAGTTTTTACCGGCGTTACCACTGGCTCGGTGGCCAGATACTCGGCCGCCTCGGTTATCGCTACACTCGCTGGAAAGCCGAATTCGGCAGCGACAGCGATTACCAGTTGGTGACCGATTTCGAAACCACCTTCGACGGGCCGTATCTGGGTATCTCTGGCCGCTTCTGAGACGGCGGGGTTTCGCCGCTATACAACTTTACGCTACCCTCAAACTTTCAGCAGGTCTCGA
>JANTFI010000203.1 GCA_024763505.1 Gammaproteobacteria bacterium
TCGCGCAAGGCCGGGTCTGGCAGGGTGAATTTTCCATTAAAGCCAAAGACGGATCGATTTACTGGGTCGAATCCACGCTGTTGCCACGGCTGGACGATCAAGGCAAACCTTTTCAGTATATCGGCATTCGAACCGACATCAGCGCACGGAAAGAAGCCGAAAAAAAGGCGGCTTTGCTGGCTCGCTTTCCTGCCGAAAACCCGGACCCGGTCATGCGGCTCGATTTATCGGGTCGACTGATTTTTGCCAATCAAGCCAGTCAACTGCTGTTGAATCACTGGCACACCGGAATACACCAACATTTACCCAAGGAATGGATACAGGTCGCCAAAAGAGTGCACAGCAATCAGCAACAGGAAGAGCATGAACTGAACGTTGGCAAGGTCTATTTTTCGATTCTATTTGCGCCAATCGCCTCCGAGCGCTACGTCAACCTGTATGCGCGCGATATCAGCGCAATCAAACGGGCCGAGCAACATTTGAATTATCAGGCCACACATGACGCGCTGACCAGCTTGCGAAACCGCTATGCATTTGAAATGGCGCTGGAAGATACCCTGATCGATACTCGCCAGAATCAAACCAGCAGCATTTTGCTATATCTGGATCTGGACCAATTCAAGATTGTCAATGACACTTGTGGTCATATTGCAGGGGACGAACTATTGCGTCAGGTCAGTCTACTGTTTGAATCAAGCGTACGCGACAGCGATATACTGGCTCGACTCGGTGGCGATGAGTTCGGCATCATACTGAATCACTGCGAGCTTCAATTCGGCGAACATATTGCACGCGAACTACTCGAAAAGCTGAAGGAATATCGCTTCATGTGGGACGATAAATCATTCGAAGTCGGCGCCAGTATCGGGATCGTGGTGATTGACCGGGATTGTGACAGCATCGTCAGCCTGATGGGTCATGCCGATGTCGCCTGTTATGCGGCCAAGGACGCTGGCCGAAATCGCTTGCAGATCTTTCGTAATGATCAAGCCGTGGAGCAGCAACAGCAGGAAATTCAGTGGGCCAGCAGGATTCCGACCGCGCTTTCGAAAAACCAGTTTGTACTGTACGGCCAACTGATCGAGCCACTCAATGCCTCAGCGGAGAACAATACCCATTATGAAATGCTGCTGCGCCTGCAAGAGGATGATGACAGCCTGATTCCGCCCGGCGCTTTCATACCGGCGGCCGAACGCTATGGCTTGATGCAGTCCATCGATGTCTGGGTGATTTCGCATGCCATCGAAGCATTGGGGCAGCATATTCAACAGTACCCCGATTCGAGAATCCGCATCGGCGTCAACCTCTCAGGGCAAAGCATCGGCAATGAGCATTTACTGCAATTCATTCCTGACCTGTTGCTCACACACGGGCTTGCCCCGGATTTCGTCACACTCGAGATCACCGAAACGGCCGCCATCACCAACCTGACCCAGGCCATCAAATTCATCAAGCAACTGAAACAAAACGGACACTATTTCGCACTCGACGATTTTGGCAGCGGGCTTTCTTCATTTTCCTATCTGAAAAACCTGCCGGTCGATTTTCTCAAGATCGACGGTGCATTCGTCAAGGATATACTGCAAGACCCGATCGATGCCGCGATGGTGCAGGCGATCAACCAGATCGGCCATGTCATGAATATCGGCACCATCGCCGAATTCGTCGAAAATGAAGAAATCAAAAAGAGGCTGCAACTGATCGGGATTGACTATGCGCAGGGCTATCACATCGAAAAACCAAGACCGTTCAGCGAGATACTGGCAGACGATGCGGCAAAATTCTCGCTCGCCAGTGGGAACCATCAGGCTTGATGCTACAACTCGCCTGCCCGCTGATCAGCGGCTTTGGCAATTTGGAACCGGGCAAAAAAAAGCCCCGCCGGTAAACTCGGCGGGGCAATCGGGCATCTGAGGGATTATTGATACCACGGTATAACCATTCGGGATTACTGCCAGAAAGGCTTGGATACTTCCATCTTCACCTGCTCATGATCAAGCCCGACATCTCTTAACAGGCGGTCATCCAGCCGAAGCAATTGTCGGCGCTGGTGATGCTTGTCCAGCATCCGCTGTAATTTGCAAGATACAGCACCGAGCGTTTCCAGCAAGGAGTGTCCCTGGCGTTTTTGCTGCAAAATAAAAGTAGTCATGGCGTTACCTCACTATCGGGTTGGGTTGAACTTTGATGATTGAATCTTAGACGACAATCTGTCACGATAACAGTTACAGTTATTTAGAAATATAACCGATACAGTTGAGGAACTGTCATGGTCGCAACCTTACGAAAACCCGAGCAAGACCATTACAAATACGACCAGGTCTCTCAGTACATTATGCAACTGATCGACAAAGGCACGCTCAAACCGGGTGACCGCGCGCCCTCGCTGCGCAAGCTCAGCCAAAATCTCAAGGTCAGCATCTCGACCGTCAACCAGGCTTATCTGACGCTGGAAGACAAGGGCGTGCTGCAGGCGCGGCCGCAGTCCGGCTTTTACGTCAACGCGCAAATGAATCAACCCATCGCTACGCCAAAGCCGATCATCACGGCCTGCTGCCAACCTCGCAAGGTGCGTTTCGGGCAAATGTTTGAAGAGATACTCAGAGCCTCCAATAACCCGCATATCGCCCCCTTCGGTGCTGCCCGCCCTTCGATGGAATTGATGCCGGTAAAAGCACTGGTGCGAGAAACCCGCAGCGTGCTGAGTCGCTACCCGGATGCCTGTGTCGATTATTGCTTTCCGCCCGGCTATCTGCGTTTGCGAGAGCAAATCGCTTTGCGCTATGCCGGCATGGGCCTGTCGGTTGCAGCGGACGAAATCATTATCACCTCGGGTGCAGACGAAGCATTGGCGATGGCACTGCAAACCGTAGCTCGCCGCGGTGACGTCATCGCGGTCGAATCGCCGACCTATTTTTCGGTGCTGCGGGTGATCGAAAAACTCGGCATGCTGGCACTGGAAATCGATAGTGACCCGCAAACCGGCGTAGACCTTGATTCACTGGAATACGCAATCGATACGATGAATATCAGCACGATGCTGCTGGTGCCCAATTTTAATAACCCGACCGGATCGCTGATGCCGGACGAAAACAAGCAAAAACTGGTCGATATTCTGAACCAGCAGGAAATCCCGCTGATCGAGGACGATGTCTATGGCGACCTTTATTTCGGCAAAACCCGGCCGTCTATTATTCGCCAGTTCGATGACCAGCAGCGGGTACTTTCGCTGTCTTCATTTTCCAAAACGCTGGCGCCCGGTTTTCGCATGGGCTGGATCATCGGCGGCCGCTATCATGAAAAGCTGCTGGAGTGGAAGCAGGCCAG
>JANTFI010000204.1 GCA_024763505.1 Gammaproteobacteria bacterium
CAATTGCAGACTGCGGATGAAATCGATGCGCCTGTCCTGCAGGCGGTGGCATCCTACTCGTGGGAGCAGGATGACGACGTGACCGAGCAGCCGGGCTTGTTTGCCGACAAGCTGTTCGAGCTGGAAAACCGTTTGCCCGCCGACACGTACGGACAGCTGCGCAGCAGCCTTTTTCTGCAAGCGCTGAGCCTGAAAATCGATGCCCTGCCGGAGAGTGAGAAATTACCGCAGGCCGACCGGCAACGCTATCTGAACCGACTCAATGAAATTCTCGATCACCCGGACTGGCGCAACCGCAACTTGCTGGCATTGGCCTATTCCGCAGAAAAGATGGTCTCGCATCTCACCTCGGCAGATGACCAGGCGGGCCGTGCGCGTAAAAACCTGATCGATCATTTTCAGCAAGTCATGCAAACCATCCGCGAGCGTCCGCAGTTGACGCCGGAGCAGTTTTACGCCAGCTTTAATCCCGCCATCGATTTTCATGAGTCATTCGATCGGCCGCTGACCGATGCGGATAAAAAAGCGCTGATCCGCTACACACTAAAAGCGATTAAACAGACGCACGACAAGAAAGCGCGCGCCGCCATGCTCAGTGACGCGTCCTACACCCTGTTCAAGTTCGGCCTCAAGGATGATGCCCGAAAAATCATCCGCGCCGCACTCAAGGATGCCATCGCACCGTATTATCTGATGTCACTGATGGGCTATTTTGAAAAAACCGATGGCCATGATGAACTGGCGCTGGAGTGGTACCAAAAGGCCTGGCAAAATGCCGCTGGCCCGGCCACGCGGCTGCAATGGTACGGCACTTATGTGCGGAATCTGATCAAGCTAAAACCACAGGATAGCGCTGCCATCAAACATCATGTCTCGCAATTGCTACGGAAATACAGCCACTTGCCCGACAGCTTTTATGGCCGTAACGAAAGAGTGTTGGCCTCGGTGCGCCGGGTCGCCACAAAGTGGGCCGAGTCGAACCTTGAGGAAGACTGGTTGCAGTCCCTCCGCCAACAGGGTGAGCAAGCCTGCAAAGTCGATCCGACAAAAGCACTGCGCAAAGACTGCGAAAAGTTTTACGCCGCTTTTGCGGTGCAGGAATAAGTCTGAACCGCGGCAAGAAGATTATTCATGCGACTTTTTGCGTGCCGTAATCGATATCAGCATACCCTCGAACATCGAGGTTTGTTGCTCGATTTCCAATCCGGCGGCCTGTAGCAAGGCGACCATTTGCTCTACCGGTTTCTTGGGCGCCATGTGTTGCCAACTCTCCAGCGCCGCGCGTGAAAATCCACACAGTTGCATGCGGTGTATCAGGGCTTGGAATTCTTTCTCGCTGAAATCAGTTTGCGGAAACAGAAAATGAAGGCGGCCACCCGTGCACGTCACCCGCTGCAACTCGGCAATCAAATCAGCCGGTTCATCCACCACGTTTAGCAACGAGGCGCAAAACACCTGGTCGAACTCGGTTTCGTCAAAGGGTAGTTGCAGCGCATTGGCTTGCTGAAAATCCACCGCAGGATAGCGCTTGCGCGCATGCCGAATCATTGTGTTCGCCGCGTCCACGGCACTGACGCGATGCCCCTGTTGTTGCAGGTAGCCAGCCAGATAACCGGTCGCGCAACCGACATCGAGCAAGCGCTGTTCGGGCTGCTCGATTGCTGATTCTGCCCAGTCCCGCAACAGCCCTCCATACCAGTCCAGCTCACTCAGGCGCTGAAACAGTGTGGCGGGGGAGAGCCATGCCAACAGCAGTATCTGCCAGCGATACCGTGCTTTCATCCGTGTGCGTTAGCTTGAACGGTGTTGGCTCGAGGCATCCATAACAGCAGCAGAATCATGATCCAGCTGGCGTTGAACATGGCAAAACCGGAAAGCTCCAGCGATACCACGCCGGTTGCGGTATAGAAAAGTCCGACCGCCAGATCTATCGCCTGAATCATCACCATGCCCTGCAGCCACAATCTGTGGCGAGCCGGTTCGCTGGAAATAATCCAGAAGATCACACCATAGGCCAGAAAGCGTGAAGACAGCATGCCGAGCGGATAATAAATGTCCGCTTGCACCGAACTGTGCCCCATCGATTGCAACATCGTGGCAGGGGCCAGTAAATAAAACAGGCCGAGGATAATTTGAATTGTGCCGACTACGCGTAACAGCCAGGTGGTTTTTTTCATTTTCCGTTCTCCGGTTTTGGGTTGTCCTGTAGTATTATGGGTATCTGCTATCTTTTTGGAAGTAGTTACCAAAATGTAACCAAGGTACCCTATGGATCGCTTTAACCCTGACAACCGCTGCGACGCCGAGTGTCCGATCAAAAAAACAGTCGATCTGATCGAAGGCAAGTGGACAACGCTGATTATTCGCGAGCTATTACCCGGCAAGAAACGGTTTTCGCAGATTCAGCGTGCGCTTGGCGGTATCAGCCCGAAGGTGTTGAGCCAGCGATTACGCATGCTGGAGCAAAATGCACTGATCACGCGCACGGTTTATCCGACCATCCCGCCGACCACCGAATATGAATTGACCGGACTCGGTCAGCGGCTCAAGCCGGTGTTGCTGGCGATGGCCGAATTCGGCGAACAATTACCCGCTGCCGACTGAGCCATCCAAAGCGGCTCAGGCATACGCCAAACGCTGCTACATAGCCGCTTGCAGCGCCGATCGCAGTCGTGTAGAATCCGCGCTCCTTTAACTTCTCGCTCCACTGCGTTTCGTAGGCAGGGGGCTTAATCCGAGAGGACGTTATGAGACATTACGAAATTGTATTTCTGGTTCATCCGGACCAGAGCGAACAGGTTCCTGCCATGCTGGAACGCTACCGCAACATGATCACAGGCTCGGGTGGCAAGGTTCACCGTGAAGAAGACTGGGGTCGTCGCCACCTTGAATTCCCGATCAAGAAAATCCACAAGGCGCATTACGCGCTGATGAACATCGAATGTTCCAAGGAAATTCTCGAAGAACTGGAATCCATATTCCGCTTCAATGACGCCGTGCTGCGCCACTTGACACTGGCGATGACTGAAGCCGTGACTGAAAAATCACATATGCTGATCGCCGCCGAAAAGGAAGAATCCGCCAAGACCGAGCGTCGTCCTGCAGCCGAAAAAACCGAAGCCGCTCCGGTTGCTGAAGAAAAAGCGACTGAAGAAGTCGCCACTACCGAGGGAGAAGCCTGATGTCCCGTTATTTCCGTCGTAAAAGATTTTGCAAGTTCACTGCCGAAGGCACTGACCAGATCGACTATAAAGACCTCGATACACTGAAAGAGTACATCACCGAAACCGGCAAGATCGTACCCAGCCGTGTGACAGGCACCAAGGC
>JANTFI010000205.1 GCA_024763505.1 Gammaproteobacteria bacterium
GGCGAGGGCGTGCTCCATGGTTTCGCGGTCGCGAATCTCGCCGATCAGGATCACATCCGGCGCCTGTCGCAGGGTGTTTTTCAGCGCATCGTGAAAAGAGTCGGTATCGACCCCGACTTCGCGCTGGTTGACGATACAGCCCTTGTGCGGATGGATATATTCGACCGGATCCTCGATGGTGATGATGTGGCCCTTGGAGTGGGCATTGCGGTAGTCGATCAGCGCGGCCAGCGAAGTCGATTTACCCGAGCCGGTGCCGCCGACAAACAGGATCAGTCCGCGTTTCGCCATGATCACCTTTTTCAGCACCTGCGGTAAGCCGAGATCGTCGGCGTCCGGAATCTCGGTCACAATGTTGCGGATCACCATCGACACTTCGTTACGCTGTTTGAAGATATTGACGCGAAAGCGGCCGATGTCGGGCAGCGACATGGCGAGATTCATTTCCGGCTTTTCGGCAAATTCACGGCGCTGTTTGTCATCCATGATTTCCTGCGCCAGCGAGTTGACCCAGCCGACCGGCGCGGCCTCTTTACCCAGGGGTGTTAGCACGCCATTGAATTTGGCGCTGGGCCTTGCGCCGGTCGAAAAATACAGATCCGATCCACCTTTTTCTGCCAGTACCTTGAGATAAGGGGTGACTTTCATGTTGTGCTCCTGCAGTTGTTATTTTATTTGAATGGGCTTTGAACGACGCCAGATGTGTTGGGTCAAACCAAGACTATAGTTGCCCATTTCGCACTTGCCGGATTTATCTTTAGCGCTGGCAGGTTCGATTCCTTTCTTTCACCGACGGATTGTTTTAAGCTCGAAGCATCATGCGATTTTCGTTCTTTACCGGCCAGCCGCTTTGGCGATCCATACTCAGCCTGCTGCTGATGATTTCGATTGCCTGGCTTCCTTTGAGCGCCGCGGCAACCCCGTCGCTGCCCACCGCGGATGTCGGCTGTACGCATTGCATTCACCCCGATTCGACCCAGACCGGGTCGCCGTGCCAGGCGGATCATTGCGCGATGCCGATTTGTCTGGTCGCCGCACCACTGCTGGCGCAAATCCAGAACCGGTTGTTACCCGTGCGTCGTGACTTGACCGGCTTGCGTCTGCAACCCTGGCGTTATGGCTTTTATCAATCTCCGCTGGTCAGTCGCCTGAACCGCCCTCCCATTTCCTGATTGTTTTTCGCTTCTGGCTGCCCGCCTGGCGGCTTTGATTCTTACATTCAATAACAATCAGGAAATCCAATGAAATATGCAATCTATGTACTGGCAGGCTTGAGCTTGCTAACCATGCCTCTGGCCGAGGCGCAGCAGGCCGCTGCCTCTTCCCTTAAAGTCCCGTTCAAATATGCGCTGGGTAAAAGTCTGTTTGAACAGCATTGCGCCAGTTGTCACGGCCAGTCTGGTCAGGGCACCGATAAAGGGCCGACGTTTATGAGCCCTGTCTACAAATCTTCGCATCATGGCGATGCAGCGTTTTATCACGCTGCACTGAATGGTGCGAGAGCGCATCACTGGAAATTTGGCGATATGCCACCGGTAGATGGCATCAGCCGGCGCAAGCTCGACAAGATCATTCCCTATATTCGCTGGATGCAGCAGCAACATGGAATCCACTAGCGGGGGCCGCCAGATGAACCGAACTACTCGAAGAAAATTCTTGCAGGCTTCTGCGCTATTGCCGGCTTCACTGCTGTTGCCGGCAGTGGGGCAGAGCGCGACACATTCACTTGGACCTGGCTTTAAACGGCCTTTACCGATTCCGCCATTGCTGGAGGCGACTCAAAATGGTGGGTGGGGTGAATATCAATTAACCGCGCAACAAGGCATGACGCGGTTCTTTGACCCTGTCGAAACCGCCACCATCGGGTTCAACGGAAGTTATCTTGGCCCGACCCTGCGGATGAAGCGCGGCGATCAGGTGGCTTTGACGGTCAAAAACAGTTTGTCGGTCGATACCACCGTGCACTGGCATGGCATGGTGTTGCCGGCGCGTATGGATGGCGGGCCACACCAGGTGATCCGCCCGGGTACGAGCTGGAATTCGAGTTTTACCGTGCGTCAGCGAGCAGGCACCCTGTTTTATCATTCTCATACACATGGCCAGACCGGAGTGCAGGTGTATCACGGTCTGGCCGGGATGCTGATTGTGGATGATGACGAAAGCGGGCAAGCCGGTCTGCCGACGGAATATGGCGTAGATGATGTGCCGGTGATTCTGCAGGACCGCGACTTTGCAGACGACGGCCAATTGCAGTATCTGCGCAGCATGCCCGATCGCATGATGGGCAAGCATGGCGGGCAAGTGCTGGTCAATGGCGCTTTGGCTCCGCTGCTGAAGGCGCAAAAAACACGCTTGCGACTGCGCTTGTTGAATGCTTCCAACGCGCGCTTTTACCGTCTGCAATTCAGCGATGGTCGGCCGTTTCAGGTGATCGCCTCGGATGGCGGCTTGCTGCAGCAACCACAAGCCCGGACCCAGCTGGAAATGGCACCGGCAGAACGCTTCGAGATTATCGTCGATGTGTCTGATGGAAAATCGGTGATGCTGCGAAGTCTGGCCGGTAGCGGCAATGTCGGGCGCGGTATGATGAGCATGATGATGGGCGGGCTGGATCGGGATTTCGATTTGCTGCTGATTGATGCGGCGGGTGCGAAAAAGGATTCAGCGCAAACCCCGGCCGTGATGACCCGTTACGATGACTGGTCGCAGGCTGAAATCGCCAATCGTCGGCAGCTCGACCTGGAAATGGGGATGGGCGGCATGATGGGCGGCGGGATGATGGGGGGAGGCTTTCGCGGTGGCATGATGCGCATCAATGGCCAGGCCTTCGATATGCAGCGCATCGATTTTGCGGCCAAAAAAGACAGCTTCGAAATCTGGGATATCGGTAACCCGTCGATGATGATTCATCCTTTTCATGTGCACAATACGCAATTTCGCATCGTCAGTCGAAATGGCAAGCGTCCGGCTGCATATGAAGCCGGTTACAAGGATACCGTCGTCGTCGAACCGAGTGAAACCGTACGCATTTTGCTGCCGACCGGGCCTTATGCAGACAGTCAGCATCCTTATATGTATCACTGCCATATTCTGGAGCATGAAGATGGCGGCATGATGGGGCAGTTTGTGGTCGAGGCCTGATTCGTGCCGGAAGCGCGACCGGCCAAAATCGAGCACTGGTAACCCGGTACTCGAAACCGCTGTGGCGGAGACTCTGCGAGAAGGCCCAGGCCAGATATGAGAAGTCATTTTCACCGGGCGAACCATGGATGAGCCGGATGATCGTCAG
>JANTFI010000206.1 GCA_024763505.1 Gammaproteobacteria bacterium
AATAGCGGATCAAACCATAATTCCGGTGAGCTTGTCGCAGAGCACTCCGGAAGTGCCGCTATTTATTTTCGCAAACGAACTCCATATGGTGATTGGATCTGGCAACATGCCTTAGTGGGGAGAGCAATATCTGCCCCTAATACCAGTCGATTTATTGACCCCGCAAGCGAGTATGACTTGATTGCGAATGTCTGCCATAGGCAAAAGAAATCAGTTCAGTAAGTAGATAGGCAGACTATTATGGCGAGAGGCTGGAACTGGATATAGAGTTCTGCAATCAGCGAGAGATTTCGGGATAGAAACCAGGATTGTTTCAAAGGTTAAGTCAGGGAAATCTGAAATGGTGCCCAGGAGAGGACTTGAACCTCCACGACCGTAAGGCCACTAGCACCTGAAGCTAGCGCGTCTACCAATTCCGCCACCTGGGCAAGGTGAGGACGCGAAATATACAGCTTCTTTTTGAAATGTCAACATTGATTGGCAGCCATTCAAGCCTTTCTATATACTGCGTCCAAATTCCAGAATGAAGAGTTAAATTGAAACAAGATCCCCATCGCGAACGCGAAGCCAAAACCTACGAAAACCCGGTTGCCAGCCGGGAGCATCTGCTCGAAATCATCAACCAACAATCTGTACCGATTAACCATGAACACATTGTTAATGTGCTCGGCTACACCGATGAAGAACAGATCGAAGCGGTACGCCGCCGCCTCAATGCGATGGCGCGTGATGGCCAGGTTTTCAAGAATCGCCGTGGCGGTTTCTTAAGCTTCGACCACATGGATCTGGAAAAAGGCGTGGTGCAGGCGCACCCGGACGGTTTCGGCTTTTTAACCCCGGAATCCGGCGGCAAGGATATCTTTCTACCCGCACGCGAAATGCGCAAATTGATGAACGGCGACAAGGCCGCCGTCAAAATCACCAGTTATGACCCCCGTCGCGAGCGCAAGGAAGGCCACGTTATCAGCGTGCTCGAACGCGCACATCAATCGATCGTCGGTCGATACTATCGCGAGAAAGGCATTGATTTCGTGATTCCGGATGACCAGCGCATCCACGAAGACATTCTGCTCAGTCCCGATTACGATCATCATGCCCGGCAGGGCGATGTCGTGATCGTGCGCATTCTGGATTACCCGGATGTACACAATCAGGCGATCGGCATGATCGAAACCGTGATCGGCGACGATAATGCGCCCGGTATCGAAGTCACTATCGCCATCAATTCGCATGATATTCCACACAAATGGAATGACGAAGTGCTCAAACAGGTCGAGCAGATTCCGGTTGAGGTCGATGAAAAAGACAAGCAGGGTCGTCTCGATCTGCGCGACAAACCCTTCGTCACCATCGATGGTGCGGATGCGCGTGATTTTGACGATGCCGTTTACTGCGAAACAATCAAGGGCGGCTACCGCCTGTTCGTCGCCATCGCCGATGTTTCGCATTATGTCGAAAAGGATTCGCCGATCGATGAAGAGGCACAGCGCCGCGGCACTTCGGTGTATTTTCCCGGCGAAGTCATCCCGATGTTGCCGGAAATCCTGTCCAACGGTCTGTGTTCACTGAACCCCAGGGTTGATCGGCTGGTGATGCTTTGCGAAATGGAAATCGGCCCGGCCGGCGCGATCAAGAGTTATCGTTTCCATGAAGCACTGATTCATTCCCACGCGCGGCTGATTTATGATCAGGTCGCCGATTTTCTGTTTCATGGCAAGCCGGATGAAACCTGCGAACCCCTGCGTCAGGATCTGAAGAACCTCGAAGGCGTGTATCAGGCACTGGCCAAAGCGCGCAAGCGTCGCCACGCCATCGAGTTCGACACCAAGGAAGTCGTGTTTGAATACAATGACCAGCGCAAGATCGAGAATATCCACCCCAGTGAACGCAACGAAGCGCATCTGGTGATCGAGGAATGCATGATCGCGGCCAATATCTGCGCCGCCAAGTTTCTGAAGAAACATAAAATCCCCGATCTGTACCGCATCCACGAAGGCCCCAACCCCGACAAGGTGCCGGGCATGATCGAATTTCTGTCGGCTTATGGCATCAAGATGACCGGCACCGAGCCGACCCCGCAGCAATACGCCGAAGCACTCGAGCAAATCAAGAAATTGCCGGAATTCGACATGATCCAGACCGTGATGCTGCGCTCGTTGTTGCAAGCCTATTACGGCACCGATCCGAAGAAAGGACATTTCGGACTCGCGCTCAGCGATTACGCGCATTTCACATCACCAATTCGCCGCTACCCAGATTTGCTGGTACACCGCGGTATTCGCCATGTACTGCGCGGCGGAAACAAGTCGAACTTCGCCTACGATCTGGCGGCGATGGACAAGTTCGGCGAAAACTGTTCGCTGTTTGAACGTCGCGCCGATCTGGCCACCCGCGATGCGGCCGATTGGCTCAAATGTGAATATCTGCAAAAGCATATCGGCCAGCAATTCGAAGGACTGGTCACCAGCGTGCTGTCGTTTGGCATGTTTGTGCAAATCAAGGATTTGATGATCGATGGACTGGTCCATGTCACTTCGCTGAAACGTGATTATTACCAGTTCGATGCAGCGCATCATCGCTTGATCGGTGAGCAAACCGGCCGCGTCTATCAACTTGGCGATCACGTCACCGTGGAAGTCGTGCGCGTCGATATGGAATCACGCAAGATCGATTTCGACCTGATCAGCAGCGAGCATGCACGCTTTGTCGATGAAGGCGAGGGCGGAAGCAAGGGAAAAAAGAACAAGACACGCGATGCAGACAAAGGCAGCAAAAAGCGCAGCGGTAAAAAGCGCAGAGCTTCATCGAATAAAAAAACGGCTAAAGATTCTGTCGGCAAGAAATCGACAGGCAAATCTTCTTCGCACAAAAAGACAGCCCGAAAGAAATCGCAGAAAAAGCAGTAACGCTGATGTCGTCCTACATTTATGGCTTGCATGCTGTCAAGAAAATGCTGCAATTCTCCGAGAAGGATTGCCAGCAATTGCATTGCGCCAGCAGTAATAATCAACGCCTGCAGCAAGTCATCAGTCTGGCTCGGCAAAAAGGCATCGACGTGGTCACCGAAAGCCGCGAAGCGCTGGGCAAACTCGCCAATTCCGACAAGCATCAGGGCTGTGTGCTGCGGGTTTCCCCCAGCCACCAGCAAGCGGTCAGCCTGCAGGAAATCCTGCAAAACATGACGCCGAAAACCCTGTTGCTGGTTCTCGACGGCGTGCAGGATCCGCACAACCTCGGTGCCTGCCTGCGCAGTGCCGATGCCGCCGGGGTCGATGCTGTTAT
>JANTFI010000207.1 GCA_024763505.1 Gammaproteobacteria bacterium
CCGCAAAGATGCGCGCAACAAATATAACCATCAGTTGCAGGAACAAAGTCGCGGAATTCCATTGAGTTCATCCGAAATGCAATCCTTTTCGACATACGTCATGGCAGGAAGTCAGTTTTCCGCAGAAGAAGGGCAGGATGCCACCGAACCATTGCAGAAACTAATTGGCCATATCGAACCTTTGAAACTGGAAAATGACCCTCGCGGTGTCGGCAATCCGTTTGATGTCGTCGATGAAAATGCCGACATGAAAACCTTGATGGCGATGTTGATTCAGAATGAAGTCTTTTAATCGGATGTTCAGCATGCTGTTTATATCCTCAATCCGGGTAGTGAAATGGCGCAAAAGATTCTGGTGTTCATCAAAATGGGCTTGAAAGACTCCTGCAAGCAAAAAGAGATCGCGCGTTCTATGGTGCCTGCCGAAGCAAGTTAGCTGGCGCATCGGAGCGTTAGCTCCTAGAATAGGCGCTGGTTTTACAGGGCTTACTCCCATGCATTTCTTGATTCTGTTATTGCTGGCGCTCAGCTTTTTTCTTTATATTACCTTCCGTTTGTGGCGAAAGCCCCAGTATTGGCGCTATCTGGTGTTGATCCTGATCGTCGATATCTGGCTTGTGATTGTGCTCGGTTATCTGCTGTTCAGCGCTTTTTTTGACTGATGTCTCGATTTAATGTCTGGTTCGATTCATCTACCACGATAAAATCACAGCTTTTCACGAAATCCCGGAATATTGATATTCCCAGGACGCGTTCGGGATTATCAGATGGATATATTATTAAATTATTTAGTCCTTTAGCCGAAACCAGTAGAATGAAAACTT
The DNA here is from genome assembly GCA_024763505.1 of Gammaproteobacteria bacterium. Classification (GTDB taxonomy): domain Bacteria; phylum Pseudomonadota; class Gammaproteobacteria; genus JACNJF01. The sequence goes on from JANTFI010000207.1 coordinate 825, forward strand.
CCTTTACGTATGGTCACGCACATGTCTATGATTTTTGATATCGTTCTGGCGATTGCTGCGATTATCTTTCTATTGCTATGGTTGAAGGCCCGCCGGCAAGCCTCAGAAGCGGAAGTCGTGGCTTATGGGTTAAGAGCTGCCGATGACTCCGACGACAATACCAAAACCAGTATCTCGATGATGGAAGCGGAATATGATGAAGCCATGGAAAAACTGCATCAATTAGGTGAAATCGAACAGGATGACTGGGGCAACTGGATCTGGGTTAAAACGGGAAAACCGCTGGGCAAGAACAAAGACTGATACCTTAAGTCCGGATCGTTACGGCCTGTAATACCCTGATCGCAACCTGCAAGCACTTCCATTTCCGGTTTTTGCGAAAACAGTTGCTATAATGCAGTTACAACTCATCACTATTCGGAACGATGTTGGAACAACAATCAGACCATAAGGGAATTCAGGCTTCCTCTGAAATATTTCGTCTCAGTCTGGCCAAACTGGGACAGTTAAAGCTACCGATTACCTCGGTCAATTATTCCTTACTTTATTTTTATTTCGCCGGCGTAGATCTGGCGTTGAATGAAGAAATAGATCGTATGATCGTAGCCCCGGAAAAGTGGGACGACCTGCATGCGCAAACCTTGTTTGATCGGTATGTTTGTCATGGAACCTGTAGCAAAACCAACAAAAACCTGCGGGACGAATTACTCTCGACCGTTGCCAATATTCTGGGTATGCTGATTGATATGGCCGGTAAAACCGCGCTTTCCAATGGCGCGTTGGAAAAACATATGGAAAGTCTTGCGCATACGGAATCACCGGAAAAAGTGTTGAAAATTGCTTCCAGCATCATCTCCGAAACGCGCCAGTTTGTGGATGATACCAAAATGTTTGAATCCAACCTTGAGGATACCACTCAGGAAATTCAGTCGCTCAAGCTAGAGCTCGATGATGCCCGGAGACAGGCTTCACGTGACCCGTTAACCGGATTAGCCAACCGGCGAGGATTTGATCAGGAACTGAATAAAATCATTGAAGAATCCCGTGAAAACCTTACCACTTTCAGCTTCATCATGATCGATATCGATCATTTCAAGAATATCAATGACACCTATGGCCATCTGGTCGGGGATAAAGTACTGATTGGTCTGTCGCAAGTGCTTTCCAAACAAGTACGGGGCAGCGATGAGTTGGCTCGTTTTGGCGGTGAAGAATTTGCCATCATCATGCCAGATACCTTGATTACGGGTGCGTTTACCGTAGCCGAAAATCTTCGCCGCTCGATTGAAAAACTGAGACTGAAACATAGTCGGACCGGTGAGCAGATCGGTCAGGTGACCATCTCTATCGGTGTGGCCTGTTCAAGACCGGGTGAATCCGCACAGGATTTGATCGACCGCTGTGACCGTGCGCTGTATCGAGCCAAGTCACTGGGCCGAAATCGCACTATTATTGCCGAATAAATTCCACACACACGCCACTGTTGATGGCGCTAGCAGCAAGCCGGTTCTAGTCCAGGTCGCTGATTAGCGAATCTCGCGAATCTCCTTCCAGCGTGGTTTGATAGCTGTACACACTATGCTCGACACCGATGGATAATACTGCACCCTGTTTCAAGGCGGCGACCATTTCATCAGTCAACTCGAAGCGCATGAAGTGTACCGATGAAGTCTTGTTATCGGTCGAGCGATCCAGATCTTCATCGGCAATCGCCCAGACTTTGTCAAAGCCTTCCACCTGTACCCAGACCACATCTTCGATACCGACCATTTTTTCCAACTGAGCTGCGCGTACCTCCGGGTCTGTATACTCGATCATGAAGGTTGCTTTCCAGTTTTTTCCATCCGGAATCAGCGGGTTATAGGCATCCAGTTCTTCCTTGATGCCATCTGCTTCAAACACCTTTTCGATGCGCAACATTTCCTGAATCTGGTATTTAATGGTTAACCGGTCTTCAAAATACAGGGTCGCATTCGGCCCGAGAGCCACCTGCCTAGCCTTTTTGTGAGCCATAACCTGCTTGCGAAAATCGCCGCGTTTTTCAGCGTATTCTTCCAGAGACCATAAATCGCTTCGTTGCAAATGATGAGTTTGAGACATAATTCTGTACCTGTTTTACAAGCCGTAAGCCTGTCGTAAAAGAGTGATCGGGTGAACGGAATCCGAACCGTCTTCCAGTCCGGCCGAAATATGATGCCCGGCCATCGGACAATCACTGGTATACACATCGGGCGCATTCTTTTTCACCCGGTTGACCACCGGGCGGCAGATTTTCATCGCGGTGTCGTGAAATTCATTTTTGAAAGTGTAGGTACCGTCGTGACCGGAACAGCGCTCGATGACATCGATTTCAGTGCCGTCAATCATAGCCAGCAAATCTCGCGTCTTCATGC
>JANTFI010000208.1 GCA_024763505.1 Gammaproteobacteria bacterium
ACTTGCCCCATCATGACTGTATCGACTTGCTGAGCATCCATTTGCGCGGACTGGATTGCCCCACGCATCGCGAATGCGCCCAGCTGACTCGCCTTGAGGGTACTGAACTGGCCTTGCAAGGCGCCGATTGCGGTTCGGGTATAACCGATTATTGCGATTGGTTCATTCATATTTATCAATAAGTTAGTGGTTTAATTTCAAGCAGATTCTCTAAATAGTTCCCGGCCGATCAGCATGCGCCGAATCTCTGAAGTGCCGGCGCCGATTTCATATAACTTGGCATCGCGCAGCAAACGACCGGTCGGATATTCGTTGATGTAGCCATTGCCGCCAAGAGTCTGGATCGCCTGCAGTGCCATCCAGGTGGCTTTCTCGGCCGCATACAGAATCGCGGCAGCGGCATCCTTGCGCACCGGCTCGCCGCGATCGCAGGCACGACCGACCGCATAGACATAGGCTTTGCAGGCATTCATGGTGCTGTACATATCGGCCATCTTGCCCTGCATCAATTCAAATTCTCCGATTGCCTGACCGAACTGGCGCCGCTCGTGAATATAGGGCAACACGCAATCCATGCAGGCATCCATGATGCCGAGCGGACCGCCACAGAGCACGGCACGCTCATAATCCAGCCCGCTCATCAATACCCGAATGCCTTCGTTTTCGACACCCAGCAGATTTTCCTGCGGCACTGCGACATTGTTGAAAACCAGCTCGCCGGTGTTGGAGCCGCGCATGCCCAGCTTGTCGAGTTTTTGCGCACTTTCCACGCCAAATTCGCGTTCGACGATAAACGCGCTAATACCTTTCGCACCGGCCTGTGCATCGCTGCGCGCATACACTACGATGACATCGGCATCGGGGCCGTTGGTGATCCACATCTTGCTGCCATTGAGCAAATAGTGATCACCCTGGCGTTCGGCTTTCAGTTGCAGACTGGCGATATCCGATCCTGCGCCCGGCTCCGACATCGCCAGTGCGCCAATCCATTCACCGCTGATTAACCTGGGCAGATAGCGCTGTTTCTGCGCCTCGCTGCCATTGAGATAAATCTGGTTGACGCAGAGGTTGGCGTGCGCGCCATAGCTCAGCCCGACCGAGGCCGAGGCGCGGCTGATTTGCTGCATCGCCAGAATATGCGCCAGATAGCCCAGACCACTGCCGCCGTACTCTTCCGACACGGTGATGCCGAGTAAACCGAGTTCTCCCATTTTGCGCCATAGTTGGTTGGGGAAGGCATTCTGACGGTCGATATCGGCCGCCAGCGGCGCGATTTCAGCCTGCGAAAAATCACGCACGACTTCACGTAAAAGATCGAGTTCTTCGCCATGATCAAAATTGAACGGTTGCTGCAACATCGTTTACTCCGTCGATTCCAGCGCCGCAAGAGACTGGTGTAATTGCTGATCGAGCTGATCCATTTCCTGCAAAACGATATCGATGTCTTCCCGCTGCTGGCGCAAGGCGGCACGTTTCTGGTTCAGCGATTCGATGACATAGCGCAATTGTCCGGCTTCACCGGGTGCCGAGTCATACATGTCGAAGATTTCGCGGATTTCGGCCAGCGAAAAGCCGAGGCGCTTGCCACGCAAGATCAGTTTCAGGCGGACCCGATCCCGCTCGTGGAACAATCGCTGCCGCCCGATACGTTCGGGCGAAAGCAATTGCTGATCTTCATAGAATCGTATCGAGCGCGCGGTCACATCAAATTCAGCGGCAAGATCGGAAATACGGTAGGTCGGTTGCTCTGGCATGAGTGAAATCTTTTTATTTGACGTTTACGTTAACGTAATTCAATATATCGTAAAAATTTTAGCCTGTCAGCTTTTTTTCTGATGCTGATTTTGATGGAGCCGAATATGCAATCCGCCATGCAGGATCTGACCGAGCCAGCCACAAAGTCACCGCCGCTGCGATTCATCACCGCGTCGAGTTTATTCGATGGACACGATGTTTCGATCAATATCATGCGCCGGATTCTGCAGGCGCAGGGTTGCGAAGTGGTCCATCTTGGCCATAACCGCAGCGTGCAGGAAGTGGTCGATGCCGCTGTTCAGGAAGATGCCCAGGCAATCGCGATCAGTTCTTACCAGGGTGGGCATGTCGAGTATCTGCGTTTTATGATTCAGCAGTTGCAGGCGCAGCAGCGGGACGATATCCGGGTATTTGCCGGTGGTGGCGGTGTCATTACCCGACAGGAAATCCGTCAGCTCGAAAAGGCAGGGGTCAGCCGCATATATACCCCGCAGCACGGCCAGCAACTCGGCTTGCAAGGTATCATCGAAGACATGATGGCTCGAAGTCAGCCCATTCAACAGGCAACACTTCCGGCACTCGAATCCGTACCGGATAGCCATCACCGTACCTTGTCCCGCTGGCTTAGCGCCATTGAAAATGATGCTCTCGGCGAGGTCAGTCTGAACCGGCTGCAGCAACAGTTGCAGATTATTACAGACCACGCGCCGGTGCTTGGCATTACCGGTACCGGCGGTTCCGGCAAGTCATCACTGACCGATGAATTGATCCGTCGTTTTCGTCTGGGTCAGCGAGAGGGAATAAAGATTGCAGTGCTGGCGATCGACCCGAGCCGCCGCAAGACCGGTGGCGCGCTGCTCGGTGACCGGATCCGCATGAATGCGATCAATCATCCCAATATCTATTTTCGATCGATCGCCACACGCCAATCTGACTCCGAAATTCCACCTGCCCTGCCGAGCATGATCGATGCCTGCCGGGCAAGCGGGTTTGATTTGATCATCATCGAAACACCGGGCATCGGTCAGGGCGATGGTGCGATCTCGGCTTGCGCCGATTGCTCGCTGTATGTCATGACGGCGGAATACGGCGCGCAAAGTCAGCTGGAAAAAATCGACATGCTCGATTACGCCGACTTTGTCGCCATCAACAAGTTTGATCGCAACGGTGCGCAGGATGCACTGCGCGATGTATCGCGCCAGTGGCAGCGCAACCACCTGTGCTTCGATCGCGCGCTGGAAGATTTGCCGGTATTCGGCACCACCGCTTCGCATTTCAATGATGATGGTGTAACCGCGTTGTATCAGGCTTTGCTTCCTGCCCTGCAGCAGGCTGGGCTGAAGAT
>JANTFI010000209.1 GCA_024763505.1 Gammaproteobacteria bacterium
CTCGGGGCTGATAAAGCCTTGTCTCGTCGCAAAAAATGAACCGGCAAAACCGCCAAACATGGCGCCGATCGAGAACGCTGTCAACTTGGTATTGGTCGGATTGATGCCGAGCGAGCGGCAGGCGATTTCATCTTCACGCAGGGCTTCCCAGGCACGTCCAATCGGCAATTTGCGAATGCGCAGGGTAAACCAGTTGGTAAACAGCGCCAGCACCAGAATCAGGTAATACAGAAAGATGATGCGATGCATCGAGGAATACTCGAGGCCGAAGAAGGTGGCAAAGGTGTCTCCGTTTTCCGGCACCCGGCGGCTGAATTCAAGACCGAAGAAACTCGGTCGAGGGATGCCCGACAAGCCATCCGGGCCGCCGGTCAATTCATACCAGTTGAGTAAAATGATACGGATGATTTCGCCAAAACCGAGGGTCACGATGGCCAGATAATCGCCGCGCAAACGCAGTACCGGGAAACCCAGCGTCATGCCGAACACGGCGGCAAACAAGCCCGCCATCGGCAGGCAGACCCAGAAGCTCCAGCCGAAATGTGCGGCGAACAGGGCGTATGAATAAGCGCCGACCGCATAAAAGGCGACATAGCCCAGATCGAGCAGCCCGGCCAGACCGACCACAATATTCAGCCCCCAGCCGAGCATGATATAAATGCCGACATAGGTGGCAACGTCGATGAAATATCGGGTCGAAAAGACGCCGCCGAGAAACGGCAGGGTGACGGCGAAAACCAGCATCACCGGAACAGCATACTTGGCGAATTGCTGGATGCGGGCAATGACCATATCGGCCTTGCTTTCGCCCTGTTTGGCCGTGGGTGGGTGCATCTGTCGCAATTCGCGTCGCCAGGCCAGTAAAAAACGTCCGATAAATACGATCACAACCGACAGGGCAACCAGTCCCCAGCGTTGCTCCAGACCGAGCCCGCCCTGCTGGTTAACGGTTTTCAGGCCGACCATGACCACTGTCAGGCCCAGCGCCACCAGTGCGGCAATGACAGATTCTTTCAAAATTGCAGTGAAATTGATGCGCGCTTGCGGACTGCTCATGGCTACACCTTTTCGATTTCAGGCTTGCCGAGTAAGCCGGTGGGGCGGAAGATCAGTACTAGTACGAGAATTGCGAAGGCTGCGACATCCTTGTATTCGATAGTGAAATAAGCCGACCAGAAGGTTTCGATCAACCCGATCAGCAAGCCGCCGAGCATGGCGCCGGGTAAGGAACCGATACCGCCGAGCACCGCGGCGGTAAATGCCTTGATGCCGGCCAGAAAGCCGATATAAAAATCGATTACGCCGTAATAGATCAAGAACAGAAAACCGGCCACGGCTGCCAGCGCCGCGCCCATGACAAAGGTCAGCGAAATGGTTTGATCGACATTGATACCGAGCAGGGAAGCCATGGTGCGGTCCTGTTCGCAGGCCCTTTGCGCCCGCCCCAGCGAGGTTTTTGAAATCATCGTAGCGAAGGCTGCCATCAGCACTACGGTAATCAGCACGATGAAAATCTGCATATAGGAAAGGGTAACGGAAAAGCCGTCGGTTTTAACAAATGTGAAGCCACCTTCGACCACCGGCTGCAATGGCTTGACTCTGGCACCTTGCGAAATCTGCACAAAATTCTGCAAAAAGATCGACATGCCGATGGCGGAAATCAACGGCGCCAGACGAAATGATCCGCGCAGTGGACGATAAGCCAGCCGCTCGACCGTCCAGCCATACACGGAAGTGATTAGCATGGCGACGATCAGCACAATGACCAATACCAGCGGGACGAAGGTGACACCCAGCAGACCCAGTGCGGTGAAGGCAATCAGTGAGACAAAGGCACTGACCATGAAGATATCACCGTGGGCAAAATTGATCATGCCGATGATGCCGTATACCATGGTGTAGCCGATTGCGATGAGTCCATAGATCGATCCAAGCGTCACTCCATTGATGAGTTGCTGGATAAAATATTCCACGGTCATCTCCTGTTAAAGTAGGCCGAAATTATTTTTTTAAAGTGGATCGCCAAGGCCGTTGATTATCCGGCAACGGACATTAAATTCAAGCGTTAGTTTGACTGATTCGGCATACGTTGATGATTAATTTTTCACCTGCGATTCCAGGCAAAGTCGCAAGCTTTCGAGTTGCTCCGGGTGAAAAACCCGGATGTCGTTTTGCTGCAGCAGCGCGGCCGTGACTCCCGCTCCTTGTACCAGTCGTTTTGAGAAACTGCCATCATAAATCCACTCATTGCCACAGGAGGGACTACGCGCTGCCAGCAGTGCAATCGAGATGTCATGCTGTCGGCAAATCGCCAGCGCGCACTCTGCTCCTTTTATAAAATTCTCGCTGACATCATTGCCAAAGCGATCGAGCACCCGTGCCTGCCGAGTGATCACATCGGCTCCGCTGCCACCGCTGATTTCTGCCGCAGCGCGGGGTACCGGCAAGCCACCAGCCATTTCGGGGCAAAGCGGCACCAGCCGTTGCTGTTGTTGCCATTGCCGTAACAACGGGTGATCGATGCACAGGCTATTGCCGTCATAACGAACTTTTTGCCCGAGCAGGCAGGCACTGATCAATATTTTTTGCATGCCGACTCGTCAGGCGGGTCGATATTCAAAACTGGCCTTGACGATGCCATGATCACTGCTCCCGGTTTCCTTGTGATCGTCCTGATCGAGATGATCGTTGACCACTTGCATACCCTTGAATGCCCACAGCCGATCGGTGGAATTGTCGTAGAATTCTTCCGACACCAGAATCTGATCCAGCGATTCGTGCAGGTTCTGATAGATATGGGTGTAATAGATATCGCGCAGACTACGGTATTCCTGCAGGGTTTCGACCGTGTACAGTGCGGTATCGCTGCCGCCTCTGGAATAACCGCTGAGTAAGTAATTAGGCTGACCGGTCAGGATGTTTAAGGTGTTGCTGTGGGTGGAGTCGTTACAGTCGCCGAGTACTACCACCGGTCGCTTGTTATGTTTCATTTCCGCGGTCAGAATCATCCGCAAGGCGGTGGCTTCGGCGGTGCGCCGAATGGTCGAAATAGCCGAGCCGATTGCGCTGCGGTGGTC
>JANTFI010000210.1 GCA_024763505.1 Gammaproteobacteria bacterium
AATTCAAGCGGGAATCCTTTGAAATGTTTTCCACCATGCTGGAAAACATCAAGGTTGAAGCGATTACCATCCTGACCCGCATTCAAGTGCAAAGTGCGGAAGAAGTCGACGAACTGCAACAAAACCGTCCTGACAATGAAAATATTCAACTGCAACATGCCGCCGCCGAAAGTGCACTGGCAGAACCGGCTGCTGAGGAAGAAACTCCGGCCCAGCCTTATGTGCGCAAAGAGAAAAAGCTCGGTCGCAATGAACCCTGCTGGTGTGGCTCCGGCAAGAAATACAAACAGTGCCACGGAAAATTAAGTTGAGCGCAAGCGCAAATGAGTATCGGACTGCATCCACCCAAGAGTCTGTTGCCGGTAGCCGGTATCCGTTTATCGTCACTGCATAGTGGCATCAAGGCGGACTCATCGAGAGATGACCTGGTGCTGATCGAACTGTCACCTGACAGTCAGGTCGCCGCCGTCTTTACGCGCAACCGGTTTTGCGCGGCACCGGTCACGCTGGCGAAACAGCACCTGTCCGCAGAGCGTCCGCGTTATCTGCTGATTAATTCAGGCAATGCCAACGCCGGCACTGGCCCTGAAGGGTTGCAAGATGCGCAGCTATGTTGCCAGCAAGTAGCCGGGACGACCGGAGTTACAACCCAACAAGTGCTACCCTTTTCGACCGGTGTGATCGGTGCTCGTCTGCCGGTAACTCGGATGACCCATGCCATACCCGCGTTGGTCGAGTCTCTGTCACCGGATCAATGGCTGGCCGCAGCTCACGGTATCATGACGACCGATACGCTGCCCAAGGGTGTCAGCCGGCAGCTACAGATTGACGGTAAAACCGTAACGATTACCGGCATGTGCAAGGGTTCTGGCATGATTTGTCCGGACATGGCCACGATGCTGGCTTATGTCGCCACCGATGCAGAACTCTCGCAAATGGATTTACAGCAGTGTCTGCAACAAGTGGTGGCCACCTCATTCAATTCGATTACCGTGGATGGCGATACCTCGACCAACGATGCCTGTCTGTTGATCGCGACCGGTCAGTCCGGAGCACAGGTGAATCCCGGCCACTCTGATTTCATGTCTGCCTTGCATGAGGTTTTTCGTCAATTGGCGCAATCGATTATCCGAGATGGCGAAGGTGCAACCAAATTTGTCGAGGTACGGGTCGAGCAGGCGGCCAGCGATGAAGATGCCCGGATTATGGCATACACCATTGCCCATTCTCCACTGGTGAAAACGGCCCTGTTTGCATCGGATGCCAACTGGGGCAGAATTCTCGCCGCCGCCGGGCGCGCACCGGTGTCACAACTGGATATTGATCGTGTGGATCTGTTTCTCGGCGACGTTTGCCTGATCGAAAATGGAAACCCACATGCCGATTACACGGAAGAAAAAGGGACTGAAATCATGCAGCAGCAGGATATTGTCATTACCGCGAGACTCAAACTGGGGCAGGGCGAGTCAACAATCTGGACTACCGACCTGTCTTACGACTACATCAAGATCAATGCCGAATATCGCAGCTGATTCGGTCATTCATGTGGTGGCCGGACTCATTCGGCATCGCAAAAAGAAGCATAAACTCTTCTTTACCCGGCGAAAACCGGGGCAGCATCTAGAAAATCTATGGGAAATTCCCGGTGGCAAGCGAGAGCCAGGTGAAAGTCGCTTTCATGCGTTGAAGCGCGAATTACAGGAAGAAGTTGGCATCGAAGTGATCGCTGCGCAGCCCTTGCATGCGGTCACCCATCACTATGAAGACAAGAGTGTTCATCTGGATGTGTGGGAAATCGAGGCTTACCGGGGCAAACCACGCGGCTGCGAGGCACAGCAATCGGAATGGATTAAAATTTCGGATCTGTCTGGTTACCCTTTCCCGGAAGCGGATGCGCCGGTTTTGCGAGCCTTGTCACTCCCCCCGTCTTTACTGATTACGCCCGAGTTATCGGCGATTCCGGAAGCAGAGGTATTGGCGCATTTTTCCCGTTTGATGAAAAAACGGCGCTACTCGCGGGTTTTGTTTCGCAGCCATCAAATGAACGACAAGGGGTATCACGAACTTGCCCGGAAACTGCAGGACATCATGCGTTTGAACGGCGGTGAATTGATCATTCATCGGCCCGAACTGAACAGCCTGAAGCAAAAGAGGTTTTTCTCCTTCAAGCATCGTCATTTGAGTGCGCAAAACCTGGCCAAGATTCGGTTGACCGACTTTCCGCAAGATACTGTTTTGACGGCCTCGTGCCATAATCAGGCAGAAATCGAGCAAGCCCGGCAACTCGGCTGCGAATTCGCAGTTTTGTCTTGCGTGCGTCCTACTGCCAGCCATCCGCAGCAAAACCCGATCGGCTGGTTTGAATTCAGCCGGATGTGCCAGCAAAGTCGATTGCCATTGTATGCGCTTGGCGGAGTGGCACGAAAAGATCTTTGTACGGCCCGCTATCAGGGAGCGGTCGGGGTGGCCGGTATCCGCGATTTCTGGGCGTTATAAGGCGCACAGAAAAAGCTGAAATTCGATGTCTTGCTTGATCTGGCTCGGTAGCATGTCGATACATTCGACCTGTAAAAAGCGGATGCTGTAACGGTGTTTACCGGCGCTGATTTCCGGATAAATCGGTAAATCGGTATGGAGTTCGATGCGGAGCATCTGGTTGGCAAGTGTCGTGTCGAGCGATTGCTGGAAGAAACCGTTACTGGCCACGACATTCTCCGCCAGCGCACTGTCCCGGATTAATTTCAGTATCAAAACGATTACTTCATGCAGGCGATAGTAGGGGGCTGCCCAGCGCTGGATATCGTTTTTTCGGGCGGAAAATTCCTGATTAAGCCAGTAGCGGAGTTGTGGTAGATCAAAATCACAACTGCCACCCGGAATCGAGGCGCGCTGCTTGACGGCGAGCAAAAAATCGATCCGTTTCAGGTGCTCGCCCAGCCGTCCATCCATACCGTGCATCTGGCTCAAGCCATGCTTGATGCGACTGAGCGTTAGTTCCAGTCGTGATTTATCAACCTTCTGGTGAGATATCAAGGCGGTCAGAACTTTGTG
>JANTFI010000211.1 GCA_024763505.1 Gammaproteobacteria bacterium
GTTCCAACAGCTTCCACATGGTGGTCGCCCAGGTCGAAAATAATCAGCCCCACACCATCGATGCGATCAAGGAAATGGTGCGGCTGGCAGCCGGTCTTGATGAAAACAATATACTATCCGAACAAAAGATCGACGAAGCGCTCGCCTGTCTCAGTCGTTTCGGACAGCGCATCAAGGATTTGCCGGCTCAGAATGTCGCTGCGGTCGGCACCAACACCCTGCGTAAGGCGCGCAATGCCCGTTCGTTTCTGATACGGGCTGAAAAGGCTCTGGGCTTTCCGATCCATATCGTGGCCGGGCAGGAAGAAGCCCGTCTGGTTTATCAAGGGGTTGCCCACAGTCTGGCGCAAACCGAAAATAATCGGCTGGTGATCGATATCGGCGGCGGCAGCACCGAATTCATCATCGGCAAGGCCTACCAGCCGATCAGGATGGAAAGTCTCAACATGGGCTGCGTCAATTTTACCCAGCAATGGTTTGCCGACGGTGAAATCACAGAAGAAAGAATCCAGAATGCGATCATCGCTGCCCGCCAGAAGCTGGAGTGGATCAGTCATGATTATCTCGAAACCGGATGGCAGGAAGCGGTCGGGTCATCGGGCACCATCAAAACCATCGCTCGTATCCTGACGGAAAACTATGACAGCGACGGGATCATCGAATATGACAACCTGAAAAGGCTCAGCGAACTGTTTGTCACCACCGGATACATCGAGCATATCGTGCTGCCGGGGCTGTCGGAAAATCGCGCCCCCGTTATTATCGGCGGGTTGTGCGTATTGATGGGGGCATTCGAGGAATTGCAGATCGACCGCATGGTGGCATCGGATGGCGCGTTGCGGGAAGGTTTGCTCAATGACATGATCGAAACCGCGCAAGGGCATGATATCCGGGAAGATACGGTGCGAACTTTCGAGATACGCTATCGCATCGACACCGCTCAATCGGCTCGCAGCTGTCGCACAGCGCTGCAATTATATGATCAGCTGGATTTGCCGCAGGATGACAATCTGCGCCTGTTACTGCAATGGGCCAGTAAGCTGCACGAAATCGGCTTGTCGATTTCACATAACAATTATCCGCAACACGGTGGCTATATCATCGAGCAATCTGATATGCCGGGTTTTTCACGCGAATTGCAAAACTCTCTGGGCCTGATGATCCGGTTACAACGCGGCAAGCTCAAGATGCCATTGATCGAGGAGGCTCATCACTGCGACAGGAATCTGTTTCTGACCATTATCCTTTTGCGCTTGGCGATCCTGCTGGAACGCAGTCGAGACTGGAACAGTAACCGGGAGATCAAAGCCAGGATCAAACAGGATGAACTCAAACTCAGATTTACCGAAGGCTATCTCGACAATCATCCGTTAACCCGGGCCGATCTGCAGCAAGAAAAGCTGGAAGTGTTAAAAGCCGGGTTTCGTCTCAAATTTAAATAACACCCGGCGATAGGTCGCGTTGTTGCGGCTAATTTCTCGATGGCAATCCACTGCGTTCGGACATACAATCATTTCTCACTAAAAACCAAAGGAAGGGGCAAAATGTATATCTCTAATTACAAAAAAACCTTACTGGCAATCGCCATTTCTGCCGTGTTATCGGCCTGTGGCAGCAGTAGCGATGAACCCGATACAAGCGGTGATACCAGCGGCTCTACGACGACCATCGATGCCACATTGTCCGGCACTGCCTCCAAGGGGATCATCATCAATGGTCAAGTGGTCGCTTCCGAGCTGAATCCTGACAAAACGGTGAAAAACGCTAATGTAGGCAGTGCAACCACGGACGATAGCGGCCAGTACAGCCTGACCTTGAATGACAGCTACGAAGGCGGCGCAATCAAGGTCACCGTCAGCGCCATTGCCGATACCACCATGGTATGCGACGCGGCCAGCGGTTGCGGCACACGCAGCGATAATGTAACCGATGCCAATGCCAACGGCATGGTCGATTTTGGTGAACAATACAAACCGGCCGCGCTGGAGATGGATGCCTTGCTGCCAGCGGCCGATGATAGCGCCAGCATCAGCGTACAAATTACCCCGTTTACCCACATGGCCGCCGCCAGAGCCATGTCTCAGGCGACACTGGATGATGCAGCTATTAACTCCGCCAATTCTGCGGTGGCCAACCTGCTCGGAGGGATCGATATTCTCGGCACTGCACCGGTGGATATTACCGATCCTGCCCGACTTGGTGATGCGACCGCCAGTGAGCAAATCTACGCTGCATTGACCGCTTCTATCGCCGAACTGGCTCCTGATGACAGCAATGGCCAACCCGACTTTGCAGCCGCGCTGGAAGTCCTGTCCACAGATTTTGAAGATGGCACCATGGCAGCAACCGATGCAGCCGATAGTGATTCGGTGATCGCGCTGGAAGAAATCGTCATGGCCGCTTCCAGTGTGTTGCAGGAAGCCGATGCCACGGATACATCCGGCGTTTTGAATGACCTGCAACAAGAAGTCGATGTAGCAGGAGAAGGCGGAGAAGTAACCCCGACACCTTCAGAAAACGCCGGTGACAGCAATGTTGAAAAAGCCAAGGCTTTTCTGGCCGATTTGCGTACCTGGGGCGTAACCGTGGGCGGCCAGCTCGATGCGCCCAGTGCCGCCTTCGAACAACAAATCGATCTGTCTGAAATGGCCGCCGATATGATTCAGGAAGACAGCACCGGCGAAGTCGTGGGCTTTGGCGTGATGGCGCTGATGGATTATTTTGTCAGCACGCCGATTGGCGCAGGCGATCTGGCCGATTTTGTCGCCGACGATGGAACGTCTCCGTTTACCGCCGGCACCATGAGTGCATCGATGAATGCTGACGGTGGTATGGAAATCAGCATCAATGGCGGGAGCGCCACGCTCAAAGGCCAAACCATCAGCCTGGATATGACCCTGTTGATGCCTGCCGATGGCGCTACCTCGAATTCCCTCAGCTTAGGGATTGTCAGCGCTGATGCGGAAGGTGAATACTCGCACTTGGAGGTAACCGCAGGTACGATTGAAGTGATGCTGGCTGGTGAATACACCA
>JANTFI010000212.1 GCA_024763505.1 Gammaproteobacteria bacterium
GCCTTGCCTTTCATCGTCTCAACCATCGAAACCTTGCGCGGAGATTTTTTGGCAAATTCGCCACAATAGCCCTGCGTCTGCTCGGCACTGACATACTCGCCGCCGGTTACGATTTTGCAGGTACCCGGCTCATTACCGCTGACATTCGGCGCGCGACCGGTACGATCGCCGCTGACCAGATTACCGTGCGAGGTTGAAGTCACGGTAACCTTTTTAATGACAGCAGGCGCTGCAGCAGAACCGGAATCGGTCTGGCAGAATTGGTTGAAAATATCCGCACCCATGTATTCGGTGCCAGTAATCGAACGACAAGTACTGGCTTCATCACCGGTCATCTTATCTTTACGACCGACCATAGTACCGGTAACCGTTTGACCACTTAGTGTTTCACTGGCACCGACTTTCCAGGGCGCATCCTGAGCCGCCCCCACTTTCGCATCCGACGCCTTGCGACGACGTCCTTTTGCAGTGGAAGTTTTCTGTCCGGCGCCACCACGACGGCTGCGTTGTTCACGCATCACACGAGCCAGTTCACGACCAGTCATCTTGGGGTTACTGGCACGCGCTACCTGAGCTTCACTCATGGATTGACTACCCAGACCGGCCTTGCCGCGAGTTGACATCGCCTTGCGGCGCGCCAATGAGGCAGCTTTTGCCGCACTGGAAGGAATCGTTGCGCGGCGTATCGGCTTACGGCGTTTAGAATGACTGGCAGATCGGCTTGAGCTGCGGGCAGTACCCGTCTCTACAGGAGACGAAGAAGCCGCATCAGTCTTTTCACCACCACATCCGCAACCGCAATCAGCTTTATTCTGTGTCGATTTGGCAGACACGGCAATGGTTGGTTTTTTTCGGGAACCCGATCGGGTCCGATCCTGAATGGTCTCGGCAGACTTGCCACGGCTGGAGAGCGCTTTGCGCCGAGCCAGTGAAGCCGCTTTGGCCCCACTGACTGCAACACCGGCATTCGCCGAAACCGGACGTACAGCAGGCGCAGGTCGAGAAGATGCCGCGCTTGCGCGACCCGCAGCAGAAGCCCTGGCGCCAGTACTTGCCGAAACAGTACGACCAGCCGAGCTCTTGATTGCGGCCTTGCCACCAACCGACATCGCCTTGCGTCGAGCAAGTGCCAGCTGACGAGTACTTGATTGAGCATCTTGTGACATGATTATTCCTGCCTTAAACCATTATTCATCGAAAAAAACAACTTCAAAAAACCGGTTGCTAAACCTGAAGGTCGAGCTTACGCCCGGGCTTCGTAAACGACGAAGCAGACACCCTGACTCTGGGTATAGTTGTCATAGCCGATCAGACGGACATGATGATCCGGGTAGCTGCGATGGCAGCTATCGAGCTCTTCCATTACGCGATTCGGATCCTGCTCACCGAACATCGGCAGTTTCCACATGGTCCAGTAGTGGTTAGAAGCTCCACTCGGATGCTCATGCTCGATCGCTGGCGTCAAGCCCTGGGATACCAGATAGGTAATCTGGTCATATACCTCGTCCTGAGTGAACTTCGGCAAGAAGCCGAAAGTCTCGAGAGTCTGTGCTGTTTGATAATCACCTTGCTGATTATTCATGGATAATATCCTCAATAATTAATCTGTTAATGTGTACAAGCCTTGTGAAAAGCGACGCTTAGGAAACGTCCAGCTTATCAACGGTATCGAACTCGAACTTGATCTCTTTCCAGGTTTCCATGGCAATCGCAAGTTCAGGACTGTTCTTCGCAGCTTCGGTCAGAATGTCACGAGCTTCTTTCTCGATTTCGCGACCTTCGTTACGAGCCTTAACAGAGGCTTCCAGCGCAACACGGTTTGCAGCAGCACCGGCAGCATTACCCCAGGGGTGACCCTGTGTACCACCACCGAACTGCAGCATGGAATCATCACCAAAGATGGTAACCAGCGCAGGCATGTGCCAGATGTGGATACCACCAGAAGCTACCGCGAATACGCCCGGCATAGAGCCCCAATCCTGGTCGAAGAAAACACCGCGAGAGCGATCTTCAGGCACAAAAGATTCACGAAGTTGATCAACAAAACCCAGCGTGGATTGACGATCACCTTCGAGCTTACCCACAACGGTACCGGTATGCAGATGGTCACCACCTGACAGACGCAGACACTTGGCCAGTACGCGGAAATGGATACCGTGCTTGGGATGACGATCGATTACCGCGTGCATGGCGCGGTGAATGTGCAGCAACATGCCGTTTTCACGACACCAGTTGGCCAGACCTGTATTCGCAGTAAAACCGCCGGTGATGAAATCGTGCATCAAGATCGGTGAACCAACCTCTTTGGCGAATTCAGCACGCTTGTACATTTCTTCCGGAGTTGCCGCAGTTACGTTCAGGTAGTGACCTTTCTTTTCGCCAGTTTCCTGCTCTGCTTTCTGGATCGCTTCACCAACAAATTCAAAACGATCTCTCCAGCGCATGAAAGGCTGAGAGTTTACGTTCTCATCATCCTTGGTCATATCCAGACCACCGCGCAGACATTCATAAACTGCACGACCGTAGTTTTTGGCAGACAGGCCCAGTTTCGGCTTGATGGTTGCACCCAGCATCGGACGACCATACTTGTTCAAGCGATCACGCTCCAACTGGATACCTGCTGGTGGACCACCACAAGTCTTGATGTAGGCAATCGGGAAACGGATGTCTTCAAGGCGCAGATGACGCAGCGCCTTGAAACCGAATACGTTACCAACCAGTGAAGTCAGAACGTTTACGACCGAACCTTCTTCAAACAGATCGATCGGGTATGCGATGAATGCATAGAAAGACTCGGAGTCGCCCGGCACATCTTCGATGCGGTAGCAACGTCCCTTGTAGTATTCCATATCAGTCAGGAGTTCAGACCATACCGTTGACCAGGTACCAGTCGAAGATTCCGCCGCAACCGCTGCTGCAACTTCTTCCTTGGGAACACCGGGCTGTCCGGTACATTTAAAACAGGCAAGCAAATCTGTATCCAGCGGAACATAGTCCGG
>JANTFI010000213.1 GCA_024763505.1 Gammaproteobacteria bacterium
TTTCTGCGCCCGACCGATGTAATGGCGCGCTGGGAGCAATGTGGTTTTATGCTGTTATTGCCGAAGAGTGACTCAAGCCAGGCGATGGATTTGGCCAGGCGCATCGAACAAGCGATCAGTGGAACTGAAATCACCCCGCGGGCGAAGGTTCAGGTCGCGGCTGCGGTCACCCAGATACGTGATACCGACCAGGAGCGCGATGCAATCTACCGGCTCGAACAGCGCTTGATGGAAGTCAACCTGCAACGCCAGAACCAAACGGTAAAACTGGCCTGACGCGCTCACCCGAGAGACAAGTGCAAATCGCCAGCATTCTGATACAGGCTATGCTGATTGCGCGGTCAGAATGTCATAAGCCTGTTGATATTTGGCTTGCGTCCGGGCAATGATATCGGCCGGTATCTCGGGACCCGGCGGAGTTTTGTCCCAGTCCAGCGTTTCCAGATAATCCCGGATGTACTGCTTGTCAAAACTGACCGGGCTTTCGCCGACGCGATAGGCATCGAGTGGCCAGAAGCGCGAAGAGTCCGGGGTCAGCACTTCATCCGCTAGCACCAGCTGGTCATTCTCATCAAGCCCGAATTCGAACTTGGTATCGGCGATGATAATGCCGCGCCCAAGCGCGTATTCGGCCGCCATCTTATACAAAGCCAGACTGACATCGCGCACCTGTTCAGCCAGTTCCTGGCCGACCAGTTGGACGCTATCTTCGAAGCGGATATTGATATCGTGGTCACCCACTTCGGCTTTGGAAGACGGGGTGTAGATGGGTTGCGGCAATTTCTCGGCCTGCTGCAGACCGGCGGGCAGTTCGATGCCGCAAATCGCGCCGCTTTGCTGATAGTCTTTCCAGCCAGAGCCGATGATATAACCGCGCACAATAGCTTCCACCGGCAGCGGGCGCAGTTTCTTGACGATGACTGATCGCTTTTCCAACTGCGCAAACTCAGCTTCTGTCACGTAATCACGCAGATCCAGGTCGGTCAGGTGGTTGGGGATCAGGTCGCTGGACTTGTCGAACCAGAAGTTGGATATCTGGGTTAGTAATTCTCCCTTGCCCGGTACCGGTGTCGGCAAAATAACATCGAAGGCAGAGATGCGATCGGAAGTGACGAACAATAAATGATGCTCATCCAACTGGAAAATATCGCGTACCTTGCCGCGAGCCAGCAACGGTAGATTGGACAATTCGGTCTGGAAAACGGGTTGGGACATGGTAGCAGTGAGCCAGCGAGAAAGGGCGTAATTTTACACGCACTGCAATAGTTTTAAACCGCAAAACAGGGTAGAATGCGCGGTTTTTTCAATTTGCGCGGAGAAACCCATGAGCAAACCTGTCGTCGCAGTCGTAATGGGAAGTGACAGTGACTGGCCGATCATGCAACTGGCAGTCGATAAACTCGAGCAGTTTGAGGTGCCGTATCTGGCCCGTGTGGTTTCTGCCCATCGCACCCCGGATTTACTGACTTCTTTCGCCCAATCGGCGCAACAGCAAGGTATTGCCTGTATTATTGCCGGCGCTGGCGGGGCAGCTCACTTGCCCGGTATGATTGCGGCGAACACGACTGTGCCGGTGCTTGGCGTGCCGGTGCCGTCCCGATATCTGAAAGGGCAGGACAGCCTGCTTTCCATTGTGCAGATGCCTAAAGGCGTGCCGGTCGCGACCTTTGCCATCGGTGAAGCGGGTGCGGCCAATGCAGCACTGTTTGCGATTTCGATACTGGCTGCTCAGGATGCCGATCTGCAGGCGCGACTCGATCAGTTTCGTGCCAGCCAGACTCAGGCAGCGCTTGATATGGTTGTTCCCCCGCAGGCTTGAATCGATGTCGGTGCTCCCTCCAGCCACTCTGGGCATGATCGGCGGTGGTCAACTGGGCCGCCTGTTCGTATCTGCGGCTAGAACGCTGGGCTATGAGGTAATCGTGCTGGAGCCTGATCCGCACAGCCCTGCCGGCAGTCTTGCCAGTGAGCATCTGGTCAAACCCTATGATGATTTCGCAGCGCTGGATTATCTGGCCGAACACTGCGCGGTTGTTACGACCGAGTTTGAAAATATCCCGGTACAGGCACTGGAACATCTGGCGCAGCGGGTTACGGTGTATCCTTCTGCGCAGGCGTTATCGATCACCCAGAACCGAATCCGTGAAAAATCCTTCATCCAGTCACTGGGCTTACCGACTTCGACATTTATCCCGGTGCAATCAGAAGACGATCTGGACGACCTTTCTGCTGTGCATTTTCCGGCGATTTTGAAAACCGCCACGCTCGGATATGACGGCAAGGGGCAAGTGGTTTGCGATTCGCCCGAGGCGGCTCGTGCGGCCTATCGCGAGATGGCGGTAGATTGCGTGCTGGAACAGAAAATCGATTTACAGCACGAAGTTTCAGTGGTGTTGGCGAGAGATCGGCAGGGCCGCTGTGACTGTTTTCCGCTTGCGCAAAACGTACATGTCAACGGTATTCTCGATGTCTCGATCGCACCGGCCGATGTAAATGGAGAATTGCATCAGGCGGCGGTTCAGGCGGCTCAGAAAATGGCGCGCGCGCTGGATTATGTCGGGGTAATGACGGTCGAGTTTTTCATAGCCCGAAATGGAGAATTACTGGTCAACGAAATTGCGCCGCGCACACATAACTCGGGTCATTTTACGCTGGATGCCTGCATTACATCCCAGTTCGAGCAACAGGTACGGGTGATTTGCGACTTGCCTACCGGCAACTGCGAATTGCAAACCCCGGTTGCCATGTTGAATCTGCTCGGTGATCTGTGGCCCGCTTCGGATCAGCCCGACTGGGAGGGTGTGCTCGAAATCGACAAGGCTTGCCTGCACCTGTATGGCAAGAAAGAGGCGCGTCCTGGCCGCAAAATGGGGCATATTAATTTTCTCGCCGACGACCTGCAACAGGCTCGTCAAAAACTGCAAACCGCGCGCGCTAGGTTGAACCGGCAATACTTCTAAGGTTGATTGCGGTTACGGGTTTTTTTGCCAAACA
>JANTFI010000214.1 GCA_024763505.1 Gammaproteobacteria bacterium
CCCGCTGGATAAACGTAATTCGCGGATCGGCACCACATGATTGCTCGGCGCACCTTTCAGATCCGGGTCGGTGGAAAACGACAGCGGCGTTTTGGCGATGCACACCGGCAGGTGGCCGTAATCCTGCTGCAACGCCTTGAATTGATCGCGCACCTTTTGATCGGCGATGATGCCCTGCGCGCCGTACAGTTCCTGCGCGATGGTGCGGGTCTTGTCCCATAGTTTCATGTCGTCGGGGTAAAGAAATCGAAAGTCGGCAGGTTCGTTTTCGATTAGTTCGATGACCTGTTTGGCCAGATTGGTCGCACCTGCACCACCGCGCGCCCAGTGATCGCACTCGACGGCATTGACATCGATTTCGCAGCACAACTGGCGCAGCAGAGAGATTTCAGCCTTGCTGTCGGCGCTGAAACGGTTGATCGCGACCACCACCGGCACGCCGAACTTGCGCGTATTCTCGACATGGCGAGCGAGATTGTCGAAACCCTTGACCATCGCGCCGATGTTTTCCTTCTGCATTTGCTCCTGATCGCAACCACCATGCATCTTGAGCGCACGCACAGTGCAGACGATGACCGCGGCATCGGCGCGCAAGCCGCATTTTCGCAGCTTGATATCAAAGAATTTCTCGGCACCCAGATCGGCCCCGAAACCGGCTTCGGTAACAACGTAATCGGTGAGTTTCAGTGCAGTCTGGGTTGCCAGCACCGAATTGCAGCCATGCGCGATATTGGCGAAAGGCCCGCCGTGGATGAAGGCCGGTGTGCCTTCCATGGTTTGCACCAGATTCGGTTGCAGTGCATCCTTGAGCAAGGCCGTCATTGCACCCTGGGCTTGTATATCGCGCACATACACCGGTGTTTTGTCGCGTCTGTGACCGATGATGATATTGCCGAGCTGCTGCTGCAAATCCTCCACACTGGTGGCCAGACAGAAAATCGCCATCACTTCGGAAGCGACCGTAATATCGAAACCATCGGTACGCGGGAAACCATTCGCGACACCGCCCAGCCCATTGGTGATTTCGCGCAGCGCACGGTCATTCATATCCACCACACGGCGCCAGCTGACACGGCGAAAATCCAGCTTTTGCTGGTTGCCCCAATAGATATGATTATCAATCATCGCCGCCAGCAGATTGTTGGCCGCGCCGATCGCGTGCATGTCGCCGGTGAAATGCAGATTGATGTCTTCCATCGGCACCACTTGCGCATAACCACCACCGGCCGCCCCGCCCTTCATGCCGAAACAGGGGCCAAGCGACGGTTCACGCAGGCACACCGCAGCCGATTTTCCGATGCGCCCGAAAGCATCCGCCAGCCCGACCGAGGTTGTGGTCTTGCCTTCACCGGCCGGGGTCGGAGTCATACCTGCCACCAGAATCAGTCTGCCATCCGGCCGATCTTGCAACGTTTCGATAAAATCCAGCGACAGCTTGGCCTTGTCATGCCCATAGGGCAGCAGATTTGCGGATTTGATGCCCAGCTTCTCGGCAATCTTGCGGACCGGCTTGACCCGTGCCTGGCGCGCGATTTCGATATCGCTGAGCGGGTGTTGATGTTGACGACTGGCCATACTCGACTCCGTCTGGTTGTGTGCTGGTGAACGGACAGATGCTGCCAGCAAATCGTGCCACAAGCCGATATTCGGATTCAAAACCGGATTGATGTAAGCTTATAATTCGAACGCGGCTTGTTCGCTTGTTCAGCGATGCGAAAAACCCGCAGCGCAACCCTTTCATCCGGAAGAACCATGCCACTGCTGTTGATACTGATTGTTATTCTCGTACTGATTTACTGGCCCCAGCACTGGGTCAAAAAGGTCCTTAACGAGCACCACCGACAGCCAGAGGACTTCCCCGGCACCGGCGGCGAACTGGCACGCCATCTGCTCGACCGCTTCGACCTGCAACACGTCAAGGTCGAAACCACGAATCAGGGCGACCATTACGACCCGACCAGCCAAACCGTCCGTCTGACCCCGGACAAACATGACGGCAAAACCCTGACCTCGATCACCGTCGCCGCACATGAATGCGGCCATGCGCTGCAACACGCTGCGGCAGAACCATTGTTTCTATGGCGCAGCCGTATGGCGTGGATATCCATCTGGTCGGGCCGGATTGGTTCATTCCTGATTTTTGCCGCACCGTTTCTGGTGCTCATCAGTCGAGCGCCATCGGTCGCCATCCTGAATATCGTGGCCGCCTTTCTGATTATGGGCGTGGCCATTATCGTGCAATTCATCACCCTGCCGGTGGAACTCGATGCCAGTTTCAACAAGGCGCTGCCGCTGCTCGAATCCGGTTACATCAAGCCCGAACAGCACGCCGCTGCGCGCAAGATTCTAAAGGCCGCCGCCTGGACTTATGTCGCCGCTTCGCTCGCCAGTTTGCTCAATTTCTGGCGCTGGATGGCTCTGCTCAGGCGTTGATCGTGCAACACCGGGCGGTAGCGGATACGAAGCCATCTCGTATCAAATTTTCACTTCTCAGCTTATCGTCAAAACCACTTTTTCTCTCTTCGCGGGCGTGCTAGTTTTCAACCTTCCAGAACCATAATCCCGAGAGGCACAGGATGAACCCACGTTCCGTCAATACGATCGAAGATGCGAAAAAAATAGTCACGCTGCGCGAACTATCTCATGTCAAGGTCGGGCTGTTCGATAACGATGGCGTGATGCGCGGAAAATACATGGCGCGGGAGAAATTCTTTTCTGCGCTCGAACATGGTTTCGCCTTTTGCGACGTGGTGCTGGGCTGGGATGTCAAGGACCAGCTCTACGACAATGTGCAATATACCGGATGGCACAGTGGATACCCGGATGCGCCGGTACGCATCCTGCCAGAGAGTTGCAGGGAAATTCCGTTTGAAGATGGCATGCTGCTGTTTCTGGCCGAATTTGCCGATCAGGCCGAAGCGGTTTGCCCGCGCGCGACCCTGCGTCGGGTGATCGAGCAGGCGCAGGATA
>JANTFI010000215.1 GCA_024763505.1 Gammaproteobacteria bacterium
CTTCAGCCACAAGCCTATCGGCTTGCGTCATCCCTCCCGAGTTACTCGAGTCAACTGATTCACCCGGTTTTGTCAGTGCCGGGATTTCTGTGGGGAGCCAACCATGTACGACGACGAATTTTTATTTGAAACACGCGCCATTCGCAGCGGTCATCATCGCACTGCGGAAGGTGAGCACAGCGAACCGATTTTTCCCACCTCCAGTTTTGTATTTGGCTCTGCAGCCGAGGCGGCCGCGCGTTTTTCCGGCGACCAGCCCGGCAATATCTATGCCCGTTTCACTAACCCGACCGTAAAAATCTTCGAGCAGCGACTGGCTGCACTCGAAGGTGCGCAGAGCTGCGTTGCCACCGCTTCAGGCATGGCTGCGATCATGGCGGTTTGTCTTGGTTTGTTACGAGCTGGAGATCACATCGTGTCATCACGCTCGATTTTCGGCACCACGTCAATCCTGTTCGAGCGATACCTGGGTAAATTCGGCGTAGAAACCACGTTTGTCGATTTGACCGATATGGCGGTCTGGCAGCAGGCCATACAGCCGAACACTAAACTGCTGTTCCTTGAAACACCTTCCAACCCGCTCAGTGAAGTGGCCGATATTGCGGCGCTGGCCGACCTCGCCCATGCCCACGATTGCCTGCTGGTGGTGGATAACTGTTTTTGCACGCCGGCATTGCAGCAACCGCTTAAGCTTGGTGCCGATATCGTGGTGCATTCGGCCACTAAATATCTCGACGGTCAGGGTCGTATCATGGGTGGTGCTGTGTGCGGCGACAGCAAACACGTCGGCGAAGATGTGCTGGGCGTGCTTCGCACCACCGGCCCGAGCATGAGCCCGTTCAATGCCTGGGTTGCGCTAAAAGGGCTGGAAACCCTTTCGTTGCGCATGCGCGAGCATTCTGCCAATGCGCTCAAGCTGGCGCAATTTCTTGATCAGCATGATCGCATCGAAAAGGTGTATTTCGCCGGACTGGAAAGCCATCCACAGCATGCGCTGGCCAAATCGCAGCAAAAGGATTTTGGCGGTATCGTGTCGTTCGAAGTCAAGGGCGGTAAACAGGCGGCGTGGAAGTTGATCGACAGCACCCGGATGCTGTCGATTACCGCCAACCTCGGCGATGCCAAAACGACGATTACGCATCCGGCAACCACCACTCACGGTCGCCTCAGCGATGAGCAAAAGGCGGCAGCCGGGATCAGTGATGGTTTGATCAGAATCGCCGTCGGACTGGAAAACATCGACGATATTCTGGCCGATCTGCGCCGTGGACTGGAGAGCTAGGCTAGTGCAGATCACAGTCCGTGCGCTGCAGCCGCAAGACCGGGTGCAATGGGAAATGCTGTATTGCGGTTATGCCGATTTTTACCGGATGCCGATGACCGCGGACATTCTGGACAGGATCTGGTCGTGGATACACGATGAGCACAATCCCTTTTTCGCAAGGGTAGCGAAAAGCGAGCAGGGCGAGGCCGTCGGCTTGATGCATTTTCGTGAAATGCCCTCGCCATTGCGCGGTGCGATGGTTGGTTTTCTCGACGACCTGTATGTGTCTTCCGAAGCGCGCGGGCAGGGCGTCGTCGAGGCTTTGTTTGAGTCGATGAACCAGTTCGGCAAGAATCGCGGCTGGCCGTTTATTCGCTGGATTACTGCCGAAGACAATGCCCGTGGCCGGGCCGTGTATGACAAGCTCGCAGAAAAAACGCACTGGCTGACTTACCAGATGGCGGTCAGGTAAACCCCGCACGGTGACCCGCCTGTGGGGAGCTTGAATCCATTGCATAACATGCTGTATCTGAAAATTCACCAGGCCATAATGCAAACCGACCCGCTGCAAAAATGCGCGCAGGTGCAGCGTTTATTCAAAGACTGGAACCGGCAACAATTACTGCGAAAGGATGATGGCAAAATCGAGGACATCGATATTCCCGGACGTCCGGATCAGCCGGTGCTAGTTGATCCGCGTCAGGTGCAGCGGCGCTCGCTGGCGACCGAGCAGGGCCGTCGCATCCTGCTGCATTCTTTTGCGCATATCGAATTCAATGCCATCAATCTCGCGCTGGATGCAGCGTATCGCTTTCGCCAGATGCCGGATGACTTTATCAGCGACTGGCTCAGGGTCGCGGCAGAAGAAGCGCGGCATTTTCGACTGTTGGCAGAGTATCTGCAACAACTGGGCAGTTACTATGGCGCCTTCAGTGCACATAACGGATTGTGGGACATGGTTTGCAAAACACGCCACGATGTATTGCACCGCATGGCGCTTGTGCCGCGCGTGATGGAGGCGCGCGGGCTGGATGTCACCCCCGGCATGATGAAGAAATTTGCCGCCATCGGCGATCAGCGAGCGGTGGACATCCTGCAGGTGGTTTATGACGAAGAAATTGGTCATGTCGAAATCGGCAATCGCTGGTATCAGTATTGTTGTGATCAACGCGAACTAAATGCGCGGCAGACTTTCCAACAGCTGATCGATGAATATTTCAGCGGCCGCCTGCGCGGCCCATTTAACCATGAAGCCCGCCTTGCGGCCGGTTTTGACGAAGAAGAATTACGCCAACTGGAAAACTGTTTATGAAAAATATCGCTGCTGTTTTGGCTCTGTCCCTTTTTTCCCTGCCGCTGCTGGCGGACTCTGAATCAGATAACAATACAGTCACGGCCACCGAGGTGTTGATCGCGGAAAGCGAGCCGGGGGTCGGGCAATTTACCACCCGACTGTTATTATCCAAGGATTTTCTGCGTCTGGATGATGGGCGGGATGATGGAGATTACACCCTGTTCGAACGGGCCAGCGGTGAAATCCACAGCTTCAATCATGAAGACAAAACCGAATTGGTGATGAAGCGACTGGCGGTGGACGATATTGATTTCAAGATTGACTTCAAAGTCGATCAAAGCGCGATGAAAGAAGCGCCGAAGGTAGGTG
>JANTFI010000216.1 GCA_024763505.1 Gammaproteobacteria bacterium
CAGGTTTGCTCGAAGGCATTCAGACTCTGGTCAAGCCAGTTCAGCATCACCTGTTGCGCGGTCCCCTTCAAATAAGGCACATGAATCTGGATTGCCTCCTGCTGGCCGATGCGGTCGAGTCGGCCGATGCGTTGCTCCAGCAGGTCGGGGTTGTAGGGCAAATCGAACATCACCATGTGGTGCGCGAACTGGAAGTTGCGTCCCTCACTGCCGATTTCCGAGCAAATCAGCGCCGGCGTGCCGGTTTCGCGGTCGGCGAACCAGGCGGCGGCGCGATCTCGCTCGACCAGGCTCAAGCCTTCATGAAAAGCGCCTGCCGCGATACCGGTCAAGTCGCGGATATGGCTGACCAGGCTCAGCACCGTTTGCGCGCTGGAGCAAATCACCAGAATCTTTTGCTGCCGGTTGTCGCGCAGAAATTCAGCCAGCCAATGGACACGCGGGTCGATTTCTCCCCAACGCTCGGCATTCTTGCTGATTTGCTGTAGCACAATTTCAGGCGACAACAGCCACTGCGGGTTGGTTTCTTCATCTTCAGTCAGTCCGGTATAAAGCTCTTGATAAACGGCAGGACATTCCAGCGCATAGGCGTGCAAATGACGCTCGGGGAAGCCCTTGACTGCATGGCGGGTATTGCGAAACAGCAGGCGGCCGGTGCCGTGGCGGTCGAGCAAGTGTTCGATCAATGATTCGCGGGCTGACGCGGCGAGGTCTTCATCGTCATCCTGCAAATGTTCGATCAGATAGGCATTGTCGCCTTCACGGATGGTCTGCTGGAGTAATTGCATTTGTTCATCGCTCAACGCTTGCCCGTGCATCAATGCTTCCACGATGTCGGCCACCGGTCGATAGTGTTGCTCTTCATCAATGAACCGCTGCAAACTGGTGAAACGGTTCGGGTCGAGCAGGCGTAAACGGGCGAAATGGCTTTCCTTGCCCAGTTGCTCCGGCGTTGCGGTCAACAGCAACACCGACGGGGTCGTCTGCGCCAATTGTTCGATCAATTGATACTCAATACTCGGCTGGTTTTGTTGCCACACCAGATGGTGCGCTTCATCGACGATCAGCATGTCCCAGTCACCGACCAGCGCTTGCTGGAAACGCTGCGGCTGCTGCACCAGAAACTCGAGGCTGCACAGTACCAATTGTTCGGCATGGAATGGATTATCGAATTCATTCACTTCGCTGCCGGCCTGACTGCTGTCAATGGCTTCGCAGCGTTCCTCATCATAGACGCTGAACAACAGGTTAAAGCGCCGCATCATTTCCACCAGCCATTGATGCAGCAGACTTTCCGGCACTACAATCAACACCCGCCGGGCGCGTTCGTTGAGCAATTGCGCATGCAGAATCAGGCCCGCCTCGATGGTTTTTCCCAGGCCGACTTCATCGGCCAGCAAAACCCGCGGCGCAAATCGTTGTGCGACTTCATGCGCGATATACAGTTGATGATCGATCAGCGACGTGCGGCAACCGGTCAGACCCTGCATCGGGGATTGCTGCAACAGACTGTAGATTTTCTGCGTGCGGGCGCGCAATTCAAACCATTTATTTTTATCCACCTGGCCATTCTGCAAGCGCTGTGCAGGCTGATTGAGCTTGAGAAAATTATTCAGTTTGCCCTCGGTCAGGCGTACCGGCTGGCCCTGTTCATCGACACCATGATAGATAAACAGGCCATCGCGGCTTTCGACCCGCTGCACCTCTATTTCGCGCCCATCATGATCGCTGATGCAATCACCTTCGGAAAACGCAACCCGCGACAGCGGTGCGGTATCCTTGGCGTAAATGCGGGTTTCACCGGTGGCCGGAAAGATGATACTGACGGTGCGAAATTCCACTTCCAGCACCATGCCTACGCCGAGGTGTAATTCGCCTGCGCTAATCCAGCGCTGCCCAACGGTAAATTGCTGCATGTTGAAACCGGTCTGTCAAAAGGGGCTGGCATTATACAGAGTTGCCTGCTCTAGCAACATAGCCGCTGATCCAGCCGTTGCCATCCCTGATCGTAAAAATGTATCGATCACTATAAATTATCGAACAACAATGGATAGGCATTTTTCCGCGCTTTGCCCGTTGGCAACTTGCCGCTATGCTTGTCGCATCCTGTATACGACTGAAATGACATGACGCTTCCGCTACCCCGATCCGGATTTTTTCTGACCGGCAGTGATACCGATGTTGGCAAGACCCATGTCGGCTGCCAGATTATCCGCCAGCTCAAGCACCGCGTACCGTCACTGAAGGTGCGCAAGCCGGTCGAGTCCGGCTGTAAGACCGTTCAGGGAAAATTGTTTCCGGCCGACGGTGATGCCCTGTATCGTTGCAATGATGAACTGGAGGAATTGCAAATCATCACGCCTTATCGATTTGCCGCCGCGCTGGCACCCGATCAAGCTGCGCGGCTGGAAAACCGGACACTGAGCCTGTCTCAACTGGAGCAGGCCGTGTGGCAGAACACTGAAGAAAATGACTTTTTACTGGTCGAGGGTGCCGGTGGATTTTATTCGCCGATTGCCGAAGACGGCTTGAATGCCGATTTGGCTCACCGCCTCGGGCTGCCACTGATTCTCGTGATCGAAGACCGGCTGGGCGCAATCAACCAGGCCTTGCTGACGGTGCGCGCAGCACAGGCCGAAGGGTTGGAGGTTCGCGCAGTGATACTCAATCGACGCAGCCGGGATGCCTCGCTCAGCAGCAATCTTGAGTCTCTTCGTCAGCATCTGGAAATTCCGCTGCATCGCTGCCCGTTTCAGCAAGTCGCTGCGGATTTTGACTTGCTCGGGTAGTTTGAACGGATGATTAGCCCGAGTAATTTACTCGGGTGATTGACTGCCAGCCTTTCCCTCAACCTGCCCGTCTCCGAATCGATGCTCCAGATAGTCGATGATTTCGGATGATTCATACATCCATTCATCGCGGCCGT
>JANTFI010000217.1 GCA_024763505.1 Gammaproteobacteria bacterium
AGTGCATCACCGGTTTGAGCTTTTCATCCCAGCGATGATCGAGCATCGGGTCGCTGCCATACAGTGCAATGCCGCTGCGCACCCAGTTGAGTCGACTTTGCGGCCAGCCGACGATGCCGGCCGAGTTGGCCACGCCCCATTCAAATTCATTCAGTTGAAGGGCCTTGACTTGCTCGATCTGTTGCCGGGTTTTGTCGCTGTCGCCATCATCGGCATCAGACAGATGAGTCATCAACCGGATATGGTCGATGGCATCGATCGCCCGTATCTTTTCCAGCGCCAGTGCTAAATCTTCGACCGAGAAGCCGAGCCGCCCCATGCCGGAATTAAACTTGAGCCAGACATCGATGGCCGATACGGATTCCAGCGCAGCCAGTAAATCTATTTGCCAAAACTGGTGAACCACCGGGTCGAGTCCAAAATCCACACAATGCTTCATTTCATCGGCATTGACCACGCCGCCGAGGATGATGATTTTCTGACGGATGCCTGCAGCGCGCAACGGCAGCGCTTCGAGTGTGGTGGCAACCGCGAAGGCATCGGCATCGGGCAAGGCCCGGGCCACTTCGATCGCACCGTGGCCATAGGCATCGGCCTTGATTACGGCGACGACTTTGCTGTCGGGGGCGGTTTGTTTGAGCAGCCGGTAATTATGCCGGATGGCGGCCAGATCGATTCGAATACGCGAATGGCGGGTCGCAGTGGCGCTATTCTTCCTGTCCATAATCTTCATAAGACAGATTTTCAAAGCGCGTGTACTGGCCGAGGAATGCCAGCCGCACCATGCCGATCGGGCCGTTACGCTGTTTACGAATGAGGATTTCGGCTGTGCCCTTGTCGGCGCTTTCGGGGTTGTAGACTTCATCGCGGTAGATGAACAGAATGACGTCGGCGTCCTGCTCGATACCTCCCGACTCGCGTAAATCCGACATCACCGGACGTTTATCCGGCCGCTGCTCGACGCTTCGATTGAGCTGTGACAGTGCGATGATCGGCACGCTGAGTTCTTTTGCCAGTGCTTTCAGCGAGCGCGAGATTTCGGAGATTTCGGTCGCGCGGTTTTCGCTGGAACCGGAAATCTGCATCAATTGCAGGTAATCGATGATGATCAGGTCAAGGCCGTGTTCGCGCTTGAGCCGACGCGAGCGGGCGCGTAATTCGGTCGGCGACAGGGCCGGTGTGTCATCGATGAACAAGCGCGCCTTCGACAGCATCGAAACCGAGGAAGTCAGCCGCGGCCAGTCGTGGTCGCCCAGCTTGCCGGTGCGCAGATTGTGCTGATCGATGCGCCCGAGCGAAGACATCATCCGCATCGCCAATTGTTCGCCCGGCATTTCCATGCTGAACACGGCCACCGATTTTTCTCCACTGACGGCGGCATTTTCGGCCAGGTTCATCGCAAACGTGGTTTTGCCCATCGACGGGCGGCCGGCAACGATGATCAGGTCAGAATTTTGCAGGCCAGAGGTTTTTTCATCGAATTTATTAAACCCACTGCTGATGCCGGTCAGCGGTTCATCGCTTTTATATAATTCCTCGACCTTTTCCACCGCCTTGGTGAGCAGGCTTTTGATGTCTTCAAAGCCCTGATTGTTACCCGCGCCCGCTTCGGCGATCTGGAACACCAGCCGCTCGGCTTCGTCGAGTAATTCCTTGCTGCTGCGGCCATCGGCATTGTAGGCAGTGTTGGCGATTTCGTGGCCGACCTGAATCAGGTTACGCAGCACTGCGTATTCGCGCACGATTTCCGCGTAAGCCTTGATGTTGACGGCGGTCGGGGTGTCGTTGGCGAGTATGCCGAGGTAGGCCAGCCCGCCGATGTTTTCCAGCTCGTTGCGTTGTTCCAGCCAGTCGGAAATGGTGACGACATCGTAGGGCTTGTCTTCGTTGGACAGCGCTTCGATAGCGCGGAAGATCAAAGCATGGTCGTGGCGGTAGAAATCCTGCTCGTTGATCAGGTCGGCGATTAGTTCCCAGGCCTGGTTGTCCAGCATCAATCCGCCCAGCACCGATTGTTCGGCTTCCATCGAATGCGGAGGCACTTTCAAATCTTCTACGCGCTGGCTTAGCTCAGCGACTCGGTTGGCGATTTCTGACACGTGTGATCGTTTCCGGGGCAAAAAAAAGGACTGTCTGTCGACAGTCCTCATGGTATCAAACAGCGCCGGTTTCAACCACCGGCGATGTTCTGTTGCGACCTGTTATAGCAGGCCGTAACGAGGTTTTACTCTTCGCCAACGATGCTGACGGTGATGCTGACATCGGTGTCGGTGTACAGATGGATGTCCAGCTCATGCTCGCCGGTTTCACGGATAGCACCGTCCGGCAGGCGTACTTCGCGCTTTTCAACCGCGCAGTTGGCGGCAGTCAGTGCATCGGCAATATCGGCGGTGCCGATGGAACCGAACAGCTTGCCTTCGCTACCGACTTTGGCGGTAATCGTAACCGTGCCCAGCGCTTCGATCGCGCCTTTGCGTGCTTCGGCCGTGGCCTTGGCTTCGGCGGCAATTTTTTCCAGCTCGGCGCGTTGCTTTTCAAACGCTTCCAGGTTCTCTTTGGTGGCCGGCTTGGCTTTGCCTTGCGGTACCAGATAGTTACGTGCGAAGCCCGCCTTGACGTTCACTTTATCGCCCAGCGTGCCCAAATTTTCAATGTTTTCCATCAGAATAACTTCCACAGGAATGTCCTCTCTAATCTTCAGTTTTGGCCGATTTCAGCTTGCTGCGGAAATCTACCCAGTTATCAATAATCCCAAGCGCCGCGGTGGCGGCCAACACCTGGGGAAATATCACCATCAATACATACAATAAAACCAGCCAGCCTTTTTGACGCTTGTCGCGTGACCAGCGGTGAGCAATCGCCAGTCCCTGATACAGAAACGTCATCAGCAT
>JANTFI010000218.1 GCA_024763505.1 Gammaproteobacteria bacterium
GCACTGCCATCCGCAAATCCCAGCCTACCATCTGCCCTGACCACGCGGTGCCAGGGCAAATCATGTGGCGCCGATTGTAGCGCCTTGCTGACATGCCGTGCATAACCGGGAAATCCGCTGCACCTGGCCACCTGAGCATAACTCATGCAGTCGCCCGGTTTTATCCCGGCCACCACCTGCCAGACGGCAGATTGAAAGGTGGTTTTATCAGTCACCGACACAGCTGGCTAATTAACAGTGTATTGATCAACTCGTGGCTGGCTGTAACCGGCATTATCAGTTGGCGGCTTCCGAGGTGATTTTGCCCAGCGCGCCTTCAGCCATAACCAGCGCCGGCGATTCTGCCACTGCGTAGTGTTTTCTCAACGCTTGCGGGTTATGGTAGGCAATGGCGGTTTTGCCATCCTTGTCGGCATAGACCAGTACCCGAAGTGGCAGATCAAGCCCCGCAGCAGTGTCGAATTTCATGATCGCGGTACCCATTTTGGGATTGCCGAAAATCAGTACTTCGGCTTCGGCCATTTTCATGCCGACTTTTTCTGCACCCGCCTGATGATCGATTCGGGCGAAAATCGTCAAGCCCTTTTCCTTAACAATTGACTCCAGTCGATCCATGGTTTGCTTGACTGTGTGCTTGCTGCTTTTATGGATGATGTCATCGGTGGAAACGGAGGGCTCGGCCTGCAGTGAAAAACTGAATAAAACAAAGAACGGCAAAAGTAACAGACGAGGGATCATGGCTGGACTCCTGTTGGTTGATGGAACATGTGTATGAATATACACCTGAAATCACCATCTGGATGCATCAAGTGATCTTGTTAGGTCGGTAAAGTTAAAATTCGACCGATTAATCGATTCTGAACTGATATATAAATAAGGCCTGATCAAGCCGACAACTGGTCTTTTCTATTGGAGACCTGTGCACGAAAGATAATGACGGATAAAAATGGCTTAAATTTCCCAGATATCCCCTAAAAATGCGGCCAATAGCCCAGCTATTACCCTTATTTTTATGAAAAATCTGGAAAATCACACTCGTTTTTCTCTCGCCATACTTTCGAGCAAAGGTCTCTATTGATCAGAAAAACGAAATTCGTTGATGTGCCACTCGTCGTTCGGGTGACATTCAATAATCAGGCAGGAGGGGCCGCCGTTGGTTCGGGTGCTGCCTGCCGCACCGGGATTGACCACCCAGGGTCGCGCGCTTTTGTCGACCACCTTTTTATGGGTGTGTCCATAGATGATCAGTTTTGCATCGGTATGTGTTTTACGCAGTGACTCATGCGACGGCTGTTGCGCGCCGTGAACATGCCCGTGTTCCACCACAATCGTCTCGCCCTCAACGTCAAACCGGGTCACTTCGGGTAATGCGGTGTTGGTAAGATGGCAATAAGGGTCGTTATTACCGGCAACTGCGATCACCTTGCCGCTTCTGGGTTGCATTAAGTCGAGTACGTCAACGCCGCAGATATCACCTGCGTGCACCGCCATATCACACTCACGAATTATTTCAGCGATTCGCGGATCCAGATAAGAATGGGTATCGGAGATAACAGCGACTTTGGTGGTAACAGATTGATTCATAGATCTTTAGCGACTTAGATTAACAGGCCGGTTAAATAGACCGGCTTAAATAGCTGGCAAATTAAACTGTATCGGAACATATTGTTACAGTCTGGTTTTTTCAACCTTTTTTTAGTGTCTAGTTAAGTTAGCAGATTATTTTTAATGTTTAACTTAATTAGATATATTTATTTTTTGGAAAATTTTTCTATCTGTACTTGACTGGGGAATACAGGTATCTTGTACGGTTTTTGCTAGGGTGCCACCTATTTTCCCGGGAGATAAGCATGATAAAACCACATGGTTCTGACAAACTGAATCCACTATTTGTTTACGATAGCGCCGAAAACGAAGCGCTTCAAAAAGAGGCTGAAGGCCTGGCGTCAATCGTTGTCAGCTCGGCAACCGCTGCCAATGCCGTCATGATGGGCGGAGGCTATTTTAACCCGCTGACAGGCTACATGAATAAGGCTGATGCGCTCTCTGTTGCCGATAATATGCACACGACTTCAGGTCTGTTCTGGCCAACGCCGGTCCTAAACCTGGTCGAAGATGCCGGCAACATCAAAGCTGGCGACCGGATTGCTCTGAAAGACCCGAACGTCGAAGGCCACCCCGTTCTTGCTGTGATGGATGTCGAAGCGGTTGAAGAATTCAGCGACGAAGAAATGGCCACCATGACTCAGCAAGTCTACCGTCCTGCTGCAGGTGAAGAACACATCGGCGCCGATACATTCAATTCACAGGGCAAGGTGTGTTTGTCAGGCCCAATCAAGGTGTTGAACTTCTCCTACTTCCAGAGCGAATTCCCGGACACCTTCCGTACCGCGGTCGAAATTCGCAATGAAATCGCTGAGCGCGGCTGGAAAAAAGTCGTTGCCTTCCAGACCCGTAACCCAATGCACCTCGCTCACGAAGAGCTGTGCCACATGGCGATGGATCGTCTTGGCTGTGACGGTTTGGTCATTCACATGCTGCTTGGCAGACTGAAGAAAGGTGACATTCCGGCTCCTGTGCGCGATGCGGCGATTCGTAAAATGGTCGAGCTGTATTTCCCGGAAAACAGCGCAATGGTAAACGGCTATGGTTTCGATATGCTTTATGCCGGTCCGAAAGAAGCTGTGCTGCACGCGGTCTTCCGCCAAAACATGGGGGCGACACACTTTATCATCGGCCGTGACCATGCGGGTGTTGGTGATCACTACGGCGCTTTCGATGCACAGGAAATTTTCGATAATGAAGTCCCTGAAGGTGCATTGGAAATCGAAATCTTCCGTGCGGATCACACCGCCTACTCCAAGAAGC
>JANTFI010000219.1 GCA_024763505.1 Gammaproteobacteria bacterium
TGAGCTTGCTACAGAATTATCTGCAGCGGCTCCGGCAGGAAAATTTCAGGAAGGTCCCAGAAAAGTGGCGTCGGCAAAAAAATAATTATATCAGGATGATAACCATAAAGCGGTGGCTCATGACCGGTCGCTTAGAGGACTGACCGGTATTCGTTGTAAACAGCGACTAGTATGCCTTGCGCATTCGGCGGGTTTTTTCCAGCATACGGTAAGTTGACAGGTTGTTATTGAAATGGGAAACCTGTCCCAGCGGCACCCATAGAATCTGGTGAGATTCATCATTGCCCGGCACCGGGATCCGGTCATCGATCTCGAGCAGAAAACGGATATCGTAATGCGTGTGGGCCGGCCCTCGGTGGCTGGCCGGAATCTGGTGAATATCTACATCAAATATGGATTCATCGACCAGATGGATCACTTCATACGGTAAAGCTGTTTCTTCATGCGTTTCACGCAAGGAGACTTGCAGGATATCGGCACTGCCATCGGCGTGCCCACCAGGTTGAAACCACTGGTCAAGTTTCTTGTGGTGTAGCAACAAGACTTTGTCACGACTAGGGTTTACCACCCAGGCTGATCCGGTTACATGGCCGGGCCAAAGCTCACTGTTAAAACAGTCTTCATGCTGTTCGACGAAACGGCGAGTGCGTTGAACATAACCGGCTTCGGTATTAAACGGGGTTCGGTATTTCGCCAGTAAGGACAGGAGTTCTTGCCGATGCATGATGGTCTCTGGCTAACCGAGGGTCAGGTAACGGATGGATTCTCAACGGCGGCCAGCGCAGCAGCCGCGGCTTCGTCGACATCGCCTTCTCGCCCGGAAAGAATCAAACGGCCGAAAGCGCCGACCGCACGCACATCGATCAGCGAAATATTGGCGGCTTTCTCGGCCTGATTGGCGGCATATACGATATATCCTGCCGGCTCAGTCTCAAGAATAAACATGCTCTGGCCGGGCAGAATCATCGAGCCGCGACGATCCTGACGGTTGATCAATACGGTATGATCCGGCGTCATGCCGCGAATGATTTCGCTCCAGGCGACGCGGCAGGTTTCACGGTCATAGGCTGAAGCGCCCATGTTGGCTAGCAGAATGTTGCCGGCTTCGCGTACGTCGCTCTGGTCTCGCTGGTGGATGACCATCGAGCCATAGGCGCGTTCCACCACCTGTTGCGCCAGATGAACCCGGGTGGCCTTCAGCGCGATATCGGTCAGTCGGTGTACCGCCATGCCCGGTGAAACCTCGACCCACAGGCAGGCATCGCCCGGCACCGGCAGGAAACCCTGGGACACAGTGGCCATGTAGGCAGCCAGTTGTGGCTGCAAAGCATCGATATAGACGTAAGTTCTGAGTGAAATCATCCGGAAAATCGGTTAAGGCTGAATGCGCTGCCAGGCTCTGGTTGGGTAGCGTTTCTGACGGAGCACAGCTGTTCTGATCAGTAGGACATTTATAAAGGTTTTCCGGCTACATTTACAACAAAAGTTTCTGATTCTATCTATAAGCTTTTGTCTATCAATGTTAGCTGGATATCTAGGTGATGCATGATAACATGCTTCAGGACGAAAGACTCATGCCCGCAAAAGTTTGTTCTGACATATAAGCTGCAGGTACTCTATGCATTAAATAAAAATCGAGTCGTCGTGCTCAAACTAAAAATTGATTCTCGAAATACTTTTATTGTGGATGTCCAACGCCCACATCGCATGTGTAAAAATAACAATACCTGTGTCATCGTCATCTTTCTGACCGATCCTGTCACTGCTATGTGCAGGCTGGCGATACACTGAAGAGGAGAAACCGTAACATGCAGCAATTGATTCTACTGGTTATTGCTTTGCCGTTTGTGTCAGCCGTGATGACGCATCTGGCTTCGGCGCGGCTGGGTCGGCGAGTCGCTTCTCTCAGTGTCGGCATTGCCTGGCTAACCTTCTTCACTGCTGTGGCAACCATCTGGCTGGCATTGTCTGGATCAGCCGCTCAGGATTTCTCGCTTTTCCGCGATTGGGGCATCATCCGCTTCGATTCTCTCGGTACCTTGATGGCGGTGCTGATTTCTGCAATCAGCCTGATTGTGCGAATTTACTCAGTACGCTACATGGTCGAAGAGCCGGGCTATGGACGCTTTTTTACGCTGCTCGATCTGATGTCCGGCACGCTATTATTGCTGGTAGTCGCGGGTGATCTCATCAGTTTACTGATTGCCTGGCATCTGGTCGGCATCCTGCTTTATTTTCTGTTGGGTTTCGATACGCGCAGCCGACCAGCCTTTCGTTATGCTTTCTGGACCTGGATTACCTATCGCTTCGGCGATCTGCCATTGCTGTTTGCCGCAGCCTTGTTATATCAAGCCTTTGGCAGTTGGTCGCTGTCGGTCATTTTCGAAAAACTGGCGGCATCACCGCAGATACTCACCGTATTTAATCTGCCGCTGGTCGAAGTGGTCGGTGCATTGATCGCGGTTGCTGCTTATGCGCGATCCGCGCAGTTTCTGTTTCATAGCTGGTTGCCTTATACCATGAGCGGACCGACACCGGTTTCAGCCTTGATGCATGCCGGCATCGTCAATGCCGGCGGTTTTTTGATCAATCGCTTTGCCCCGGTTTTTGTCGAAACCAGCGGGGTCTTGCACTGGGTGTTTATCGTCGGTCTGGTGACTTCGGTAGTCGGCTCCGTGTTAATGTTGACGCAAAACGATATCAAGAAAGCGCTGGGTTATTCGACCATGGGGCAAATGGGTTTCATGATTATGGAGTGCGGACTCGGGGCTTTTTCACTGGCGATCTATCACTTGATC
>JANTFI010000220.1 GCA_024763505.1 Gammaproteobacteria bacterium
TCATGTCATCGATTCTGTTCTCGCAAACGCTGAATCTGAAAATGGACCAGTGGCCTAAATCGGTCGGTTCGTTCGCCAGCCAGTTACGCGAGTTTGAAAGCATCCGGAATTTTTTTACGGCCTCGACACTGGCTACTCTGGTCGATTTACCATTTGCCGTCATTTTTATTCTGGTGATTTTCTATATCGGCGGTCCGATGGTGATCGTTCCACTGCTTACCATAGCGATTATTCTGCTGTACAGCTTTATTCTGATCAAACCTCTGAAGAACAGTATCGAAGCCACTTATGAAGGAACGGCCAACAAGAATTCTCATCTAATTGAGTCGCTGCATTCGATCCAAACCATCAAGACCCTCGGCGCCGCCAATTATTCGCAATGGGTGTGGGAAGAAACCTCCAGCACCATCGCCAATCATTCGATGCGTGCACGCATGATGTCGTCTTCCATCAGCGTGGTTACCAATCTGCTGGTGCAGTTGAACACGGTGGGCCTGATCGTGTTTGGCGTGTATCGCATCAGTGATCTGGAACTGTCGATGGGTGGCCTGATCGCTTGCGTCATGCTGTCCTCGCGCGCCGTCGCGCCGATGGGTCAAATCGCTACGCTGATAACCAGTTTCGAACAAACCCGCACCGCCTATTGCTCTCTCGACGAGATGATGAAGAAGGAGGTCGAGCGCCCCGAGCATAAAAACTTTGTGCGGCGACCTCGTTTCGACGGCGCGATTACGTTTCGCAATGTCGGTTTCAGTTATCCCGAGGCGGTCAAAGCGTCGCTGACGGATATCTCGTTTCACGTCAAACCGGGCGAGCATGTCGGCATTATCGGCAAGATCGGTTCTGGCAAAACTTCGCTGATCAAGCTTATCGTCGGTCTTTACGATGCCGATGATGGAGCGATTTCGATCGACAATATCGATATCAACCAGATCGATCCGGCCGACCTGCGCCATCACATCGGATACCTGTCGCAGGATGTCGAATTGATGCGGGGCAGCATCCGACAGAATATCGCGTACAAGAATCTCCAGGTGAACGATGAACAATTGCTGCGCGCCGCCGAAATCAGCGGGGTGGATCTGTTCGTCAATAAATTACCGCAGGGATTCGATACCGAGGTCGGCGAGCAGGGGGGATTCCTGTCTGGCGGTCAGCGCCAGTCGATCGCTCTGGCGCGTGCGATTTTGCAGAATGAACCGATCCTGTTGCTGGATGAACCGACCAACAGCTTCGACAACACCACCGAGTCCATCGTCAAGCAGCGCCTGTTCGATTACAGCCGCGACAAAACCCTGCTGCTGGTGACGCACAAGGCACCGATGCTCGATCTGGTTGAACGCATTATCGTGGTCGATGAAGGCCGCATCGTCATGGATGGGCCGAAGCAACAGGTGCTGGCGGCACTCAAGGGAGGTCAGCATGGCGCTGGATGATCACGAAGACGTCACCCAGATCGGCGCGCATGGCAAACAGGATCTGGTGTATATGCAAAGCCTGTCGGCTGCCGTGGTGCAACGCTCGCCGCGTTATCTGGTATTGGTGATCCTGCTGGTTTTTCTGTTTGTTTCATCCGCATTGCTATGGATGAGTTGGGCCAGCATCGATGTGGTCATTCGCGGCAGCGGCAAGGTGGTGCCCGCCAGCCAGGTGCAAGTCATTCAGAGCCTGGAAGGCGGCGTGGTGTCGGATATCCTGATCCGCGAAGGCGAGCAGGTGCAGGCCGGACAGGCCCTGATCAAGATCAGCGATATTGCTTTTTCCGGTTCGGTGGAAGAAAACCGGATCAAATATCTGGAGCTGCTGGCGCGTTCCAGTCGGCTCACGGCAGAAGCCTTTGACCGCGAATTCGAACCCGACCCGGAAGTGCAGCAAGCCTTGCCTGAACTCAATGCGGCGGAACAAAATCTGTTCAAATCCAACCGCCAGCAATTGCACGAAACCCTCGGCATTCTCGATGAACAGATCAAGCAACAGCAAAGCGCGTTGCTGGAAGCGCGATCCAGAAAGAAGCAACTGGAAAAATCCCTGCAATTGATGAAGCAGGAAATCAAGATCAAGAAGCCGTTGAAAAAGAAAGGCATCATCAGCGAAGTCGAATTCATTCAATTGCTGCAACGCGAAGCAGAAATCGAAGGCGAGCTGGATGCGGTCAAATTATCCATTCCCAGACAGCAATCAATTATCGACGAAGCCAAATTCAAAAAGAAAAAGGAATTACTCGATTTCAGAAATCGCGCGAAAAAGGAACTCAACGAAGTCAACGCCGAAATCGCACGCGTGCGCGAAGCGCAAGTGGCGCTGAAAGACCGGGTCAAGCGCACCACGCTCCGCTCACCGGTGAAAGGAATCGTGCAGCGGCTGTACGCCAACACCATTGGTGGCGTGGTCAGCCCCGGCAACAAGGTGGTAGAAATCGTGCCGCAGGAAGATGCACTGCTGATCGAACTGAAAGTAAAACCGGCTGAT
Organism: Gammaproteobacteria bacterium; assembly: GCA_024763505.1. Lineage (GTDB taxonomy): Bacteria > Pseudomonadota > Gammaproteobacteria > JACNJF01. Next base: position 2,470 of record JANTFI010000220.1, read on the forward strand.
ATCGCCTCGGTGCGGGTTGGCCAGCTGGCGCGGGTAAAGTTCTCGGCTTACGATTTTGCCATTTACGGCAGTCTGCGAGCGAAGGTGATTTTCGTTAGCGCTGACACCGTGACCAACGAGGAAGGCCAGAGTTATTTCATCGTGCGCCTGAAGCCCGAAAAGGCTTATCTCGGCAGTGCCGAGCGGCCATTGCCGATCAAGGTCGGCATGACTGCCGAGGCGGATATCGTGACCGACAAAAAAACCATTTTGCAATATCTGGTGCAACCGGTAACCCG
>JANTFI010000221.1 GCA_024763505.1 Gammaproteobacteria bacterium
TGCTCGCGAGCGATTTCGCGTACCTGAGTCTTTTCCAGGCCGCCGACCGGGAACAGGGCGCGTGATAATTGTTCACCACTAAGGGCATACAGAAAATAGGATTGATCCTTGTTTGGATCGAGCCCGCGCAACAGCTCGGTCATGCCTTTTTTCTGGCGATTCCGCACATAGTGTCCGGTTGCGATATAGTCGGCACCAAGCTCCAGCGCGTAATCGAGGAAAGCCTTGAACTTGATTTCGCGGTTGCACATGATATCCGGATTGGGGGTGCGACCGGCACGGTATTCCTCGAGAAAATATTCGAATACGCGGTCCCAGTATTCGGCCGAGAAATTAACCGAATGCAGCGGAATGCCAAGCCGCTCGCAAACCTGGGTGGCATCGGCCAGATCGACCGCGGCCGAGCAGTATTCTTCGGTATCGTCTTCTTCCCAGTTTTTCATGAACAGGGCTTCGACCTGATAGCCTTGCTGCTGCAGCAAAGAGGCAGCCACGGCGGAATCGACGCCGCCGGATAAACCGATGATGACTTTTGGTCGGGACATGGGGAAAACTAATCCGGGTTCAACTCGGGTGAAAAATCTGCCTTGCGTCGCCAGTCTTCAATGCGCTGCAGGTAGGGTGGTTGGCCATTATCGCGATACCAGGAATCGACTGCAAATACTTCTCCGTTATCCAGTTGCCGGATGGTGGCGCTCCAGTGTGTGAAAAACCAGCGGATACGGCGCTGTTTCAGGTCAACCCGGTGAAAACGCAGCCAGCCGCGGCGTTGCAGGGCTTGCAGATATTGCAGTGTATTGGTCGATTCATCGATGCAATCCTGCTGCATCGACAGGTCTTCGCCATTGTAGTTACCGCCCCGATCGACTTCGGTGCCGGCTTTGGCGCCGGCAATACGCTCCATCTTGGCAATGGCTCGGCGTATCTGCTGTTTTTCCTGCGCGGCATCCTGCGTGGGCAGAGAAAACACATCGCCAATCGCTTGCCACTCGTCCCGGTCAAAACTGAGTGAGCGGGTCGATTTACAGCCGTAATCGAAACAATGGATGAATTCATCCTGCGCAGGTGCAGTCGGCACATGCAGCATGGCCAGGGCGAGAAGGAATGGCAGTAATTTCACTACTTGAATGGCGCGACGAAAATATCCAGAGGGTAGGCGGGTTTGTGCAAGTAGTCCAGCACCGTTTGCAATACCAGTTCGCTACGGTGTTGTTCTTTAGTCTGTTGCAATTGTTGTAGTGTCAGCCATTCGGCCGCGATGATGCCGGTATCCAGTTCGCAATCGTGGTGGTCCCCCACATCACCGGAAAAACAAAAGCGAATAATGCTTTGTTCCTCGCCCTGAGACGGGATCGATCGGTAAATTCCGCATAGTTGTCGCGGGGTAAAATCGTAAGCGGTTTCTTCGAGTGTTTCGCGTATAACGGCTTGCTCCAGCGATTCGCCAGGATCCAGGTGTCCGGCCGGCTGGTTCAACACTTCGCGGCCATTGACGACTTCGCGTACCATCAGGAATTTGTCATCCTGCTGGCAAATGGCCGCGACCGTGACATGCGGCTTCCAGGCGCTGGCATCAATCATGATTTTTTAGATACCAGTACGTCAGGCCCTGACAATTGAGTTTGATATCCATCGCCAGTTGCTCGACCTGGTAATCCGTAAAGTCGAAGCTCGTTGCCAACAACTGTTGCATCAGCTGCTGCATGGCGGGTAAATCGTCAGCACCGGGTTTTATCTGTTCGGTCAGGTCAACGAATTGATCGATCAATCGGCGATATTGATCGACCAACAAGTTCGGCTCCGGTAGCACATTGAAATGGGTCAAATACATGCGCTGCGGCGCGAATGTCATCAATCGATCGATTGATTGATGTAATGCCTGCGGGTTGAACTGGGTCGGCGTGGTGGTCGGAATGATGACGCGCTGCCCTTGATATTTAAGATTCGGATAACCAAGTCCAAAGGTGTCACCGGTAAAAATGCCCTGACTGGCAGCATCGACCACGCAGAAATGGTGATAGGCGTGCCCGGGAGTGTCGATGAAAATGAGCTCTCGGCCATTCAGTTCGACCACTTGCCCGTCTGGCATCGATTGTACTCGATCGGCATCCACCGGCAGAATTTGCCCGTACAGCCGGTCGAAAATCTTGTCTCCATAAACGGCCTTGCTGGCTGATACCAACTTTTCCGGGTCGATCATGTGCCTGGCGCCAGAAGGGTGCACAAGCAGGGTCGCTTCCGGAAAGGCTTGCATCATCACGCCGGCACCACCGGCGTGGTCAAGATGTACATGCGTCGGGATGACATATTTTACCTGGCTGGCGTGATAACCTGAATTTTCAAGAAATTGCTCGACATAGGGCAGGGAACGCGACGTACCGGTTTCGATGATGGCGATTTCTCCGCCCTGTTCGATACAATACAGGCTGGCGACGCCGGGTTTTATATAGTGGCTGTCCAGATGGTAAACGCCACTGCCGAGATGTGTCACAGGCTGCACGGGTGTAGCCTTTTACAGCTTTTGATCTGCCATAAACAGCCAGGTATCGACCACTGTGTCCGGATTCAACGAGACACTATCGATCCCTTTTTGCAGTAGCCATTTGGCCAGATCTGGATGGTCGGATGGCCCTTGTCCGCAAATGCCGACATATTTATCTGCTTTCTTGCAGGCATCGATGGCTTGCTCGAGAAGCTTCATCA
>JANTFI010000222.1 GCA_024763505.1 Gammaproteobacteria bacterium
TGCCATAGGCTTGTTTGAATTCATCGAATTCACTACCATCGACCAGTCGGGCGATCACTTCATGCACATCAAACGGCTTTTTCAGATCGCTGGAAACAATGCCGTACAATTGCTCGGGCCGATACAGCGGCGGCTCGACCGGATGCATCGCCAGCGCATGCGGCGACTTGCGATTGAGGTTGCTGACGATACGCCGCGCGGTGGCCAGTGCCTGCTGATCATTGTCGACGCGATAGTCGGTCAGGCCGGATTGCTCGCTGTGTACCGTCGCGCCGCCCAGGGCTTCGGCGCTGACTTCTTCGCCGGTGGCGGCCTTGACCAGTGGTGGCCCGGCCAGAAAAATCGTGCCCTGCCCCTGCACAATGATGGATTCGTCCGCCATCGCCGGAACGTAGGCACCACCGGCCGTGCAAGAACCCATCACCACCGCTATCTGCGCAATGCCACGTGCCGACATTTTCGCCTGATTGTAAAACACACGGCCGAAGTGATCGTGATCGGGAAAAACCTGATCTTGCATCGGCAGGTAAGCACCGCCGGAATCCACCAGATAGAGACAGGGCAAATGGTTTTCCAGCGCGATTTGCTGCGCTCGCAAATGCTTTTTGGCCGTGATCGGATAATAAGTGCCGCCCTTGACCGTGGCGTCATTGGCGATGATCATGCAGGGACGACCGTGGATGCGGCCAATGCCGGTGATGATGCCTCCGGCCGGAACGTCATCGTCATAGAGTTGATAGCCAGCCAGTTGCGAGCATTCGAGAAAGGCCGATCCTTCATCCAGCAACAGATCGATGCGCTCTCGCACCGGTAGTTTGCCGCGTTCCAGATGCTTTTGCCGTGCCCGCTCGCTGCCGCCGAGACGGATACTCTCGATCTTTTCGCGCAAGTCTTCGAGCAATCCCAGCATCGCTTCGCGGTTTTGCACAAAATCTGCCGCTTCACTGCGAATCTGGCTGACCAGGCGGCTCATATCAGTGCATCTCGCCCAGTCCAGCGCCATTGTCATCACGGGCGATTTCTCGCGCGATGACCAGCCGCTGAATATCGCTGGTACCTTCGTAAATCTGGGTGACGCGCACATCCCGATATATCTTTTCCAGCGGGAAATCCTGCAGATAGCCATACCCACCGAGCACCTGAATCGCGTCGGAGCAAACCTTTTCAGCCATCTCCGAGGCAAACAGTTTGGCCATGCAAGCCTGTTGCAGCGCGGGCTTGCCGGCATCCTGCAATTGCGCAGCCTGCAGCACCAGTAAATGGGCGGCTTCGATTTGTGTCGCCATGTCGGCCAACCGGAAGGCCACCGCCTGATGTTCGATAATCGCCTTGCCAAAGGTTTTACGCTCGCGCGCATAAGCCAGTGCATGCTGGTACGCCGCCCGTGCCATGCCGACGCTTTGTGCGGCGATACCGATGCGCCCGGCTTCGAGATTACTCAGCGCGATGCGGTAACCTTCGCCTTCCTCACCGAGTAAATGATCGGCTGGAATAACACATTGTTCGAAATTGATGGCCACGGTATCCGAGGCATTCAGCCCGAGTTTGCTTTCCACCTTGCTGACCAGATATCCGTCTGTACCGGTCGGCACGATAAACGCGCTGATGCCTTTTTTGCCTGCCGTCACATCGGTCATCGCAAACACGATCGCGACATCGGCATGCTGGCCGGAGGTGATGAATTGCTTACTGCCCTCAAGTCGGTAGTGGTCGCCCTCTCTGATCGCGCGGGTTCGCAGTGCCGAGGCATCGGAACCGGCCTCGGCTTCGGTCAGGCAAAAGCAGCCGAGTTGCTGACCGCTGGCCAGTGGAATCAGGTAGCGTTGCTTCAGACTCTCGTTGGCATACCGATGCAGGGTATTGCATACCAGCGAATTGTTGACGCATAAGATGGTAGAAACGGCGGCATCAGCGGCGGCGATTTCCTCGATCGCCAATACGAAAGAGACATGGTCGGTCTCCGCACCGCCCCACTGCTGCGGGATGGTCATGCCGTACAGCCCCAGTTCACCGAGTTCGCTCAAAATCTCGGCCGGAAAGATTTTTTCACGGTCCCAGCGTGCTGACTGCGGTGCGATGCGTTCACGCGCAAAATCGCGCGCCATGTCGCGGATCATTCTCTGTTGTTCGCTCAGCATCTGAAAATCCTCAAGGCTGTGAAAGCTCCAGACTACGTATCCATCAACGATGAACCGATCTGCCGTGCATGGCCTGATTCAGGGTAGTTCTACCGCCACCGCGGTCGCTTCACCGCCGCCGATACACAGGGCTGCGATGCCCCGCTTCAGTCCGCGCTGTTGCAAGGCCGAGATCAGCGTCACCAGAATACGTGCGCCGGAAGCGCCGATCGGGTGGCCCAGCGCGCAGGCACCGCCATGCACATTGACGGTTTCCGGGTCCAGCGACAGGGTTTCGATCGCCGCCAGCGTGACCACGGCGAAGGCTTCGTTGATTTCCCATAAATCGACATCCTGCACGGTCCAGTCGAGTTGCGACAACAGATCACGAATGGCGCTGATCGGCGCGGTGGTAAACCAGCAGGGTTCACCGGCCACGCTGCTCTGCCCACGTATCATGGCCTGAACCTGCAACCCGTCGACTTCGGCGTCGTGCTGGCGCATCAGGCACAATGCCGCGGCGCCATCGGAAATCGAGCTGGCATTGGCGGCGGTCACCGTGCCATCTTTTTTGAAAGC
>JANTFI010000223.1 GCA_024763505.1 Gammaproteobacteria bacterium
CTCGAAAATCGTCGGTCGGTCGGCACTTTGCCCTTCCTGATAGGAGCGCGAAATCAACCGCTTCAGATTCAGATAGCCCTCATCGTTCTGGCACAGTAGTACCAGTCGGCTGAAATTTTGTGGACGATCTTGATGGCGTATCCATACATCCGCGCCGAAAATCGGTTTGACGCCAGCAGCGGTGCAAGTCTTAAAGTGCTTGACCAGCGCGAACAGATTCGACATATCGGTCAGCGCCACCGCGCCCATGCCGCGCTCGACCACCTTGCCGATCAACGGCTTCAGGCGAACGGTGGAATCAACCAGCGAAAACTCGGAATGAACGTGCAGATGAACGAATCGGGTGGTCATGGATCAGCTGTTATTTTCGGGGTAGAAATTTTACCGTAATGGGCGAGAAAGTATTCTCTTTCTTTCAATAAATTCTCGCAGAGGCGCAAAGCTCGCAAAGATTAACTCGCAAAGAAAAAGAAGGGCTTCTTGGCGTGCTCTGCGTCTTGGCGAGAGTTTCTGAACCCTCACAACAGCTCGAAAACCGGCCGGAAGCTGCGCCGGTGCACCGGAGAGACGCCATGTTGTTGCAATAATTCGCGGTGCAGTTTGGTCGGGTAACCCTTGTGGCGGGCGAATTGATACTCGGGATATTGCTGATCCAGTTCCAGCATCTGGCGATCTCGATACTGCTTGGCGAGTATCGAGGCGGCGCTGATACAGGCTTCCGTCAAGTCGCCCTTGACGATCGCTTCGACCTGATAATCTGGCAGATCAGGTTCGCGATTGCCATCGACCTGAACCAACTGTGGACGCACATCCAGCGCCAGCACCGCGCGACGCATCGCCAGCATACTGGCATGCAGGATATTAATATCATCGATTTCTTCCACCGTCGCTTCGGCGACCGCAAAACTGAGCGCTCTTTGCTGGATCTCGACTTCCAGCGCGATGCGTTTTTTTTCATTGAGTTTTTTCGAATCGGTCAAACCCGCGATCGGTTGTTGCGGGTCAAGGATGACCGCAGCGGCGACCACGGACCCTGCCAGCGGACCACGTCCGGCTTCATCGACACCGGCGATCAGAAACGAAGAATCTGCCATAAAAAGTTGTCCTGAAAAATCCGTAACAGTAGATCAAAAATCTGTCGGCGGCTATACTCCATTCGCTTTATTGCCGCCCCGATTGACGCCATGCCCACTCCTTCCACCCCCCATATCATGTTGCTGGCTGGCGAAGCTTCCGGCGATGCCCATGCCGCAGAAGTCGCCACCGAACTGAAAAGAATTCAACCCGACGTTCAGCTCAGTGGCATGGGTAGCGACGAAATGCGTGCCGCCGGAGTCGATCTGTTTTTTGATTCGCGCAGCATCGCCGTGGTCGGCATCGTGGAAATTCTCAAGCATTGGGGCGAAATCAAGCAGGCGATGGAGTTGGTCAAGCGACAGTTGGAGGACAGGCGTCCCGATTTGCTGATTTTGATCGATTACCCCGAATTCAATCTAAAAATGGCGCGCCATGCCAAATCGATCGGCATCAAGGTACTTTTCTACATCAGCCCGCAAATCTGGGCCTGGCGCCCCAAGCGTATTCACAAGATCGGGCGATCGATCGACCATATGGCCGCATTGTTCCAGTTCGAAGTGGATTATTACCAAAGAGCCGGCATTCCGGTTACCTTTGTCGGCCATCCACTGGTGGACAAGGTGAAAACCAGCCCGCAGGTCGATCAAACGCGTGCGCAGCTTGGCATCGCCGAAGAAGCCCGTGTAGTCGGGTTATTTCCGGGCAGCCGTCACAGTGAAATCAACAAGCATCTGACCCTGTTGCTGGACACCGCGACGTTGATGCAGCAGCGCGATCCGGATTTACAATTCGTTTTGCCGGTCGCGTCTTCGCTGGATTACGATGCAATCCGCGAGGTTTGCGACGGTTATGATCTTCATTTAACGCTGACCCGTGGAGATCTGTACGACGTGATCGCCAATTGCGATGCGATAGCCTCCTGCTCCGGCACGGTCACGCTGGAGATTGCCTTGCTGGAAGTCCCGATGTGTATCATTTACCGGACTTCCTGGCTCAGTTATCAAATCATGAGTCGCCTGATCACCATCGATCACCTGGGGCTGGCCAACATCATTACCGGCAAGGAAATCGTGCGGGAGCTGATCCAGCAAGATGCGAATCCTCAGCAAATCAGTGCTGAACTGTTTGCACTGCTCGATGACAAGGATTATCGCAAGCGCGTAATAAACGATTTGAAGCAGGTCAAAAGCAGTCTCGGCCCTGGCCAGGGTTCGCAGCGAGTGGCTGAGCTGGCGCTTTCTTTGCTGCAGTAGTGTGGTAAGTCAGTGGGTTAAAACTGCAGGGGTCTGTCTGAATCTGCAGCAGCAGAGGATGGCCCAATCTTTTTTCCAGTTATTTTGCCTGAGAGCTAGAAGCGCCAGAAATACCGGGCGTGCAGCGACAGGTATTTGGCCTGCCGCCAGTTCAATCGGTCGGTTTCCAGCCCGACCGAATAGCTGGTTGTCTGATAGCGTAATCCCAGCGCCGAAAATTGCGGAATCACACTCCAGCGCAAGAGCCCATCTGACCAGGGCTGGTCGGCCTGCAGGGTTTGATAAGACTGCCCAAACACCCGATGATGCTGCAATCGAACCACGAGATTA
>JANTFI010000224.1 GCA_024763505.1 Gammaproteobacteria bacterium
TTGTGGTTTTTGCCACCTATTCAGCCATGCATCCAGCGCTGTAATTCCATGTAATTCCATTGATTGCGTGGCCGGGCAGGGTGCTGCCCGGCCACCAAACCCCGAGTGAAAGATGATGATTATCACAAGTTTTTTAGCAATTTTGGCGGCGCTTTTTCTGTTTCACGTTCTTGTGCTGGCAGGCCGTTTGCCCGCGGATCTGGTCTGGGGCGGCCGAGTGCAGACGCGAGCGGGCTTGATTGCGCTGGAAGGATTCGCGCTGGTGCTGCTGCTGGGCATGGCTGCGGTCGGCATGATCAAGGCAGGCTGGCTGCAAGCCCCTGCCAGCATCTCGACGGTTGACTATATTCTGTGGGGCATCAGTGCATTTTTTGCTCTCAGCACAGTGGGTAGTCTGGCCGGTCGGCAGCGTTTCGAACGCGTCTTTCTGGCGCCTCTGGCGTTCATTCTTATGCTGTTGTCGATGGCTTTGGCACTACTGGATACGGCTGGATGATGCTGCTAAGTCCACGTGTTCGTCTGCAAAAAATGATCGAATGCCGCTGCTGAAACCGGTTTTCAAACTGCCGGAAAGCTGTGCTAGTATGACCGGCCACTTTATCCACCTGGCCATCACCGCCTACGGCTATTGAGATTCCGACTGCAGTGACACAATCTGACCATGATGAAATGTGGATGCAGCAGGCATTACAGCAGGCCCGGCTTGCCGCAGAGCTTGGTGAAGTGCCTGTCGGCGCAGTACTGGTCGATGACCGCCAGCAATTGATTGCGGCCGGTTATAACCGGCCGATTTCAGATCAGGACCCGACTGCGCATGCCGAGATCGTGGTGCTGCGCGAAGCGGCGCAAAACCGGCAAAACTATCGTCTGGTCGATACCACGCTGTATGTCACGCTGGAGCCCTGTGTCATGTGTGTCGGGGCGCTGGTGCATGCCAGAGTCAAGCGACTGGTTTATGCTGCCACAGAGCCGAAAACCGGTGCGATCGAGAGTCGGCTGACATTATTGCAGGATGCACTGTTCAATCACCAGATCGAATGCTCAGGTGGCATACTTGCCGAGCCCTGTGCGCAGATCATGAGTGATTTTTTTGCTAACAGGCGTAATCAAAAGCGCGACAACAAAATGAGAGAGAGCTAATGCGAAACTTTTCAGGATATTTTTTATGGTGCGTGTTAACGCTGGGCTGGGTGCAACTGGCTCAGGCAGCAGGTGATTTTTCCTTTCATTATCCGCGTTCCAGCGTTGAGATGGAATTGCAAAAGGTGTCAGAGCATGTCTACTTCGTGCAGGGTAAAACCGGCATTGCTACAGACAATCAGGGGTTTATCTCGAACGCCAGTGTGATTATATCGGAAAAGGGCATCACCATTGTCGATGCGCTGGGTTCGCCTTCTCTGGCCGAGCAAATGCTTTCGCTGGTGCGTGAAGTCAGTGATCTTCCGGTGATTCGCGTGATTGCCACCCATTATCATGCCGATCATATTTACGGATTACAGGTATTCAAGGAGCAGGGCGCCAAAATTTTCGCGCCGCTGGGTGTTGACGATTATCTTAACTCCAGCGCCTCCACCGAACGGCTGGAAGAACGCCGGTTCTCGCTGGAGCCCTGGGTCAATGAAGATACCCGACTGGTGTATCCTGACCAGTTGGTCGATCAGTCAATGCGGATCAATGATGGCGATGTGCAATTGCAAATCGACTTTCTGGGCAAGGCGCATTCTGATGCGGATTTGACCGTACTGGTCGAGCCCGACCAGGTGTTTATCACCGGCGATGTGATCTTTGAAGGGCGCATCCCCTTTGTCGGTGATGGCGATACCAGAGCCTGGCTAGAGACGCTGAATACTATGGCCGACAAAAAAGGTGTCAAAGCGTTGATTCCAGGTCATGGTGGTCTGGCCAGAAACCCGCAACAGGCAATCGGCCTGACCCGGGATTATCTTGCCTTTCTACGCGAAAACCTCGGTGCAGGCGTGGAAGAAATGATGACCTTTGATGAAATCTATAGTGGTATCGACTGGAGCCGTTTTTCCAGCCTGCCGGCGTTTGATGAAGGCAATCGCATCAACGCCTATCAAGTCTTTCTGTCGCTGGAAAAGGAATTGCTGGATAACTGATCCCGGCTCACAGGCTGGGTGGAATGGTGAGTTCGGTTTCGTTGAGGTGCTTGTCTGGTGGTTCGATGCCGGGTGTGAATGGCTTGTTTTCCTGTTCCTTTTTTTCGATCCAGCTTAACAGGTCGTAATACTTGCGAATATTTTCCACATATTTAACTGGCTCCGAACCGCGTGCGTAACCGTGTTTGGTTTGCTTGTACCACTTTTTGCGGCTCAGTAATGGAAGATATTTTTTCACATCGATCCATTTGTCCGGGTCGCCATTCATTTTCTGGGTGATTTTACGGGCATCCTCGAGATGCCCGAATCCGACGTTGTAGGCCGCCAGTGCGAACCAGTTCCGGTCCGGGTTCTTGATTCTCTCTGGCACTTTTTTTAATACCCGTTTGATATACAAAGCGCCGCCTTTGATGCTTTGTTCCGGGTTGAGTCGGTTTTTGATCTTGACCAGTCGGGCGGTATCCTGTGTCAGCATCATCAGCCCACGCACACCGGTCGGAGATTTGGCTTTCGG
>JANTFI010000225.1 GCA_024763505.1 Gammaproteobacteria bacterium
ATCTCTTTATACACTAGCAAGAGGTTTTAGCATGAATTTTTCCAGAATTGCAGTATTTGGTCTGGGTAAGGTCGGTTCTCTGGCCGCACTCTGCCTGAAACAAAGCGGGTTTTCGGTCACCGGAATCGATTGCCGTTTGCCACGTGAAGAACTCGGCATCGAAGTCATCGAGATGGATGTTTCCGATGGCGCTGAACTGGCTCGGGCGCTGACTTCGTTTGAAGCCGTACTCTCCTGCCTGCCTTATCACTTGAATCAGCAATTGGCGCAGCTCGCACACCAACGGGGTATTCATTATTTCGATCTGACCGAAGATGTGCCGACCACCCAAACCATTTTGGAATTGAGCCAAAGCTCGAGCGGCGTCATGGTGCCGCAATGCGGACTGGCGCCGGGATTTATCGGTATTGTCGGGGCTGATCTGATCGAGCGTTTCGATCAGGTACGTTCGCTCAAGCTGCGGGTAGGGGCCTTGCCGCAAAACCCGACCGGTTTACTCGGCTATGCCTTTAACTGGTCGCCGGAAGGCGTGGTCAACGAATATCTGAATGATTGCGAAGTGATTGAGCAGGGAGAACACAAATGGGTTTCGGCGATGGAATGGCTGGAAACCATCGTCATTAACGGCGTCCAACTGGAAGCCTTTACCACCTCGGGCGGTCTCGGCACCATGTGTGAAACCTATCGTGAGCGAATCGAAAATCTGGATTACAAAACCATGCGCTACCCCGGGCATGTCCAATTGATGAATTTCTTTTTCCACGAATTGCTGATGCGCGAAGATCGCTCGCTGGCTGGCAAGATTCTGACTCATGCCAAGCCACCGGTAAATGATGACGTAGTCTATGTGCATGCTGCGGCCGAGGGTATGATTGAGGGTCAGCTCATGCGCGAGGAATTTGTCGAAGCCTATTATCCGCGCCATATTGCAGGCAAAATGCGTACAGCCATTGCGTGGACGACCTCGACTTCGGCCTGTGCGGTGATCGAGCTGGTGGCTTCCGGAAAGCTGCCCCAGCAGGGATTTATCCGCCAGGAAGACATCGCGTTAGAGGATTTGCTCGGCACGCGAAGTGGCCGGTTTTACTCACAACAACCGGGAGAAGCACAATGAAATATCAGGACGTACTGATCGACCTTGGGCTTGGCGAGGTGATCAATGAATCCAGCGGGTTGGCCGTACATACCCCTATCGATGGCAGTGAACTCGCTCGCGTAGCGATGACAGAGGCGGATAAAATGCCAGCGATCATTGCGCAAGCCCATGATGCTTTTGTGCAGTGGCGCTCAGTGCCGCCGCCACGAAGGGGCGAATTGATTCGCTTGCTCGGCGAGGAATTGCGTCGAGACAAGGAAAAACTGGGGCGTCTGGTTACGCTCGAATGTGGCAAGATTCTGTCCGAAGGGCTGGGTGAAGTGCAGGAAATGATCGATATCTGTGATCTGGCGGTGGGCCAGTCGCGACAGTTATTCGGCCTGACTATCGCCTCCGAAAGACCCGGTCACCGGATGGCGGAAAGCTGGTTGCCACTGGGTGTTTGCGGCGTTATCACTGCATTCAATTTTCCGGTTGCGGTGTGGGCCTGGAACACGGCATTGGCAATCGTCTGCGGCAACAGCGTGATCTGGAAACCGTCCGAGAAAACCCCGTTGACGGCGCTCGCCTGCCTGCAGATTTTCATGCGAGCGATACAGCGATTTGGTGAAGCACCAGATGCGCTGCTGCAAGTGGTGGTGGGCGATGCGAAGATTGGCGAAGCGTTGGTGGAATCACCCCGGGTGGCATTGATTTCCGCCACCGGTTCGACCCGCATGGGGCGCGCAGTCGGCCCGCGTGTAGCCGAACGTTTCGGCAAATGCCTGCTCGAACTCGGTGGCAACAACGCGATGATCGTCGCTCCCAGCGCCGATCTTGATCTGGCGCTTCGCGCGATTACCTTTTCAGCCATCGGCACCTGCGGCCAGCGCTGCACCAGCTTGCGCCGATTGATTGTCCATGAATCGATCTATGAAGATTTATTGCCGCGCCTGAAACAGGCTTACTCGTCGGTAAAAATCGGTGATCCACTTCAGCCGGATACGCTGGTCGGCCCGCTGATTGACCATGCTTCGCTCGCGCGTATGCAGCAAGCGATCGATACGGCAAAAAGTCAGGGTGGGGTGGTTCATGGAGGTCAGGTGGTGAGCGATGATGCTGGCTGTTATGTCGAACCTTGCCTGATCGAAATGCCAGAGCAAAGTGACATCGTAAGACAGGAAACCTTTGCACCGATTCTGTACTTGATGAAGTATCAGGATATGGATGAGGCCATCGACCTACACAATGATGTGCCGCAGGGGTTATCCTCCTGCATTTTCACCAATGATGTTCGCGAGAGTGAAACCTTTTTGAGCGCATGTGGTTCGGATTGTGGCATCGCCAATGTCAATATCGGCCCCTCCGGTGCAGAAATTGGCGGTGCATTCGGCGGTGAAAAGGAAACCGGCGGCGGGCGTGAGTCCGGCTCGGATGCATGGAAAGCTTATATGCGCCGGCAAACCAGCACGGTGAATTACTCGAAGGAATTACCACTGGCGCAGGGCGTCGAATTCGATCTGTAATCTGGTC
>JANTFI010000226.1 GCA_024763505.1 Gammaproteobacteria bacterium
TCAATTCTTTGACCTTGCGCTCGATGCCCATTTTTTCGGCCATGATCGCGGTCAGGCTGGTTTTGGCATCGTTCAGCGCCTTTTTCGAATCGCGCAGTTCCTGATCCAGAATGCGGATCGCCTGGGTATCGACAATCGCTTCGCCGACTTCGGTAGCACCGCCACGCAGGGCAGTAATCAATTTTGTGAAAATACTCATGGGCTATGCAGCCTCCTTCAAATAGGTTGACATCGCGCCAATGGCTTCCAGCACATTGTCGCTCAACAGTTCGATTTCATGTAACAAGTCTTCAGTGCTCGAACTCGGCGACAAGGCACCGAACAGGATGTACTGATTACCAATTTTGGAAAATGCCGACAGTGGAATCATTACATTCATCGTCAGCATCGCTTCGGCCAGTTCGGCCTGTTTTGATGGATCGACCTGGTCTTCTCCGAACAGGTAGGTAATGCACAGAATCTGCCCTTCATCGACGGTCATGTAGATCGGGAATTCCTCGCGATCCTCGACCTTGATGCAGGCGACGGCGTCTTCACCATCGAACAGTTCGATCGACAGCCCCATGCCATCGGCCAGTTTCTGGCCATCCAGATTCGTCATCAATTGTTGTAGTTTTTCGTTGCTCATAGCGTCTCCGTATGTCTAGCGTGAAGACATATTATGTCGCGCGACATATTATGTCCAGAATTATTTTGATATTTTTTACCGTTACCTGACCGTTTCTTCAAACGACTGTATCCGTTCCCGTAATCGTTTGGCCGATCTCACCTGACCGAGATTGCCACAAAAAAACTGCACGGCCATGGGCGAAACCGCTATGGCTGGCTGGTTTGGGGCAGCGGCGTTACCTGAAAAATGCCTTGTTGTTTTTCCCAGTCGGTCAAGTGATATTGGTAGGCCGCCTGATTGTTGATTCTGTTGACCTTGATCTGATCCAGCCGTTCGAAAAAATTGTAGCTGAATTCGAAAGCGCCGAGAATCACACCGCGCGTCGACCAGCCATCGGCGACCTCGATTTTCTCGCTTTGCTCGATGCGTGCTTTGGCTGACAAGCCATTTTTGGTGGCGATGGTCCAGCCCCACTCTCCAAAACTCGGCACATTGTGATGATATTGCTCGACGTTTTTGAAACCGGCAAATTGCACCGTCTTGCCGATGCTTATGAAGGTGTTTTTGGCGTGGTAGGGCGAGGTCGATTGCACCACCAGCGCGCCATCACCGGCGAGCAGGGTTTTCAGCTTGGCGTAAAAGCGCGCCGAGTACAGCTTGTTCAAATCGGGGTGGCTGGGGTCGGGTAAATCAACGATGATGGTGTCGTACATCTTGCCGGAGCGAATCAATTCGTCGACCTTCAAAAAAGCATCGCCGAAATGGGTTTGCACGCGCGGATCGGAAAAGGCCCGTTCATTCAAATCCAGCAGGGCTTGATTGATGACCCGGCCGCTCTCTTTCTGCGGTGTGGTGAAAAATTCGATCAGTTTGGGGTCGATATCGACCAGATCGACCGATTGCGGATTCCAGCGCAGCACATTCCTCAGCGCCAGTCCGTCCCCGCCGCCGATGATGAGGATATGCTCATGCCGCGCCGAGGCTTGCATCGCCGGGGTCACCAGCATCGCGTGGTAAATCATTTCATCGTTGCTGGCGAACTGGGTGCGGCCATTGATGAACAGTGAATACACCTTGGGACGGGCCGGATCCATGATCCGTTCGGTCACGGTGAAATGCTGGTATGGCGTGCTGGTACTGAAGATCACCTTGTCCTTGTACAGCAAGTCTTCCATCGCGTTATCCCAGTCGATGCCGTGAATGCCGATAGCGACCACCAGCACCGCCACCAGGCCATGCCCGGCCACCAGCATCGGGCCGAAGTGGATGCGCTTGCGATAAATCCAGTAAAACGCCAGCCCAACCAGAATATTGACCGCCGCCGTCATCACCGCGGCTTCGGTCGGTGGCAAGCCGAGCATGAAAACCACCCAAATCGCCGCACCGATACCTGCGCCGATGTAATCCGCCCCGTATACCGAGCCGGTGTTGTGACGCAGATGCTCGCCGTACAGGGTTTCGCGAATACTGGCGATCAGCGGGATTTCCATGCCGATCAGAAATCCCAGCACAAAGCCGACCAGATACGGCATCGCCCCGGCCAGCCGGTTGGCCCACAACACCATGCCGCCCTGCGGTAGCAAGTCGGGCGGCATATCAAAAGTCTGTGCCAGAATTTGTGGAAACAACACCGCCAGCGCTTGGGTAGCCGCCAGAATCAGTACCGAAATCGCGCCGAGCAGCGCGATGGAAAGCTCCAGCCAGGCAAAGGCATTGAAGCAGGATTTGAAAATTCGCGCGGCGAAAGCGCCCAGCCCCATCGCCACAATCATGATGCCGATCATGGCGAAGATGACTTGCTCGACCGCACCGAGTATGCGCCCGGCGTAATGCGACAGCAGGTATTCGTAAATCAGCCCGCAACCGGCCAGAATCGCCATGCTGGTGAACAGAAAAAAATCGTGACGACGCAAGCGTCGCGTATCAGCCGGTTGAGTCATGAAGTTCCGCAGGTTTGACCAGCGTCGGACTATAGCCGCAATC
>JANTFI010000227.1 GCA_024763505.1 Gammaproteobacteria bacterium
GTCAGTGTGGCTTCGATCTGGTCTTGCGGTTTCAAATCCTGTTTCAAACCCAGCAGCATAATATGCAGACCACCCGGTTGCAGTCGCACTGTTTTGCCGGACGGTAACGGCATCGAAGGAATCTTGCGCATGCGCATGACGCCTCCGTCATTGATGTGGGTATGCAATTCGACGATGTGGGCAGCCGGGCTTGTGGCCGCGACCAGGCTGCCGCTGCTTCCCTGATTTTTCAGGGTCATGAAGATAGCGCTGTTGCGCTGTTGTACGATGGCGGCGCGCGCATAGGGAGAATCGATCTCCACCTCAGTTGCCATATCGGCATGCGCGGACAAGGCAGTCATGGAAATGAAAACGGAGAGAGCCAGCAGATTTTTCATAGTCAGGATTCCGCAGAAAAAGCAGCAGCTTAGTGCGATTAGAGCGCTGAGAACAGTGACAGATTGTCGCAGTCGGCTGGCAGGCTGCACGCTTCATCTGGCACTGGCCCGGGCATGATTGAACCGAGCTTGATTGAACCGAGCTTGATTGAACCTAGTCTGATTGAACCGAGCATGTCCGGTTGCGATGCCAGCGAAATCATCGCAACCGGAAAACCGTATCGTTAAAAATAATAGGCGGCTTCGAGCTGAAGATAATCATCCTGCCTGAAGGCGAACAATGGATCTTGTGGATTAATCTGATTAAAGAATTGTGCCTCGACACTCATTTTCCAGCTCGAGCCGAGCCTTCGACTGGCTTCCACCCGCAGGCTGCGGCTTTGCAGATCGACATCGTAAAACAGCCCGGCCAGCACTTCGCTGCTTTGCACATCGTTAAAGGCGAAACGCGCGCCGACAAACACATCGTTATCGAACACACCGGCATTTTCGAAGCGGTTTTCCATCGAGTACTCGAGCAGGGTGCCCATATCGATGGCACTGTCAAAGATTCCGTAAAAGGTATATTCAAACCCGAAGGTGGATGCAACATAGGCTTCGGCTTCGCTGCTGCGGGCAATCATTTCGAGTTTCCATATCCAGTCTTCGATGATGGTTTGCACATCGACACCCAACTGGGTGATCTGGCTGTAATACGGTATCAGCACCGGCTGGCCAGCCGCATTGCTGCCGACGCTAAAGGCCGGATCCCGATTGGTGCCGTGAAATAGCGACACGCCGATTTCGGAATCGCCAAACCCCTGCGAATAGCGCAGTGCCACGTCCACATGATGCTTGCCATCCGCCGATTCATAGCCGGTTTGCGTATCATCCACCGGCAATAGCAAGCGCAGCCGCCCCTTTGCATCGTGGAAGCCCGGTTCGCGAAAACCCGTCAGCAGGAAGGCATCCAGAACGCCCCAATCGGCGATCCGGGTGTAATGGATCATCGGCTGGCCGAGTTTGTCTTCACCATCGAGGCCTTCCAGCCGATCGGTCTGATTGATGATATCGACCAGGTGACGCGATTCAGTCACACCCCAAAATACCGAGTCGATACCGATACGCCATTCATCATCGCTGCCGACATGCAGCCATTTTAATTCACGGATATCGCCATGATTGCGAGCGTCATCTTCGCTGCCGCCGCGCAGGAAAAGCTCCATCGTGATTTCATCATTCCCCTGATTCCAGTCTTGCCGGAATTTCGGCTGGAATGACAGCGTCACCGATTGATCGAATTGCTGCGGCGAAACAGCATCCTCGGTAAATTGCTGCCATTCCAGCGCCGCATTGCCGGAAAATTCCAGCGCTTGCAGCGGCAGACTGAAAGTCATCAATAACAGAACAAACCGCCGTTTCATCAGCGCGCCCGCTTGAGACTCTGGGATTTGAAATCACGCTCGGACAAGCCGCTCTGGAATTCATAATTCGACCATTCCAGCAGCGTCGATTTGCCTTTCTGGTGATTCACCATTTCCATTTTTCCCGGCCGCCAGTAATGACCGAGATATTGCTGATAATCGGAGGCGGTCAGGGTTTTCAGCAATTCGTTCTTGCGGTCGTAAAAATCGGCCTTGATCAGACGAAAGCCGTCTTTGTCGATCCAGGTTTCAATACGTGTATAACCGGAATACTTGTAAGCCGGAGTACGCTCCAGTACATAGCACTGGTATTCGCCGCAGGGTTCTTCGCGTAAAAACTTGTAATGATATTTTTCCACTTCCTGCGAACCGAGGTCTTCAAAGGCGAATTCACTACCCATGAACGGACCGGATTTATTACGCGAGCTGATCCGCTTGACGCGTTTGATCGCGGGCAGGTACAGCCATTGTTCGTCCGGCTTGAGGCCATGCGAATAAGTCAGCATGGCCGTACCCTTGACATCGGCCGGCTCATCGAAGATCGACATGCTCTTATCGCCATCGTCCTGCACTTCCAGCGTCTTGATGCGGATGCGGCGAACGGTTTCATCACCACGCTTGTTCTTCAACGTCATCTTCATATCGGCCTTGAAATCGCCGAAGCCATTGTCATAGGCATCGGCCTGACGGGCAATTTGCAGCCCTTTTTCTTCGGCGCTTTGTGCCTGTGCCAGCAGCGGCAAAACCAGCAGCGCCATCATCAATAAGGATTTATACATGTTT
>JANTFI010000228.1 GCA_024763505.1 Gammaproteobacteria bacterium
GGATATGACCGCCTTCGCGTTGCGTGTAGGCGAGCCCGAGAAAGGCGAAAAAGGCCATCGATTGCTCGACCCAGTCGATATACCCGGAAACCGGCAGGGAAAATATCCAGCGGCCGAGCACATTGGTGGTGGCCAGTAAAACCAGCAGGAAAATGACGATGCCGCCGGCCAGCGTGAGAGCGGATTCGAGCTTGAAGAACCAGCGATCCAGTCGACTGAGCAGGGAGTCGTCCTGCAAAACGGTATGAGAACCGGCCATGATCTGACCTCCAGATAAAAAAGCCCGTCACCCCGGGCGGGACGACGGGCGATCGATCAATCGTGATTACTGATTGAACAGTTTTTCGGTGAAGTCGTACAGGCTTCGGGAATCAAATTTACCGGCATATTTCTTGACCCACTCATCGCGCACGGATTCGGACAGACGATTCAATTCCGCGGTTTGCGCCGGAGTAAAGGTCACCAGATCGAGACCGGCATCCTTGATCGCCTTTTCATATTTGCCGAACACATTGTTGTCGTAATTATCGACGTAGTAATCCAGCGCCTGATCGACCGAGCCCAGCAATGCGGCACGATTTTTGGCACTGAGCGCATTGAGCGCATCAGTATTAACCACGACCGGACAATTGGCCGAGCCGAGATTCAGATTGGTCGAAGCCCACTTGCCGACCTTGTAGGTTTTGGTCGCCAGATGAGCATGCGGAGCAAAGGTGGCCGCATCGATCACACCGGAATCCATCGATTGACGCACTTCAGAAAACGGTACGCCGGTCTTGACCGCGCCGAGTTTGCTCAGCACACCCATGATGCCACCCGGCCCGCGCACGCGCATGCCTTTGAAATCAGACAGCTTATGCAGTGTGTCGGTTTTGCTGATGATGTTGTATTGCGGCAGCGGCGTCGGCATCAGCAACGTCGCATTCCAGCGTGCCAGATCTTTCTGGACAATCGGGTTGGCATACACTTGCTGGTAGATTTCGGTAATGCGCTTGAGCGACAGATCACGAGTAAATGGCAATTCAGTTACCGTGATGGTCGGGTTTTTATCCTTGTGATAGAACGAGCAGAATTGCGCCATTTCAAACGCGCCGATGGAAATACCATCCAGATTCTCGCGTGACTTGGACAACCCGCCGTAAGAAATATTCAGCTTGAAATCGCCATTGGTTTTCTTGTTGACCAGCTCGGCCAGTTTTTCGACATTCTCGGTGAAGGCGCGACGCTTGCCCCACAGTGAAACATTCCATTCGGTAGCTGCCTGTACTTCGGCCGCAACAAAACTGGCCGTTATCAGTGATGCCAGCAAAACTTTTTTCAATTGAATCATGTTACCCTCGTGATGGTTATTGTGTGCAGGACTGTGTCGACCTGTTGAACGGGGAATGATGTTTCAGATTGCCACAAAACTCAAGCAATATCAGACAAATCCACAACAAAATACGGCCTGGTTGAAGTTAACATTGATATCGCTCGAACAACGTTTTTATACCCTGCTTGAACATCTCAGCATCGTCACGCTATGCTGGCATGATTACGATCATTGAAGTCGAGTTGTTCCAGTAATCACAGAACACAGGGTTTAACTCATCACAAAGGAAATTTGATCCGTTTTTTACCGACAAGAACACTCTTGTCGAGTTATCGCCAAACATAGGTAATTGGAAAACCGCTTTGGAAGAAAACCGGTGGTCCTTTTATTCGACCTTTGACGAAGGAACAAGATACAGCCATCACCAGATTATCATCATCCGCTATGTTTGGCTTATCAACCCATGTTGCCACTACGGAGGCGAATAGAAGTGAATAAAATGTGCGTTACACTTATTCTGGTTTGGCTGTTATCGTCATCGATTGCCTACGCTGATAATCCATATGGATCGGTCTATCTGGATGGCGGGTTTAGCCAATACGGCTTAATCCTTGCCCATGGAAAAGGGAGAAACCCGACATGGCTTGTAGTCGATCCCGTACGCAAGGGAATACACGATCAACTTGGTTATCATACGCTTTCTCTTCAAATGCCTACGGGGTATAGCGATTGGAAAGATTACGTAAATGGTTTTCCTGAAGCCTATAGCACGATAGAAGAGGCCATCGCATATTTTAAAAATGAAACAGAAATCTCAAAAATATTTTTGTTTGGGCACAGCATGGGAAGCCGCATGGCCAGCGCATATGTTTCTGAACATCCACACAGCGGGCTCGCTGGTCTGATCGTGGCAGGTTGCAGAAATAATGGCAGCGGCTCACTAGCTTGCAAAGAAAATCTGGAAAACGTCACAATTCCTGTATTGGACATTTGGGGTGGTAAAAATGGCAAGGATTCTCGAGCCGCTGCTGAAAGATCGGGGATGGTTTCAGATATTTATACACAAGTGGAAATATCGGGTGCCAATCACAAATTCGAGGGGCGCGAAGCTGAACTGGTTTTTGCTGTAAAAAACTGGCTAAAAAGCAAAGTTAACCAGCAAGGCCGGTGATTTGATCGATGAAAAATGCGCACATTACCGGCGAAGATAGGCATTTTCTATAAATATTGT
>JANTFI010000229.1 GCA_024763505.1 Gammaproteobacteria bacterium
TCCGCCTTCAGCGTCGGCGAAAAACGCAAACAGGCGGTTGCCATCCGCAACAATAATCCGCTGCTGCTCGAAGCAGTCAATGCCTTCATCAAGAAAAGCCGTGGCAGTGAATTTTACAATGTGCTGTTCAATAAATATTTCAAAAGCCGCAAGTCGATTCGTCAACTGGCCAAAGGGCGTATCGAAAATCTCGATCAGAATCAACTTTCCCCATGGGATGATATCGTGCGCAAGTACACAGATCGATACGGTTTTGACTGGCGCCTGGCTGTGGCGCAAATCTATCAGGAAAGCCGTTTCGATCCGAAGGTTAAATCATTCGCCGGTGCGGTCGGACTGATGCAGTTACTGCCGCGTACCGCGCGTTCGATGGGCGTGAAGAATATCGAAGACCCGATTCACAATATCGAAGGGGGCATCAAGTATCTGGACTGGTTGCGCGATCGCTTTCCGAAAGACATGCCGGTTTCCGAAAAAATCTGGTTTACGCTGGCGTCTTATAATGCCGGTGTCGGTCATGTTCGGGATGCGCGCCGGCTGGCCCGTAAACTCGGCCATGACCCGCAGCGCTGGTTCGGCCATGTAGAAAATGCGATGAAGCTGCTATCGAGAAAAAAATATTACCAGCGCGCACGCTATGGCTACGTCGATGGCAATGAACCGGTCAAGTACGTGCGAGAAATCAAGGCGCGCTACGATGCCTATACCCGGCTGGCGAGCGGAGTCGATTCAGCGCGCAGTTTGCGGGCCTATGCTCAGGCGCAATGACGCGCGAATGCGCCGCGACAGGCTGTCCACCAGAATATTCAACAGCGCCGTGATGGCGATCAGCAGCATCGCCTTGTCGAGGCGAATATCGGCAATCGCACTGTCGATATAAAATCCCAGCGTAGCGATGCCGAGTATTCCCAGAATTGCCGTTTCGCGAAAGATTATCTCCCAGCGATAAAACAGAAATGCCAGAAACTGGCCGTAGATGCGCGGCAGAATTTCATACAGATAAAGATTGATGCCTCGGCTGCTGTCCGGACGCAGTGTCAGGGCATTGCTGAATCGGCCGAGTAAATGCGCAATGATCGCGCCATTGTGTAAGGCCAACGCGATCACCGCCGGCAGCATCGATGGCCCCCACAGCATCAGCAAGATAAAGGCCAGCATATACTCTGGCGTGGAGCGCAAGATAATCAGCACAAAGTGACCGACACTGCGACCGCCCCGGGCAAAAAACTGTCGCGAAATAAATGGAAAAAGCAGCAGCGCGATAAAGCCGGTCAAAACCAGCGCGATTTGCGTCAGCAGAACGGTATTGGCAATGCCGGGCAGGGCTTCCTGCATGAAGATATCACCGATCCACGACCCCAGTCCTTCCATGCCCGCGCCTTGACGAAGTGGAGCCGGAATAATATCGACACTGAAAAAGCGCCAGACATTGTCAAAAGAAATCTGACTGTCGTTGGCGATTATAAAAGGTGCCAGTATCAGATACACAGGGATCAAGCGTGGTCGAAGCCACAGACGGATACCGGCGATTAGTGCATAAAACATAATCAGCAGCGCCCAGACTTCGGTGTAATTGCCTTCCAGAAAAGCCGTGCTCAGATAATAACCGAGAGTCGGCAAGCCGACAAAACCAAGCACGGCACTGGAGCGCAATCCGCATTCCATGCGGTAACTGGTGTAAGTGATGAAATGCTCCCACAGGTCGGGCAGGCGGGCGTAAAAGAATGCCGATACCAGCCCTGAATGATGACGCACAATGTCGAAGGCGCGGCGGTCACCTTCCTCCAGAATTTCGGCATAGACTTTGGCGAAGGTGGCGGCGTAGGGCAGGCCGAGGGCGAGCAGGCCGGTCAATGGATGCAGGCCGAAGATTTGCAGAAAAATCAGTGCCCAGAAAATTTCATGAACCGCTCGCAGCATTGCGCATAGCATCCGGACCGGCCACAGAAAGAATAATTGTGCCAGAGCAAATCCGGTGACGCTGCCAATGGCAACCCCGAGCAGCGCGAAGGCAATGGTTTGTAACAGTGCGACGAAAGGCTGGTCGATATTCGCAAGCGATGGGTGCAGCAAGCCATTGAACAGGCGCAGCAGTTCGATCAACGGGTCACGCGAAATGATTTCAAGGTCGGCAAACGGCAGGCAAGCCAGTGCGATCAAAACAAACAGCCAGCTTACTCGCCAGCGCCCGGAATGTCTGAATCGTTCGGGTCTAGTCTCCATATAACGCGGTCAAGTCGTCATGACATAGCGAGGCAGCCGGTTGATCGATGCAGATATGCCCCTGCTGCAAACCGATGATGCGGTCGCAATAGGTCAGCGCCAGGTCGATATCGTGCATCGCCAGTACCACCGTGCCAAACTGCTGGCATAATAGCGACAGAATGGTTTTGGACTGCTGCTCATCAAGCGAGGAAACCGGTTCATCGGCGAGCAGGATTTCATCGTGCTGATACAAGGCTCTGGCGATCGCACAGCGCTGTTGCTGCCCACCGGAGAGTTGTCCGGCCGGTTCAAATATCTTGTCTTTTAG